>NZ_JACJES010000002.1:14665-494663 GCF_014164175.1 Pseudoalteromonas sp. SG44-5 | reverse complement strand
AGGGTGTTACCGCCATTGGCCACGCAGTCATAACGCTTTTGCCAGCCGTGTTTTTTTCTCCATTTAGCTTGTTCTTCAGCACTTATTTTTTGTAATTCGCCAGTTTGGATAAATGACCAAGAGGGCGCTTGGTTGGTTTTACAAAAAGCGCCTTCTTCTAAATTTTGAAAATAATCGAGTACACTTCTTTTGCCTTCATAATCATCGTAGGCAATATCTAAACGGGTAATTTTTACGTTAGGCATTTTTTTAAGCATGTCGTGTAATTTAGGAATATCTAAACCAGCACAACCAGTACCAGTAAATGAAATCATTACACCGCCATTGTTAGCGCCCCAAGCAATAACGCCAGAGTTAACATCGTGACGATAAAGTGTTGCTGATTTTTCGTAAGTGAACATACCGCCTGAATTATCACGATAAGACCAGCTCAATGTATCACTGGTTAAACGGTCAGCAGCGGTTGCAACTTCTGTGTTTAATAGGTGCATAAACTTAGAAATATCACCTTCAATTAATGATGTAAGTGTTTTATAACGCTTTGTTTTTCTTACTACATTTTTCAAAAAGTGTTTGCGTTCATCGGCAGGTATTTCGTCAATTGATTTGTATTGGCGATACTTTGAAGAGCCTGAAAGGTTAATATCAAATAGTTCGTTATAGTAATAATCAGAGTTGAAAACAACGGTTTCGTTTATATCAACGTCTAAATCGTCAGTAGCGTTTTCGTTAAACATTTCAGCGCATAACATCGCGTTATAAGCTTCTTTGTATGATGAAAAGTCACCATTACCAAATGCTAACTTTGCATCAAAACGAAGGCGGGCGATTTCATTAGGAGTGAAAACAACCGTTAAGTAGTCAATTTTTGTTATTTGCTCTACTGGGGTTTTAGCATTCAGGTTCATAATCAAATACTCCTGAATCAAAAAGTTCTTGCCAGTTGCCTTCATCTACATCAACAATTTCAAAGTTTTCACCGTTGCAGTAGTCAATGCAAAAAGCCATTGCTTCTGAACGTGACGAATACATAAGCGGGTATTCAATTTTATTGAAACCTAATGCGTATTCTTCTAAGCCTTGAATGTATTGAAGGTAGAATTTCAACTCGTTTTCCCTTGTTAAAGTCCGATACTATTCAGTATTGGACATATAGCATCTTAAAAACAATCGTAAACACTCATTGATGAGTGCTAAACTGAAATCTAACACTCAATATAGAGTGTTGTCAAAAGTTTATTTCTCAAGTTTGAGTGCTAAAATAGTAATAGAGGTAAAAAACTATGTCGTATAGCTACGAATTAATTAAAAAGTACAGAGATTTCAAAGGGTACAGCCAAGACAAGCAGGTTTGTGCAGATATGGGCGTTTCCACTGGAAATGTTACAGATATTAAAAAAGGCAGAAGAAGCCTAACAGCTAATCAGTGCATATTCCTGTGTGAACAAATGGGGATAGACTTTAAACCTGCGTTAATACAATTAGCGATTGAGAAATCAAAAACTAAGGAAGAAGTTAAAGCGTGGGAAGAAGTTGCAAAAAAGATTAGTGCGGCCTGTGTTGCTGGATTGCTATTAGTAACCGCATCGTTCACACCTATTCAAGGGGCGCATTCGCGCATCAGACATAGCCTATAATTTATATTATGTTAAATAGGATTTGAAATAAGCTATTCAGTTGTAAGGGGCTGTTCATTCTTGGAATAATGATGGGATATGGATTTTCGCCCTCGCGTTTAGCAAACCCGTATTATTACTAGGCTTTGGTGGCCACGAGCGTAAAAACTGCTAAATTTAAATTACGCATGGTTTTAGACGAAACCTGTTCAAACTGACTCATTCCCCGATCATTCCTGCTCATTATACGTTTAGAATTAGATCATTGTTGATCGTTTAAGTTTATTCAAACGGTGTTTAAACGCCATTTAAACGCTCTTTAAATATTTAGAACTGCCAATGTTTAAAGTTTTTCAGCTGCTACGATGGTATTTAACTGTGGGCCTAGTTCTATTGTGACCATGAAACCTTGATACGATAATTTTAGTTGATTACCTATATAAGCAAACGTATTTGGATTTTGAACAGCGTTCATTAGATTGTGTATTTGCTCAATAGTAAGTTGCCCAGCTAACAGCTTTTCAATCTGAGAGCTGCTTATTGTAATAGTGCTACTATATATAGGTGCGTTTTTACGTGACAGTTCGTTTAGTAAATTAACAGGCAAGTGCCCTAGCGTAAATTGTTGGCCATCTGGTACTGACTTATTAAGCGCTACCTTTGCTGCTTTTAAATTTACCTGCTTTATATAGTACTGCTGAGACTTTAAAACTGCTTCGTTAAATTGTGGTACCGCCAACGCTTGTAAATCCTTTGAAAGATTTATTACCGATTTCCCCGCAGATATATCCGCACCTAACCATGCTTTGCCCGGATTATAATCCCAACCTAAGTCTATACCAGGTAACTTATTAAGTTCTTCGCCTGTTGATGAGTCTGTTACTTTGAACGACTCCATAAACTTATTAACCGATTCTGGCTTAGTTACTGATAAACCCATTCGTGCAATATCGCGTGCGTTAAGTGATACAACCTTACACCTACAGTTATAACCATTTGGCGGATAATGCGTATCCCAAAACGGATGGTCAACTGGCAGTAAAATGTAATTCCACTTATTGTGATCAGGTCTTACACGACTATCGCCAGCGGTTAAATATAATAAGTAAGGTCTGCGCTCTTTTAAACGCGCTTGTTGTTGCCAACGGCCAGCCGCCCGCGCGGTATTTTTATTGTTTTGATAGATAACTTTTGAGCGCCAGCCACGCTTACCATTGTATGACCAACCATGATCAGCGACTATTTTGTCAAAGCGTTTTCTAAAGTCCGATATAGTTTCGCCATCACTAATTGCAGCATCAACCGCTTTATAAAAATCATTAAGTATTGTGAGTTCTGTGGCTCCAGCCACAGTAAATGCTTTAGCGTGTATTAAGCCCTGCAAATCTTTATAGCTTTCGCTGGTAAGCTTAATTTTGTCTTTGAAGTGAGAAATGGCTTCCTTGAATTTAACAAGGTCACCATATTGTGGAGCTGGTAAAGTCATTTTAGTACTCTTTTAGAGACTGTTGAATGTCTTGAATTTCGTTTCTACGTGAATTATCACGGCTGTTACCAAAGAAAAAGTTCAAGATTGACGCTATAACCGTGCCTAAAATAAAGCCCAGTATCGTATCTGCAAAGCGTGTTGCAGTCTCGGGTATAGTTATAAAGGTAATGCAACCTATGTATACCACCGTAGAAAAAGACCAAAACCACGCATAATAATAAATAAAACGTTTCGAAAACTTATCATCTTGGTTTAATGCCTGAATTTGCATGGTACGAGCACTTTGGGTATTTTTAAACGCTAAATCATCAAGCTCTTTTTCCCGGTTTAAAATGGTTTGCCTTAACTCTTGCTGCAAAGCACTGGATTGCTGAACAAGGTTTAATGCTTGCTCAGGTGTGCCACCATTAGTAAGGGTTTGTGCCATATCAACCACTTTAGACGCAACCTTTGCGCCATTGTCGCCCCCTATCCAACTACCAATTTTTTTATCCAGGCCTGTGAGTTTTGCAAGGCCAAGTGCTATTGTTACTGGGTCCATGGTGATACCTTTATATAGTCATCAAAAGATTTGCCGCCAATTTTAATAAGCTCTAAATTTTCGATTTTTTTATATTGGCGAACGAGGCTTTTAGCGGTTGAAAAATCGCATACGTGGTATTCATTTTTTTCATATAGCTCTGGCATTTCTTTTTTTGCACGGCGCTTACCCCATATTTTTTCAGCATCTTTGATTGATTTAGCCGTGTATTTGGCGCGGGTTCGTTTACGCCACACATCAGGAATACATGAAGGGCGTTCTTTATCTTCAATAAACCAAGCGCCCTTAATTACATCGTCTACGTACACAACCAAACTGGTTTTAGACTCAGATACACGGCCACGAGTTACGGTGATTTCAAACTCACCGTACTTGAAAATAACCGAGCTAAACAAACCAGCTAAGTGTTTTTCTATCTCTGCCCACTGCTCTTTTGTAATGGCCATAAGCGCCCCGCTACAGTTTTGCTATATCAAGTGAAATAGGTTGCTCAATGCCTTTATCGTCTTGTTTGTAAAAACGTATAAAGCGGCATGAATCAACAACACCAACCGACTCGGCAATAATATTCATTGCCTTAGTCCACTTGCCAGAATCGTCAGATATTTCGAGTTTACGCAAGCCTAAAATACGCTGTGGATTAAGAGAGCCTTGCTTATCGGTATTAAATACATTACTAACAATAGCGCGAATATTTTGATTTCCGCCTTCGGTCCATTCGTCCAGGCATTGATCAATTAACTGCTTAGCAAGTGCTAATTCAGGGCCCAACTCAATACGTTCTTGTGTTTGAAGGGTTACTTTTAACTGGCTATCAAAGGTGCGCAGAGTCACATTGCCTTTTTTACCGCCAAGGTTTACGCCATGTTCTTGCGCTAATAGCTCTATAAAGTCGTCGGCTTCAGCCATTAAAGCGAGCTTAAACTCAGCCAATTGGGTTTGCATATCTTCAGCGCACTTAATGGCTTTTTTTACAAACTCGTCTTTAATTAAATCAGTTGCTTTTACATTGGCAACAGCGACTAAATTGCCTTTGCCATCTTTTAAATAACCTTCAGGTACTTCATTCATCATCTATCTCCACAGTTTTAGAATTAGCCTCATTCATACCCGCCATATACTCGTACTCCATTGCAGTTTGGGCTACTTGGGCCAAAGCAGTGGTTGAAATGTCGGGAAATTGTGAGGTGATTTTTTGTTTAAGTTCGTCCAGGTCTTTAGATGCCTGAGCAAAATGAAAAAGCTTTTTAATGGTGTCGTCGGTAGCGTGATCGAACACATCAAACTCGTCGGTTAGCTCAACGTTGTTACTTAATGTTTTAGCAAACTCAGACTTAGCTGCTGTAGCAATGCCTTTACCTTCTTCGGGAATGTCTAAAATAACTTCGTTGTCATTCGGTTTTGGTATGCCAAGTTCGTTGTAAGCCCAATCAACACCAATAGGCACAAGGCGTGCTGATTCGCGCACGCGGGTTACCGTTTCGCTGTTTATTTCGCGTTTATCTTTAAAAATAAATTTCGGAGGTTCACCACCATCAAAATTTACTGTGTGCAGAGCATTGGTTATTTGATTACGAAAAGACGCCACAAGTGCCCTGTCTGATCGTTGATTATCGCCCGCACGTTTCGCGTGAGTTTCGCTGGCAGCGCGTGCGCCACCGCCTTTTTGTTCAGTGGCTAATGTTTGGCTAGTGAGTGCTTTACTTATTTCGGCATTACAAAAGTTAACTAGGCGCTCAGGAACTGGCTCGCCCGATAATTTGCTTTCTATTATTTCAATTGTTGTATCATCAGGAATAGCAGCAATACCGTCTTGCACTAGTTTGGCAAGGCCATTTAATAAGTTGTCTATGTCTTTATCTTGTGAGCCAACCGGGTATTTACCCACAGGAAAAGGAATACCAAAACGCTCACACAGCTGTACAAAAAACTTAAAACCACCGTGTTTAAAGGTCCATGGCCAAAAGCAGCTGCTAAGTAATGCAATGCCGTATGGGTTTTCGGCGCTTGGCATATGGCGAACACACGACCAACGACGATGATCAACTAATTCGCCCTGTGGGTTTTCGCTGGTTTTTACCATCAGCTCACTATCGCTACTAAACGCAAAGCGACTATTACGCCAGGTTTCTACATATTCGGGTTGCCAGTTGCCATTATGTTTTATGTATTTGCCCAAGTGGGTAACACTAAACCCGTTTAAAATAGCGCTATAGTTATGCCAATCCATATCGGCCCACTCGGTGTGGTGACACGGCTTTTTAGCAAAAAATGCTTTGGCTAGTTCATAGCTTTTTAAGCTTGCGGCATCGTCGCCACCTGGTACTAGCTCGGTATTAAAGCTAAATAAACCACTACGCAAAGAGCGCAACTCACCAATTACATGCGCATCGCGCGAAATCTCTTCGTAAATAGCCGTGTTTTTGCCTGCGCGGCGTAAAATAGGGTCTGGATTAGGCAGCTCAGTAATAAGCGAGGTAAGGCTTGGATCTAATCGGTTTTGATCAAACATACGGTTAAGTGCAGCGTATGCTTTCGATGTTATACGTGGCTTGCTTTTAAACATGATAGCCTCTTATTTGTTTAGTTACTTTGCGGCTACTTACACGCGGAATACCGCCTGCACCAGTGCTCGACACCATCCATAAAATGGCAAGTGCACAACTTAAATCGTAGTGATGCATGGTTTGTTTTTCGGGCCAGTTTTCTAGCTCGTCGAGCAGTAAACGGCACCGCGTATGAAATGCAATTTGAGCCGGTGTATTGGTTACATAAGTTTCAAGTGAGCCTATGCGTTCTTCTGCAGGTATAGTTGCAGTAACTCCCCGCAGCGGCAGTGCAATGCCTTGCTCTAACCCCGTTTTAATAAACTGGCTGCGCATAAAATCAAACGCGTTGTTGTTTTCAAAACCCCACACACGACAGTTATATTCTTTTTGCGCACGTATTAAATCGTTAAGTAAACGGCTGGTACCACGTACTTTGCGGCTTTCGTATTCAACGTGCAGCTTTTGTAAATCTTGAGAATAAAACCCCACTAATATAGCGCTAGGGTCGGCTTTTTCGGTTTTACCCATGCTTGGATCACATGCGCCATAAGGCACCCACTCGTTTAAGCGATCTACCCAAAAATCGAATTGGTAAAAAATAGACTCTTCATCGCTTTTGGCAATGCCTTGCATTTCACGGTTAAATTCGCGTTTATTAGCTGCCCACATACACATTAAATCGTAAAGCGTTCGCACACTTGGCCAGCTGGTTTTAGCGCCCTTAAGCATTTGCTTTTTATTTTTTAGCCAAAACTTAAACGACGGTTTAGCCTCGGTTGAAACGGCTTCGCCTTTAGTGGCAGCGCGTTTTTCAAAGCGCTTATCGTCGTGCACCATTAAATCGCGACATTGTTCCCATAAATCCATGCGTTCAGGCATTTGCTTAATGGCTTTAAAGCGATGAACAATATGGCCAGGCGCATCTTCGGCGCGGCTTATTGGGTCGTCATTATTTAAAACTGTATTAACACCTAAAAACTTAACGCTGCCATCAGGCGGGCCTAGGTATTGCACCGCGGCTTCTAAAAAGCGCCAACGGTTATCGCGCTCAGTGGGCGATTTAGCTTCAGCATCGGTAATAATGTCATCAGAGAGTAGTAACTTAGGGCGACTAGCTCCGTGGAACGTACCGCGAACTGACTGCTCAGCACCCCGGCTTTCAAAGCGCACACCTTGAGCTGTTACAAACTCACCTAATTTCCACACAGGTGATGCTGTGCACACCTCGGGAAAGTCTAGCGCCAAGTTATTATTGTTAAGCAGTTCGGTTTTAACTACCTCTAATGTTTTGGTTGGCATTTTGGTTTCTGCGCCAAACAAAATCACAAAATCGGTAAATTGCTTTATTTTTTCTAAGCCCAGGTCTTGGCAAATTTCAGGGTCTTGCAATAGCGCCCACACAGCTACATACACAGGCGCAATTTTTACCGCTAGAGTACTTTTACCTTCACCACGAGGGGCAACAAACCAGTTTTTCCAACCGTTTTCAAGCTTTAGAGCTTCGGGGAACCACTTCATAAAATAGCTTTGAAATTCAGACGCATTTTGGTCGTCATCAAGCCACATATGATGCGGAAAGTAGGTGTATACAAAAAACTCAAAATCGCCACCAAGTACGCGTTTACGGCGCTGTTTAATGGCGGCTGGGCTTGGATCTATATTGCGCTCTTTTGCTTCAATATCGCGGCGCAGAGAACCGGTTATTTGCTCTATTTCAGCTAAAAATTCACGTGAGTTCATATCGGCCATTAGTCGTCTAACTCCTTATCGAGCCGTGGACCAAACGCCGTGAGTATTTCAACAAACTCAGGAGCAAACTCTGGGTATTTGGTTGATACAAACTTAGCCAAAATTTTAAGTACCTCGGTTGCAATGGTGCGTTTTTCAAGGCGTTTATTACCGCCCGACACTTTCATTACTTTGCTCATCATGTCGGTTAGTGAGCTTAAAACCTTGGTGCGTTGTTCAAGTGGTAGCGCAGCGCCTTCAGCTGACTTTAAAAGCTCAAAGGTTTCGTTTACTTGAATGGTAAACTCTTCAATAAAGTCGGTAGTAAACTCCCCTGCAGTGCCTTCACTTCGTCGGCTTGCTGCGCGGGCTAAATCCCAATCGTCGCCATTGTCTTTGGCTTCCATTTTCCAGCGTCGTGCGGTGCCATCGGCCACACTGTGTTTAATACCCGCAACACTCAGTGCTAGTAGCTCGGTTACATAGCTGTGGCGTACTGCGTTTTTTTTCTCTGCGGGGTGTGCCATTAGTTCATCAATCCATTTTTTACAGCGTATGCAATTAACGACACTGCTAAACCTGCAGAGCCTCCCATAGCGGCCACTTTAACGCGCTGATTAGTGAGTTTTTCTTCTACACTTTTTAACCGTTCATCGTGTTTATTAATTGCAATAACTTGACGTTTTTCGCTTTCTTTTAAATCGGTTTTTAATGCGTCGGTTACTACTTTTTGGCGTGCTTCGCTTTTTTCGATACTATGATGAATATCAGCTTTTATCTCAGCAACACTGGTTAAAATGGCCTCTTGGCTTGCCTTAATAGAGCCAATAGATTCAAAAAGTAGGTTTTCTTGTTCTGGGGTCATTGGCCAATCCTTACGGGTTAAATACTTTAATGCCCGTCCACGTAGGCGTGCGTACATCAAAATGAAACCAACTTACTAAACCTTCAATGGCGGTAATGTCTGGAAACTCTTCAGGGTGGGCTAATACGTAATCACGTACTTGTTGAGCAGTGTAATTTTTAAAGCTGCAGTCAAACCCTTTGCCAAGTTTGTGCTGGCTGCGCTTAGCACCAATGGTGCAATCAAGTGGACGATAACCACGGTATTGATTAGCGCCGCCCCAATACCAGTTGTTTACAGTGCACGGGCCAAACTTTTCACGTAGTTTTTGCAACATGCGCAGCGCACGAGCATCAAAGCAATTGATTAAAAATAAAGGTGAATCTTTAAATAGTTCAAAGGTTGCTTTAGGTACCAGTTCTTGAAATATAAAGCTGGGTGCTAAAGGAACCGCCACACGTTGTTTAAGTGCCATGCTGTTTAGTCCTTGTGATTTTAGTTAAACGTTGTTTAGTTAGGACATAACAGGCAGGTAAGCGCGTATTGCGAAGTGGTTTTTTAGCCGCAGGGTTAAGCAGCTGTTTAACACGGGCACGCAATGCTGGCAGGTCTTGCAGCGGACAACGACGCGAAATAGCGATTTGCTCGGCTTTAGAACTGGCTTTAATTATTTGCTGAGCTAAATGCTCAATAATTGGGATATGCACTGTATTTGTCATACAGTAAGTAAATCAATTTAGGGGGAAATAAACCGCTGTAAAGTTGTTTTCAGCTAGGCGCTGTAGAGGTGTTATATTAGGTTAAAGCAAATTGGCTTGTGATTACAAGAGCCACAAGCCAATTAGTTTAAATAAGATTTAAACAGGGTTTAAAGTAGTGTTAAAAGTTCGTTTAGTAGGTCGTTTACTTGGCGCTCTGTAAGCGTGCCTTCTTCAAGTGCATCTTCAATTAATTGTCTCGCATCATCGTTTAATGCCATTTGGTTGTTAAAACATACACGGCGCAAACTCCCTCCGTTAATGTTCATGCCAGCGGTGACTTGAGGTGCCTCGCCTTCAAATTTTACTACATACGTTTGATATTCAGTTGCCATTATTTACCCTTAATTTCTTTATATGCTTCGCGGTATTCGTCCATCATGCCTGTTGTATCTAGGCCAAATAACTTGCGTTGGTTTATATACCGGTTAAACAAATTTAAACTGTGTTTGTACTGCCACGGCTTTGGCTTAGCGCCGCCGCTAAGCTGTAAAGCCGTGAGCAATACAAAGTTATTGTTTTGCATTGCTAAGCATTGTTTCTTTGATATTCACGGCCGCAATAACAGCAATGTGTAGCCATTATCGAAATGTCGATTTTAGTTTTATTACGTGCATGGCCACCGCCTTTTTTGGCTGCTTGAAATTCAACTTCAACTTTAGGGTTTACTGGCGAGTACTCCCCCTCAGTTAGAATCATTGATTGCCCTTGCCACCTAAAACCTATATTAATGGCGTCTGCAGGTACTTTGCCTTGCTCTGTTAAATGGTCTTTGACGCGGTTTAATGTATCTTTAAAACAGTTACACGCTTTATTTTCAGTATTGGTATCCATGTTATTCCCCTACAAACTCAAATTGAGTTGCGTTTCGTGATTGCGCTCTAACTGATACGCGCTGTAAATACTGGTTATTTGCTGACGCGTAATTTTAAAACGCATTACCAGCTGTTGAATGGTGCTGGTTTTGTTATCCAGCTCTTTGCATATTTCTTGGTTACGAATTTGCATTAGTACTTTGTGTAACATGGGCATTTGGTAATGCTTAGTTTCGTATTCTGCTAGTAGCTCGTTGACTACATCCATACCAAAAATTTTAACCACTTCGTGATCAGCTGTTGGCTGCTTGGGTATATAAAACATTTGCCCTTGTTTTTCGGTTAAAATAGCAATCGTTTTTTCAACTCCTAAATGCTTAACTATGCTGCGCAAACCATAAGGTAATGCACGCATATCAATTGTTACTGAACTCATTAATCACCCTCCAGTAAGTGTTCTAAATTATATTCGCGGTCAATTTCACGCTGCTCTTTGTAGGCTTCAACATTGCGCCTGGCTTTACTTTTTTTAACGTCGCCCGCTTTTACTGCGCGGCGATTTAACACCTCTTGGTACTGCGGGTTGCGTGGGTTAATAGTAAAGTTTTGGTGCTCTTCGTAATTAGCCATTTAAGCCCCCTGCTCAGCCTTTTGACGTGCAAGCCATTGCTTAAGCACTTCTATAATATGCGGCCACTGCTGCGCACTTTTATATAGGGTTTTACCTTGTAAATGCTTTTCGCAAAACGCGTCGCATGCCTGCTTAGAATCTACATTTACCGCACCTGCTCGGTGCAGCTGCCCCCATAGGCTGTAAATCATTTTTAGCTGTGCAGGTAATTGCTTTTTACCTGCATTAGGGTTCATAGCACGGTAACGAGCAAGCAGCTGCTGTTGTTCAAGCTTACTAAGCCCTGTGCATGTATTTGTGCGGCCATCTGCAATGTACGACACATTAAGTTGGTGAGTATCTTGGTCGATACCCGCCGCCTTTTGGGCAATTTTTATTTGCTGTATTAAGTTGCTCACGCTATTTCCTCCTGGGCTACAAATTCGAAGGTTGGTGAGTCGGTAATGGCAATTATTTTAATGCCCCAGTCGTGCATACCTTCAGTAAAAACTAGTGGAAAATGACGATAAATAGTATTAAATCGACGTGCTGTATGGGCATGAGAATTAACCTCGTGCACGTGATGTATTGCAAAAAGCTTATCGGCAACTAAGGTTGCAAATGCCGCTTTTATATTACCGTCGCAGCTGTCGATTAACTCTCCCTGTGGGTCCATTTTTGCCAGTAGCGAAAACATGCTTTGGTTAGTAACGCGATCACTAAATGCCAATTGTGCTGTGTAACGTGCTGTGTTTAATTTTATTGAAAATGCCATGATTAAATCCTTATTTAAATTATGTTTAAACGGCGTTTAAACCGCTGGTTTATTAAGTACTGATGAAAAAATGCCATTTATTAAAAGTTTATCTATGGCCGTGTCTGGGTTTTTATTTGTGTGGTTAAGCAAATGCGGTAACAGGTTTTCAACCAGTTCACGTGCATTACCTTCAACGCGTTTGTGCAGCCACTGCCACCATTTTGCGTCGTCTTGGGCGAGTTTTACTGTGCCCTCGGTTAGCTCTAAAAACAGGGTGCGAATGTCTTCAACGGTTATTTGGCCAATGGGTTTAGGCCAAAAGCACACGCGGCTTGCTATTAGTTCGTAGCGCTCTTGGGTTTGCAGTTTGTCTACGAGCTGAATGTTGCCAACCAGGGTTACGCCTACTATGGCTTGGTCGCTAATGGTGCGCAGTGGGTCGAGTGAGTTAGGCTTGCACTTATCGGCTTCGTCTAAAATGATTAAACGGTCGGTATCGCGCAGTGCCATAATAATTTTTTGCATGTTTTTATACGCACTTGGGCAGCGCGATAAGCCCAGGGCTGCAGTTAACTGCTCAAGCACTTGGGTACTACTGGTTTGCTCGCTGCCGGCGATTAAAATGGCTTCTTTATTTTGGCGGCAATATTCATTAATACCTTTGGTTTTACCTAGGCCCGCTTGGCCTGCAAACACACTAAAGCGCTTACGTGCGCGCGCTTGGTCGCACGCCATAGCAATAAGCTTAGAGGTACTAGTAGGAATAAAGCGTACATCGCCGTACACAATACTAATTTGCTTACGCTCGGCGGGGTTGTTATTAGCCTTGCCTTGGTCAACGTCTGCAGGGCAAATTAACGCCCAAATGTCGTGTAAGTGTTTAGTGGGTTTAGCGTTGTATTTACCGTTAATTAATTGGCTAATAGACGAGGTGCTTTTACCCATGCTTACAGCAATACTGGCGCTGGTAATGTTTTGATCGCGTATTTCGGGCGACTGCAAGCGCAAACAAATACGTGATGCTAATTCGCGATCGGCTTTAGCATACGACTTATTAAAGCCGTTGCGTTTTTCAATGTCGGTAATAGCCGCTTCACCAAAAAGCTTATGCCACATAGCTACAATAATTTTTTCAGGGTTTATAGTGCATTTATTTGCCAGCACTTCTTTAGCCGATTGCAGCGCAAAGCCACAATTTAGCTCCTCAATGCTCATGCCTGTGGTGCTCAGCTCTTGGTTAATAAGCTCAACACGTAGCGTTTGCTCGGGTGTGTATGGGAATGGTTGGTTATAGCTCATAGCTGTGTTCCTTACGTAAAAGTGGTTGGTCTAATAATTCGTTTAGGTCAATTTCGTGTTGTGGCACTGCAGGTGCTACGTCAAAATCAAAAATATTTACTGGGGTTAACTGCTCAGTAATGGCATTAACAGGCGCGGCCAGCTCAGTGACTGCATCAATATCAATAATGCGTGTACTGGCTTCTTGGGCGCGCACTTCTTGTAAATGCACTTGTAAGCGTTTTTCGCGGCCTGTAAGGCGTTTTTGCTGGGCTTGCTCAACACGCGAAGACGGTATTGCATGGGTTTTGCTTTTTAAGTTAGCAACCATTAAAAACTCACCGTTTAACTTATAAAGCTTGGTGTAGCTGTCGTCGTGCATGTCGTAGGCTGCAATCAGTTCTTGGCCATTAAACTGGTGCAAAAAGTCGGCACTGTAATCACGTTGATGCAAGCGAAAGCGCCCACGGCGAATGTTTACCGTTTCGCGCGGCAGCATTACAAAGTCGCCCTCTACCGGTGGTACGCGGTCAACGTTTTCATCCCACACTTGTTGGCGAGTTTTACCTTTAACTTCTGGGTGGGCGCTGTTGTGGTAGTCGTTTAAAAAGGCTTTAAACTCAGCTATCCACTCGTCAACGCTTGGCAGTTTACGTTTGCCTTGCTTGGCTTCTTTTAGTACTAGCTGCTTATGGCGATCGTTATGATGGCGACCACAATAAGTGCTAAACTTTTTGCCTACACGGTCTTCCATGTGCAAAAAGAAACGCTCTATCCACTTGGCTCTGGCATTGCCAGGTATGGCAAAAATAACGTCTATTTCAAACTGGGCATAAAAGCCGGTGGTGTCGTCGTTCATTAGTTTGTTTTTGTAGCCAGAGCCGTTATCTAAATAAAACATGGCAGGCACGTTGTTATGTACTTTAATAGCGCGGCTAATAGCGGCTAAAGTATCAATCGTGCTTTCGGCGTAGCCAAGTTCCCAGCCAACAATGCAGCGGCTTGCTACGTCTTGAAACGCGGTAAGTTCTGCGCGGTATGGCTTGCCTGTTTTAGGGTGCGCTAAATACACGTCAATGGTGTGGCCATCGCCGTTATACATAACGCCAGGCTTAATGTTGTCGGTTGAGCGCAGTAAGTGATCTTTGTGCTTTTCGCGATACAGCTTTGCACCCATACGGTATGGGCTTTGTGGGCCTAGCTCATGGGGTAATGCATTTATAAAGCGGCGTACTTGGTGGTGCTGTGCCTTGTAACCCTCTTTATTTAATTGGTCGCTCACTTGCGCAAAGCTTGGGCTGTTTGGGCTGTGGTACAGCTCAAGGCTACGTGCAAGCCAGCTGTACTGGGTTTGTGCTTTGCCTTTATGGTTAGGTAATAAGCCATTAATGCCATTGTCTTTGTACGCATTACACCAGTTATATATAGTGGCGCGGCCAGGCAACTTACCTAGCACTTCAATAGCGCCCATTAAGGTGCTAGGCGCTAGGTTTGCACGGTAATTAGTTACAAGTAACTCAAACGCTTTTGGTAACCCACCTTCTTGGGTAAGCAAGTGGCGCACAAGTACAGCACGGCTTTGGGCTTTTTTACGGGCGGTTTCGCTGGCATTTTGCCAACTTAGTTCGCTACCAGTGCTTGGTAAGCGATTAAATCGTTGAACTGCAGGATGCATTGCTCTCTCCTACTTATGGGTTTTAGTTTGGTCGTTAAACATGGCTAGCATGTATTCACGGTTTGCTTGGGCGTCTTGCCATTCATCTTCGGCAAATTGCGGTATGCAGTCAGCGCCGGTTAAATGCTCTGGGCCAAACTCGCCACTTAAACGGTTGAGCATATGGGTAATGCGTTGCTGTACCGCTAAGAATAAATGCCAGGTTGTTTGCGCTGCACCAATGCGGTGGTTTAAATCGAGGTCGCGGGCATTACAGAGCTGCTCAGCCATAGCAATAAACTCTTCAAGTGACTCGTTTACTACTGCGTTGTGTGCAAAAGCCTTTTGGCGCACCTGCGCTACTAACATAGGTAACTGGTACATTTGGGTTGGGGCTTTAGTTAAGCGCTCGTTTTCAAGGGCGTTTATAAGCGTGGCGGTTTGCTCTTCAAGATCAGTGTGCTTGTCTTTCAGCTTACGAATTTCTTTACGAAACTCACGTACAGACAAATCATTAAGCGTGTCTAGATCTTCGTCATCAAGTGATTCCACGGTTTCAACTGGTAGGCGCGCCATTTCAATCAGTTTGCTTTTATTCATGTTTAAAAGCGCCGACGTCCGCGCTTTTGCCTCTGGCAACGCCAAAAACATTTTTGCGACAGCGATACTGCTTTGAGCTGAGCGTGGTGCGATAGTGTGTTCACGTAACTTGCGTTCAAATTCGCCGTGGCCTAAATGCATTTTGATCGACATATATAAAAGCCCCCGTTTTGCGGTTTCTACCAACGCTTGCTCTTCCATACGCACAACCAGTTGCCATGCTTCGTCAACCGAATCTGGCATAACTAGCTGTATATGCCCCGCCATTTTCTCTATTTTGGCACTAAGCTGCTGTTGCTCTTCGGCAGAGAATGTTTGCTCTGTTAACTCAGTGCTCATAGTGCGCTCCTGAGATGCTTGGTATGGATGAAGCCGTGCCCGTTTTAAGGTTTGTTACCGATGTAAGTTGTGGCCTAACTACGCTTTTGTTGTTTGCTAACAGCATTACATCAGCCTCAATATTACTAATTTGGTGTTTTTTAGACGGAGCTTGGTCTTTGATGGTCATTGTTTTAGCCTTAATTTGGTTTTATAGCGGGTGGTGTAATGGTGCTGTCATTCTTGGTCGTCGTTGGTGAGTAACGACTCGGTAATGTAGCGCTGCATGGCGGTGCGCTCTTCTATTTCCATTTGCAGCTCGGCGTGTTGTTGCAATAGCTGCGAGCGCTGATCAACCGCTTTAAATAAAATAGGTTTTAGCAATACATTGGCAGGCTCGGTTGAACGCACGGCGTAGCACAGTGCAGGTAAAAAATGCATTGGCATGTAGTGGGCTTGGCTAGGTGCTAGCCACTTATTGAGTTTTGACTGATCAACCTCGTTGTTTTGCGAGTGCAAAGCGTCGTTCATACGGTCCGCTATTACTGGGCGGCTAAAGCCAGAGCGCTTCATGGCTGAGCATACGCTGTGAATAAATAAGTGATATATATCGCAGTCGGGTGCAACATCGGCTTCAAGTATACTTTTAGTCATTTGGTTTTTTTGTGCCATTGTTAAATGTTCCATAGGTAAAAATCTCTTACACAATTACATTGATTTAAAATGCGTTATTGCCGATGCTGTTATTCGCTGGCTAATAGCTCGCGCAGCGCTTGTACTTTTTGGCTGCGGGTATCTTTATTTTTTGTATAAGCAGATACATCTGGGAAAATGGCTTCTACCGGTTTACCAATAATTTTGGCAATAGCAGAGGCTACTTTGTATGAGGTGGTGTGTTGATAAACAACACTGCTAACGTGTGACAGGTTTAAGCCTAGTGCAGTAGCAACAATTGATAGTGAATAGCCTTTTTCTTCAAGTGCTTGTTTAATTTGGTCTGGTTTCATTGTAAAGTGCCTTTTGGTTTACATACTCTTTTATGTTCTTTGGCGAGATACAAAGAGTATGTTTTTGTTAATGTGTGGCAAGTATAGTTTCAATATATTGAAACTGTCAACGCCTTTAGTTTCAATATATTGCACTTAAACTTCATTTTATTGTAAGTTACTGATGTTTAATGCGATTAAAATGGTTAAAAGTTTCAATAAATGGCAACTTTTTTGCGCGATGAACGTAACCGGTTAGGGTTAACGCAAGCTGAAGCTTCAAAAGCTATTGGTGTTGGTAAAACAACTTTTCTGAGGTGGGAGGCGGGACATCCAATTCCTTCCGATAAGTTAATTGCCCTATCTGATATAGGTTTTGATATTAACTACATACTTAAAGGCTCTAAAAGCGCTCCCCAACCTTTAGTGAAAACAAAAAGTACAACGTTACAAACCAGTCATGCTGATTTAACGGCTGTGCCACAATACGATTTAGCGGCTAGTGCCGGTGGTGGTGCGCTGGTAATAGCTGAGCACCCAATTGCACGGTTTGAATTATCGAGCCGTTGGTTGCAGCAAAATAACCTACATAACAAAAAGCTAACGGTAGTACCTGTGCGCGGCGATAGCATGGAAAGCACCTTGTTTGACGGTGATTTAACCTTAGTCTCGTTGATTGATGACCAAACTGATGCACGTGAAGGTGTGTGCGTACTGCGCTTTGATGATGAGATTTTTGTAAAGCGTATTCAGTACGACTTTAAAAGTAAGGGCTATAACATCACTAGCGACAACAGCGCCTATTCTGGCTTTTTTGTTGATGCGGATGATATTAACGCTGGACGCTTTAGCGTGCTTGGCCGTGTAGAGCGTGTGCTACAACGTGCGCGTAAAGTGGATTGATAATAAAAAGGAATGCAGATGGAGCTGTTAGAGCGCAAATATATACGTGAACTAGCTAAACAGCATGATCTTAGGATAAATGAAGCAATTTCAAATAATACTATTCCGCAGCTAATGCTTGATTTAGACGATGAACTTAAAGATTTAACTAAAGAACTAAGCGAAGACGATGCTGAGAAATTCGAACAGTTTTATAGTGAAGAAATGAACGCTTTGAGTTCAATACTAGAATTAGAAACATCTAAAAAACTATTAGAAGTAGCTCAGATTGAAGCCAAAACCGCTGAGGTAGAGTTGAATCAAGCGCAAGAAGAAAGCGAAATCAAAATTATTGGTTATGTTGTTGCCTTTGCAATCATCTTTTTTGTTGGGCTGTTTATTTTTGGTAAGTAGAGAGCATGTAAAGTAGGTTTTTAGTTTTAACGTTTATTTAATAAGGGATTATTTATGAAAAGTGTTTTTATAACAGCTGCTATATGTGCGGTACTTGTCGGCTGCGGTAAGGAAGAAGAAGTGCAAGCTACACAACTTACTCCACCACCGAAAGATTTTATTAGCCCGGATCGGTTCCTAAAGTTTAGACTTGAAGCAGCAAGTGATATTTTAAAGACTGCCGCGACTGCCAATGGTTCAATTACTACAACTACCTCGCAATACAAAACCCGCTATGACAGCACTGATGGTGTTATTACATATTCTGAGATTTATTTGCTAGATACTGCACCATGCAGCCAAACAGAACCGTTTGATCCTATTGCGGTGTTAAATGCTGTTGCTGTGAATCCAACAAAGTTAGAAGAACGAGACAGAATGACCCATTTAGTCACTTACTATGATCATCAAGAAAAATTAAAGATTAGTGTTACCTGTGAGCAAGACGGAACGCCGATTGTTGTTAGGTTTAGTAATAAATATTATGGACATTAATTAATAGTTTAGACTTTATAATAGGTTGATATTTTTAGTAGGCTATGTACAATTTAGATTCCTGACATTAGGTGGCACTTGCCGCTCCCTTCATGTATGTCACTATTGTGATTCTTATAGGCTCCTATGATGATTCTAATTGTATCTAATTGTCTCATTGTTGCCTACTCAGTTAGTTTTTAGTCATGCGCTTGCGCTTGCGCTAGACATGTCAGGGAGATATGGAGGGTTATGTATGGAAGATAAATCTAAACATAGTCTAGTTAAAGAGCGTATCGAATTAGCAACAGCCGTTATTGGATTCTTAAATGAATTTTATGACTTTATGCTGATTGTTATCGATCTCTTTAACATGGCTTTTAATTACTCATATTTGCTAAAAAAATGATTTACAATTCCAGTTGGTCCAATAGATTCGAAATTAAACCTGGTAGGTGGGTTTACAACCCAAGCTCTTCAAGTCGTAAGTCTGGTGAAAATGTACTAAAAACACTTAATAAATCATGGCGATCCCCTTCGTATTATTATCACTTAAGATCTGGTGGACATGTAGAAGCATTATCTGTTCATTTACAAAATAATTTCTTTTCAACAATCGATATAGCTGATTTTTTTGGCTATATAAGTCGTAGTAGAATTACAAGAGCGTTAAAGAAAATTATCAGTTACGAAAAAGCTAGAGAAATAGCAAAACTGTCTACCGTTAAAGTAATGGGAAATTACCCCCACTCTCATCACCTACCCTACGGCTTTATACAATCTCCATTACTTGCTTCTATATGTTTAGCTGATAGTGCGCTAGGTATTTTTTTAGAGGAAATATATAAAAATAATTTAGCAACTGTGTCAGTTTATATGGATGACATTGTAATATCTTCAAATGACGAAAGTGCTCTTAATAATATTTATGATAAGTTGATTGATAAATTAGAGAAGTCAAAGTTCCTAATTAATGATAAAAAATCAAATAAAGTTTCTGAAAAGACAACCGCATTTAATATAGAAATTTACCATAATGAGATGAAAATTGAGTACGAAAGGTTTGTTAAATTTCAACGAGCATATTCTTTGAGTAATTCAGATCATCAAAAGAAAGGAATCGGATCATATGTTGGTAGTGTTAACAAAAAGCAATCTAAGCTTTTAATTTGACCCTAGATTATTTAAGTATACAAACTTCTAACACTTTTTCATTTATTATACCCAAAATACATTAACGCCTGTAAGCTATTTTAAGCACCCTGCTTTGTTTTGTGGCTACATTGGCTTGAGTTGAAGCCGTTTAAACACACCCAGTCGAATTTAAACGCAGTTTAAACATGGTTTAAACTCATTTGCGGGGTGTGTTTGTTAGATTCACTTGTTATAGCGCATTTAAGGCACTGGTTAAATCGGCTTTAGCTTTGCTAGTTGAATAGTTTATTTGCTTACTTGAGCGCAGTGGGTCTTTTAATACTATATGTTGCTGGGCTATTGCTATGTATTCATCCGTTGAAATATAACCATCACTAAAGCTGCTTTTAATTTTTGCTGTTAGTAGTGGGTTTGTGTTTTGGATAATACGCTGCGTGAGTGTGCCGTACATGTTAGGCGATATTTCATCGGGTTTACCATATTCAATGTTTTGTGCTTGGTTATTTTGAAAATATAGATTTAAATAAAAAGCAGTTAAGCCAACTATAACTAAGAAGATTATTTTCTTTGATAACATCGCCAGTCCTTGGTTATTATGGATTTCTTTAATATAGTAGTTAACAAATTAAGTTCAAGGGAATTGATATGGGAATAGTGAAAAAGGTTTCAAAATGGTTAGTTAGTGACTGGTTTAAAGTTCAAGAGGATAAAGCTCTTCACGAAAACAGGCTGTTTTGGTTGGTTGTTCTAGCTCCATTATTATTTATTGCATGGTTTTTTTATAGGTTGACTGAGGAATTAATAACGAAAGGTCTATATAACCCTCATGTTAGTGCTGAGTCATTAGCTGGCTTTGTGAGTTACTATGCTTTTCCCATTGCGTTATTAACTGTTCCACTTACGCTTGCAGTAATGATTAACCGATTTCATTCCTCAAAACAAAAAGCGAAAAGCAATCACTTAGTGGAACAAAACAACTCATCTAATAATTTTTTTAACCATTACAAATATTTCGTTGAACATTGTGAAGCTTTAAAAAAGCGTCACCCAGAAGACTCTTTTAATTTAAGCCCTGAGCGCCTTTACAAAATATTATTCCCAAGCTCTTCAGTTAGTAACTTCACAACTGAATTAAATAGTAATTTTATCAAAGATGTCTCTGCTAAGTTCAACTCAGTAATTGAATCTTATTCAGAACATGTTGAAGAGTACCATATAGCGGTTATAACAACGGCAAGTAATGTTGACGATGACGATGACGATGACGATTATCATGATCATGATCACTATGAAGTAATTGAAGTAAATCGTTTGAATAAGACGTTTTATTATTCCTTTTATCTTGATGGATTTTTATATAAATCCACATTGTATGTTCATGAGGACTTAGAAAAAAGCATAATTAGTACTTTCACGTTTCTATATTCGATTATTTGTTTTAATGGCGTAAGTGATTATCAAAAATATAGACAATCCTTAGATGAATTACTTAAAGAAACAATAAAACAAATTGAGGAACTTGATGTATTGTAAACCTTAATGTTGTAACTTAATATCTTTAGGTTACCTCTAATAGCGCTGTAAAGTCTTTTCCAGCGGTTCAATAGCCCTCCCCCCAATACACTGGTGCCACTTAGTTAGTTTATTGGCACTGGGAACATGGCAAACAAAACAAGCACAAACACCAAATTTAATTGGTTTGAAGTATTTAGAGCCGGTACACAAACCGATTCTAAAGGCGTAACACATACATTTAGCGACGCGGATTTAAACAGCGTTGTAACCAACTTTAAACCTAAAACCGCTCCGCTGGTTATTGGCCATCCTAAAATGCACGATGCTGCATGGGGCTGGGCCAGTGATTTAAAAGCAGAAGGCGGCTCTTTGTTTGCTAAAGCAGACGATGTTTGCGCTGAGTTTGCCCAAGCTGTAGCCGATAAGCGCTATCCTAACCGCTCGGTACGATTAGAAAAAGTAGCTAATGGCTACCAACTTGCGCACATTGGTTATTTAGGTGGCAAGCCCCCTGCTGTTGAAGGCCTTGCCTGGCAGTTTAACCAAACAGATGATGCAGACACCCTTACCCTAGAGTTTGCTGCAGGCGATATTGACGACATATCGCTGCACACATCTAACACCCTTACCCGCCTTATGAGTAATTTACGTGGCTTTATAACCGACCGCTTTGGTAGTGAAGCGGCTGATAAGGTTGTGCCTAATTACGAAGGTGAATGGTTAAAAGAAGAAACCATTATTGCTGAGCATGAACGTGCTAAAGCCAATAGCGACAACAATACAGAATTTAATAAAGGCGTTGATGGTATTGATACCGTTGTAAATAGCAACGCCACCCCACCCACCCATGAGGACAATGCAATGGATGAAAAAGAAAGAAAGGCGCTGCAAGACCAAATTGATGCAGCGAACGCTAAAAACGCTAAGTTGGAATACGCGCAGCGTGTTGCCGCGGCCAGCACCTTTATTAATACCGAAGTGAACGGTGGTAAAGCGCCGCGTTTAACGAATACCGATGGTGTGGCTGAGTTTATGGCCAAGTTAAATGATGGCGATGCCACGTTTGAATTTGCAGCCAGCGACGGTAAAAACCAAGAGCTTAAACCTGCGACCTGGTTTGAAGGCTTTTTAAAAGGCTTACCAGAGCAAACTGGCTTGACGAGCGAGTTTAATAAAGACGATAAAAACGGCGAAGTAACAGACGATAGTGCAGAAACACTAGCAGCTAAAGCGCTTGATTATCAACAATCACAATCTAGCAAAGGCGTGACTATTAGCATTACCGCTGCGCTGGACCACATTAAAAAGGCATAAGACTATGGCAAACCCAGGATTTATTAAAAACTTTGTGGCAACAGCTGTTATTGCTGCCAACCGCTTGGTTGTTGTATCGCCAGTGGCTGATTTTGCTGTAGCAAGTGCGGTAGATGCAAGCGCAGCGTATGCCGGCGTAACTGAGCAAGGTACAGACGAGCATTTACGAATAGATGTGGTTATGACTCAAAGTGCGCCGGTTGAATTTGGTGGTGTAATTGAAGCGGGTGATTTAATTGTTGCAGACGCAGACGGTAAGGCAGTTGCATTTGACTTAGCTACTAGTGTAGGTGAGACACAAATACATATTGCAGGCTGGGCTATGGAAGACGGTGACGTGGGTGTAATTGGTGACATATTTTTAGCGCCACAAGTAATAGCGACTATTCCAACTGCATAGCGCAGCTGGATTAACTTAAATTTATATAATAAGGATTTGTCATGAGTAATGGTATGCCATTTACCCCTGATGTTGAGCAAACGGCGATTGCCATTGCTTACAAAAATAAAGCCTTGGTTGCAGATACACTTGCACCTTATTCGCCGGTTGGGTTACGTAACTACAAATGGACCGAGTATAAAAAAGGCGAAAAATTCACCGTTGTAGACGATAAGATTGGCCGTAAATCGTCCCCTAATCAAGTTGAATTTAGTGTTGAAGATAGAACCGGTTCAGTTGTTGATTATGGCTTAGCTGATGTTGTGCCAAATGACGATGTTACGAATGCGCCAGCAAACTATAACCCGCGTTTACATGCTGCTGAAAGTTTAACTGATTTGGTATTGCTTAACCGTGAAATACGCGTTGCTAATATGTACAACAAAGCCGCTAACTTTGGTAGCACTCAATCATTAGCGGCGGGCGGACAAAAGCGTTTAGATGATGCAACACTGGATATTTTGCCGTTCTTTTTAGACATGCTTGATGCACCGCTTATGCGCCCAAATGCCATGACGCTATCGCAAAGTGTGGCCACTAAGCTGCGTACCCACCCTAAGTTACTAAAAGCGTTTAACGGTACCAGTGGCGACCAAGGCCTAGTGCCATGGAGTTATATTAAAGAAGTACTTGAGCTTGATTATATAACCGTAGGCCAAGCGCGACTGAACACAGCTAAAAAAGGCCAGGCACTTGATCTGCAACGCGTGTGGAAAGATAGCTTGTCGTTTACTTACCACGATCCGCTTGCGTCGTTTAACAATAACCGTATGACCTTTGCGCTAACCGCCCGTTATGGCTCGCGTACGTCGGGCAACCGCGATGTAGCTGCTGGCTTAAATGGCGGTGTTGAAATTATGGTAGGCGAAGCCGTACAAGAGCAAGTTATTGCAAAAGATTGCGGTATTTTACTTACCAACGTATTAACGCCTGGCTAACGCTAGATTTAATTTTTCATTGTTCCCTAGTTAAAAGGCCTCTTTTTTTGTTTTTTTTGGGGCCTTTTTTTACTAACTGAGGTGTGTATGTTTACGACAGTTCAAGCAGTTATCGACAAAGTTGGCATTAATGTGCTGTTGCAATTTGCTACGGCTAAGTTTGCGGTGGCGGGCAGTCGCCCTACTCGTGACGATGTAGAAGCCGCACTTTTAAGTGAAACGTATAGTGAGTTACAAGCGCAGATTAATGCTTGGTATAACCAAGCGCAAAAAAATGTAAATTCAGTTATAGCAGGGTATGTAGCGCGGTTTGAGCTAAACCAACGCGACATTGATGGCTCGGTATTACCGGGCATAGCTAATGATTTAATGCATTGTGAACTTGCCCCTAACATTGCAGACGAACACCTTAAAAACCTTAAAAGCAGTGCTATGGCGATGCTAGACAAGGTTAGTAAAGGCGTGATCCAAATTAAGGAAGACGGGCCCGTAGCCACAAGAACAGGGATGCGAACAAGAGTTGCGGGCACTCAATTTAACTGGCCAGGCTATTAAATTGGCGGGTGTATTTATAAATATAACGGGTAATGCACTGCCCCGCTTAACCCAAATTGCAAACACAAGCGGTGAACCAGCTGATGTACTGGACGACATTGGTGCCTTTTTAGACATGGACGTCACCACTCGATTTTTACGTGAAGTAACACCCGAAGGCCGTAAGTGGGAGCAGTCGCAAGCAGCCAAAGACCGTGGCGGTTTAACGCTTACTGATGAGCGTAACTTAGCAGGCTCTGTTACGCATAACGTAAATGGCAATACGCTTGAGCATGGCTTAGGCGAAAAGTACGCAGCCATACACCATTTTGGTGGTAAAGCCGGCCGTAATAAAAGCGTGACCTTAACAGCAAGGCCAATACTGGGTATTGCTGCTGTGCAAGAGACTGAAATTAACGACATCATTACTGATTGGTTAATTTAAACAGTCCCTTAGTTAAGTTTAAACAGTATTTAAAGAGCATTTAAATGGCATTTAACTTTGATTTAAACAACATTGAAACCTTGCTAAGCAACACTGTGCTTAATGCAACTGTTGGCTTTGCAAGCGACTTTAACTACGTGCGTGAACATGCAGTACACAGTGCGCAACTGTTTGTATTGCCACTGGCCGATGACAACATCAATACCAATGAAGTGCCCGGGCTTGATGAGTACCAGGTTAAAGATGTGTTTGCGGTGATGATTGTGATCCCTTGCTCTGCAGGGAATGCCACCACTGATGAGCAAATTAAACAACTGCGCAGTGATGTTAAAACCGCCGTGGCTGGGTGCCAGTATGCGGGGTGGGATGCAATAAAACTTGATAAAGGCCGCACGATTGAGCTTAGCAAGAAAACAAATAATTTAATTTATCAGTGTCAGTTTAGTGTAACTGGCCTACATACCGTAACTGTGAAGGTGATGCCATGAGCAAACAAACCGAGCCGCAATCAACCAAACCCGCAGAGGAAAAAGGCGTTGTGATCACAACCCCTAAAAAGTCCCGCGCGATGACGATTGCCCAAAACGTTAACCAGGTACTTGCAAGTGCTAAAGGTAACAGAGATGAAATAGCCGGCGCTTTTAATTTAAAAAGCGGTGAGCTAATTAAAGTGGAGGCTAACGCATGAGCAGTTGGCGATTTAAAGACAAACTCATTTTAGCGGATGCCCTAGGCACAACATTAACGGGCTTACACGCTATTTATGCCAGTGATGTTGAATTGACTCTTGAAGGCGAAAGCGAAAAAGACGAGCTAGAAACCAGTTACAGCGGTGCGAGTATGGAAACGTTTTATGGTGAGCATATAAGCCTTAACTTTAAAACCCCGCTTGCTATGAGTGGCACTGCCGGTAATGAACCTGCCTTTGCCCCACTGTTATTAGCGTGTGGCATGGTGCAAGTGGCTGATGCCTCAAGCGTTACCTTTACTAAAGGCGCTGCGGTGGCGGTGACTTGCAAAGTACGCTTTGGTAAAAACACCCACAACATTAGCGAAATGAAAGGCAACGTGAGCTTTGCGCTTGAAAAAGGCAAGCCCATGCTGAATTGGCAGTTTAAAGG
Organism: Pseudoalteromonas sp. SG44-5; assembly: GCF_014164175.1. Taxonomy (NCBI): domain Bacteria; kingdom Pseudomonadati; phylum Pseudomonadota; class Gammaproteobacteria; order Alteromonadales; family Pseudoalteromonadaceae; genus Pseudoalteromonas; species Pseudoalteromonas sp. SG44-5. Next base: position 468,850 of record NZ_JACJES010000002.1, on the reverse strand, counting down.
GTTGTTTAGTGCGCCGGTTGCAAGTAGCGCTGCCCCTGCTGTTGATTGGGACCGTTGGGTGCGCCCCGAAGTACTTGGCGTAAGTAATAGCAGTGATTTTAAGCTTAACGACGTTAAACGCACGCTGCACAAGCTTACGGTCGACTTAGGTAATAACGTGGTGTTTGACCGTGCCATTAACGAAGAAAATATAATGATAACCGGTCACGAAAGCAGCGCTAACTTTACGCTAACCGCCGAAGAACTGGCCACCTTTAACCCCTTTGACGATGTTGGCAAAGTACAGATGTTTGAATTTACCCACGGTACCGCCGCAGGTAAAAAAGTAACGATTATTGGTCGCTACCAAATGCCTCAACCGAAATATGTAAGCCTGGACTCAGAATTAACCGGTTACGAATTTGACGGCAAACTAGTACCCAGTGGCACAGGCTATGACGAACTAACGATTGTTTTTGAGTAATGCTTATGCGATTTCAAGCAATGAACATAACCAATATAAATACTGGTGAAGTTGAATTTTATACCGTCGTAGTAAAGAGAAAAGGGAAAGCGCCAAGTTACTGTAAAGACAGTAATGGCATGTTGAAATTTAATACTCTTAACGCTGCTAAAGACGAAGCTTTAAGACTAACTAAAGAATATAAGTGAGTTTGCAATGAAATTGAAATTACTCAATGACTTAAAAACTGCGGTGGTAAAAGCCCCCCTTAATTTTGAGTTTGGTGGTGTGCTATTTAAGTTTACCGCACACATAAAGCTAGTGACTGAAAGCGAGCTAAAACTGCTGACTGAAAAGCAAGGCGCTAATGATGGCGAAATTGTACGTGAACTGCTTATTAGCTGGGATGGCTTTGTTGATGATGGCAAAGACGTACCTTTTGCAAACGACACGCTTGAAGAACTGCTGGCGTACAGTGGCATAACCGCCCGCTTAAGTGTTGAGTGTATTAATGCGCAGTACCGTATACACGAAAAAAACTAGCCGATGTTGCTAGGTGGTTTTTGGGCGACCTAGCAGCATCAAGTAAAACACTAGATGACGACGAAGCCCATTTTGGTGCACCGAAGGCACCGCTTACAAAAGAAGATACATTATTTGTATTGCCGCAAAACCACTGTGCTGTAATTGCACTTACAACTGCAAGCAGCCAGTGGCAGCGTGATAACGAAGGGGTAGAAATAGCCCTAGATTATGCCCGGGCAGATATAGCTTGGCGCTATGCAAATATAACGTTAACCCCTAATGATTTTGAAAAACTACAAACATTAGAGCGCACCATAATAAACATAATAAGGCGACCCGATGAGCAACAAACTGAATTTGGCGTTACGCTTAAGTTATGACGGTAAAGCAGTTACCACCGGTGCGCGCCAAAACGTAAACGAACTAAACCGCATTCAGCAAGCGGTGCAGCGACAAGTTGCTGCTAACCAGCAATTAGGCGCAAGCCAAGCCCGCACTATGCAACAGCAAGGCGCTATGACCCGCCAGCTGGGATTAATGAATAGCGCCTACGGGCAAATTGGTGCAACCCTTACTACGCTTGTGGGCATTGGCACCGCCACTATGTTTGTGCGCGATACGGGCGCTGCCCAAATGCTTGACACCCGCTTAAAAGGGTTAACCGGCTCGGCCGAAAATTACGCAAAAGTACAAGAGTATTTATTTGCGACCTCTGACCGTTTAAACACCAACTACACCACCCTTGCCGATTCGTACAGCCGCGTTTTAACCTTGCAAGAGTCTGGTTTAGTGACTAACGCACAAGGTAAAGCCATATTAGAAGGCTTTGCCAACGTAGCCGCTAAAACAGGTGCGAGTAACGTACAGTTAAGCCAGAGTTTATTTGGTATGACTCAAGGCATGACTGCCGGCACGTTACGCGCAGAAGAGTTAAACCAAGTAACTGAGCCATTGCCAGGCTTAATGCAAAAGCTAGATAAAGCCACAGGTGGCGCTGCCGGTAGTTTTAGGCAAATGGTTAATGCCGGCCAAGTTACTAGTCAAATGTTTAAAACCTACTTAATTAAAGCCCTGGATGATTACGCAGGTGCAGCTGAAGCTACAGAAGGTAAAATAAACGCCAGCTTTGCTGAAATGGGTAACGAATACCAGCGCTTAATACGCAAATACGAAGAGCCAGTAAATTTTGCTGTGACTAGTGTGGTAGATAGTATTACCGACACTATGGCTTATTTACGTGAGAACGAAGGCGCCGTAGATAGTTTAATGATGGCAACAAGTGGATTGGCTGCCGTTTTAACAGGGCATTTAGTTGCTGGGTTAGCCGCAAGCGCTAAAGGCTATATTGCCAATGTTGCCGCAAAAAGTAAGGCGTTAATTGCTGATGCAGCCTTGGCAAAACAAGCAAAAGCGACTGCTATTGCAGAGCACCAAAGAGCATTAGCTGATCAGGCCGCTGCAAAAAGACAGCTAGCAATGGCGCATACTGATGGCACTAGAGCAGCTGGAGTTAATAAGTTAGCTGCAGCTAATATGCAAGTAGCCGCAACACAAGGGGCAGTGAACGCTACAACCAGCGCGTATGGACCTATTGCTCGTAGAGCGACCCTTGCAGCTCGTGGTCTTAGTGCTGTTATGGGGCTACTAGGCGGGCCTGTTGGCCTACTTGTCACAGCTGGAATTGGTCTTGCTTACTTTGCAAGCCAAGGCGATGACGCTACCGACTCAGTTAATAAACTTAAAGAAGCAAGTAAAGATTTAAACCCATATGCCAACTTAACTGGTAGCCAAGCACAAGGCTTATTGCTAATGGCTCAGGGGCGGATTAAAGGCGCAATACAGCTAGCCGATGAAGCAAGAGACAGATTTAATAACCCTTTTTTAAAAGGTAAGTTTTCGGATGTGGAAGCTGCTGAAAAGCGTGTTACTGACTTAAAAAATGAAGTGGTGGCACTGCAACAAGTACTTGCTATTAAAGAGAGTGAAAAGCCTAAACCAGTAGTAACAAGCTCTGTGCTACCAGACAACATTAAGCGCTTAGAAGTGAGCTTAATGGCTGAGGAAGCTCGTTTAAAAGACAGCTACGATAAACGTAAGCAAATGGTGATCACCGCTCGTAGCAACGATGCTGGTAATAAAGCTAAATACGATGAAATTTTAAAGCAGCTTGATATTAAGTACAGTGATGACTTAAAAAGCATAGCTATTAAGCGCGAAGCTGATAAAACGCGGATACAAAACCAAGCAGAAGAAAAGCGTAAAAATGACTTACAACGTGATTTAGAAAACCGTATTGCCGTAGTTAAAGGTTTTGCTGGGCGTGAAGCGCTGGCTGCTTACAACAACGAACTGAGTGTTGAGCAAGCTAGGCAACAAGCCAGAGTTGATGCAAAACGCCGAGCACAAATTGGCTTGGCGGCTAATGATGATGCGGGCGAGCTTGAATATAATGCTGATAGCCAAATTAAGGATTTGGAACGACAAACAGAACTTAATGCAGCTAACGGTTATTACAGTCAGCGCGAGGCTGACGAAGCAGCTCATCAAGAGCGGTTAATGCAAATTAAAACCCGCCATACAGGAGCATTGCAAAGCAATGTTTTAGCATTTGCTAACTTTGAAAAACAAACCGAAACAGAAAAAGCGAGTGCTATTGTTGGTTTAGGTGCTGCCACATTTAAAACTATGGCAGGACAAAGTAAAACAGCCTTTAAAGCGTATAAAGCTTTTGCTATAGCGCAAGCGGTAATTAATACCTACCAAGGTGCCACTGCTGCATTTACCTCACTTGCGTCTATTCCTATTATTGGCCCTGTGCTGGGTGGTGTTGCAGCTGCGGGTGCTGTTATGAGTGGCTTACAGCAAGTACGACAAATAAAAGCACAGCAACCAGCGGGTATTGCGCACGGTGGTTTAGACTATGTACCTAACGAATCTACCTATGTACTGCAGCGTGGTGAGCGTGTATTAAGCCCTAAACAAAATACCGAAATTAGCCAAATGGCACGACGTTATAACGGTGGCGGCGCTGCTAATGATGGTGGCTCTGGCGGGGTTAGTATTAGTATTACCAACCAAATTACGGTGCAAGGCTCAACTAATGAGCAAAACTCGCAAGCAGTTGGCCAAGACATAGCACGCCAAGTAGTGGGTGTTGTGGTAGCTAATATACAAGAAAACGGCTCGATTATTAGAGCAGTACGCGGTGCTGCTTAGTTGTTAAGTGTTTGAGATTGGTGTAAAAAGGAGTTTTAAAACGAGGGAATGTAGATGGGCATAAAAATATACGTAGCATCATTAAGTTTAATATTTTTTATAATATTAGTGTTCTTTTTTTATCAATTTAACTTCAACCTAAATACTCCCATTGAAAATTGGGTCAATACAGCAAGTTATTTCAATGGAATTCTCACGCCTCCACTGCTAGCTATAACATCTGTGTTAATTTTTCTAACTTGGCGAACTAGTAAAAGCGAGTTAGAAGAAACCAAATTAGCTCTTAGAGAGCAATCTGATACTCAAAACTTTAGCGTTATTAAAGATGCTGTTTTTGAAATCGCGAATGAAATTAAAGTAACAATGCAAAAAGAAATAAGAGTTTTTGATGATAATAAAGAAATCTACTTTATAAATTTTGATGGGTATAAAGATTCTGAGATTGACGAATACTACTATGAACATTCGCAAAAAATACCCCTTGAAAAATTTATTTTTGAATACTTTCAATTTTTAAAGACTAGGCCTGATAAAAATATTGAAAGAAACAAGCAGCATGTAGATATTATTTTTTCAAAAGAAACCTTTGAATATATTGATAAGATTAAGTCAATAGCTTTATTCATGAGAGCCTTAAAAAGCAAGGAGTACAGAGAAGTACTAGAGGTTACTTTATTTGCAAAACTCACTATTTTTACTTGGCTTATGTTTGTTGAAATAGCTTTCCATCTCCGTCAAACTGCTAAAGAAGGTGAAAAAGAAACTGCGGAACTTGTGTTTTTAGAGATTGCTGGTTTAGTATGTAGACAGCTAAAAGAAATAGCCTGGCGTAATGCACTTTCTGATGAAGTGCTTTTAGAACTTGAAAAACGTAAGCTACTTTAACTATGTAAACCCCTTTCCAGCCAAAGAGTTACCCATTAAATTTTATACTCGTTACCAATGTTTTATTACGAAACCTGGTAACGATGCAACCTATTCCACTCCCAAAACGGCCTAAGCTATCTAACTTTACGTTAGTGCCTAATAGCCAAACTCATTTAAATAAAGCCAACAATGCCACTGAGATTTACGACTTAGAAGGTGCTTATTGGGAGTTTGAAATTGAACTTGCCAATGTGCCTGAGCGTGATGCGTTGGCGCTTGATGGTTTTATTGCCAGCCTGCGCGGCCAAGTGGGTACGTTTACCTTAATTGATTATCGCCGAGAGCAGCTAGATAAAGACTTTACTGGTTTTGTACGTGGTGCAAACCAAGATGGAAACATATTAAATATCGATGGCCTACCCGCTAACCAAACCTTGTTGGTTGCTGGCGAACGCATGCAAGTTGGCGTTGGGCAAAGTACTGAACTTAAGATATTAACGGCTGACTTGATAAGTAATTCGATTGGCCAAGCAACGGTTAATTTTGAATCTCCTGTTCGCAGAATACCTGCAGACAATACCCTAATTACGTTTAAACAACCCGCTGGCTTATTTAGACTTGCTGACAATAAGCAAGGGCTTGCGAGTGCTCAGTATAAAAAAGGCATTGTTACAAGCTGGAAAATTAAAGGCCGGGAGGCGTTTTAATGGAAAGCTTAAATGCTGCTTTACTTGCTGATTTAGCTAATAGCGGCCGTGCCCGCTACTTTGTGCGCTTAGCTTTTAAAAGTGGTGATGTTTTACTGCATACAGGTGTGGGTGAGCGCCGCTTTAAAAACCGTACTTGGCATGGCGTAGGTATGTTAGGCACGGTAAGCGAAATACCGGCCAGCGATAAAAATGACAGTGCCCGCATACGTTTAACTTTACACACTCAAGACCAGGCTGTTTTAGCTGAGGTTGCCGAAAATGACCCTATTAGCCTGGGCTGCGAAATTTATCTTGTAACTGTTGATGAGCATTACCGTGTTAGCCAAAGCCAAATACTTGAAAGTGGGTACATTGTTGCGTGCGATGTTGAACGTGGTGACGTGTCGCAAATTCAATTGAGCATAGCGGGTGAAAGCGAGCGTTGGAAAGATGCACGATTACACCAACGCTGGAACGATGCTACCCAAAAAGCGCTGCACCCGGGCGATAAGTTTTTTAGTGAGCAAACAACGGCAAACAAACAAAAGCTACGTGACACACAACCAGGTAAATACATAGGGGACAATCGACATGAACGCCAACGCTAAACTTGCTGCTTTTGTTACTCAGCGTAATTGTGAACCTTTTAAATGGGGTAAAAATGATTGTTGCTTATTGATTGCCGATTGGGTGTTGTTTGCAACGGGCAATGATGTTGCAGCTGACTTTAGAGGCGCTTATCGCTCAAAAGCGGGGGCATTTAAACAATTGTTTAAACGCGGTTTAAACGACGTTCAAAGTGTATTTAAAGACCGTTTAAACCCTGAAGTGCCGATTGCTTACGCTCGCCGTGGCGACATTGCATTAGTTGAATTTAATAATGAATATGTGGGCGGCATTGTGACTGTTAACGCTGTGGTATGTGTGGGTGATAACGGGTTGGTTACTCTACCTATGAGTGCAGTAAAAGCGGTGTATCCGTTGGAGCCTCGCAATGTCTAAAGTTGTTGATGTTGTAGTTGATACCGGTGGTGACATTTTTGGCCTTGGGCGCAGTGTTTTTAATAAAACAGTGGGAGCGCTCTGGGATTCGCTTACACCAGATTTACCAGAAGAGGATTTAGCGACACTGGCTAAAGGCTTACAAAAAGGTATTGATCAGCCCCGCCGCATTACGTTTGGCCGCGATCGTGTGGGTGGTGTTATTGCGCACCAGGCGGAAGTAGAACGTGGTGAAAAAAAGTTTGTGCAAATGGTGGTGCTTATAAATGGGGCCCCTATTGACGCGCTTGAAGAAATTTATATAGCTGATAAACCCATTACTGATTACCCAACTGAAAGCTGGGATTATGAGTTAAGTGATGGCCGCCATACAGCGGCTAATGCTAAAGCTGTGGCTAAAATGGCCGGTTGGACAAATGAGCATATAGGCATTGACCAAGCACATATTTTTATAGAGCTGGAAAACAATCGCGAAGTATTTGAAGATGGTATTAGTGAAACCGAGTTTTTAATACGTGGTGCACGGGTGTGGGATCCGCGCGATACGACTCAAAATCCTGATGATGAAACTACGTGGGCGTGGAGCCAAAATGCGGTGTTGTGCGCCTTGCACTACGTTCGATTTTACGGTGCGCATGAAGTGCCGTTTGATCGTTTACCGCTGGGCTGGTGGATTGCTGCGATAAACGTATGTGACGAAGACGCTGAGTTTAAAGATGCGGCAGGTAAAATAACAACCGAAAAGCGCTATACTACGAATGGTAGCTTTACCTTTAGCTCTAAACCGCTTGATGTATTAAACCAATTAGAAGGATGTTTTGCGGGCAAGATTTTTAGGCAAATGGGCCAGTGGTATGTGCGTGTTGGGGCTTGGTATGGCAACCCTACATACACTATTAATGCTGATGATGTGCATGGCAATATTAAAATAAAGTGGCATGCTGATTTACGCGATCGTGCGAATGTTGTGAGAGCGACGTTTACCGACCCTGAGCAAAACTACGACAGGACAGACGCTCCGCCTGTTGTATCTGCTGGGTATCAAGCTATTGATAATCAGGTATTAGAAAAGTCGATTACGTTACCGTTTGTGCGCAGTGGCACGACGGCCCAGCGCCTGGCAACAATACATTTAGAACAAACCCGGTTAGGTGAAATTGAACTGCCGCTTAAACACAAGGGCTTGGCTGCAGCAGTTGGCCGTACTGTGTATTTAAACCTACCGAATGAGTCGATAAACAATAAAATATACCGTGTAGTTGAGCGCCGCTTCAGATTAGACGGCGGCGTGACATTGATGTGCGTTGAAGACGGCCCTGATTTATGGGCTGATAATTTAGTACCTGGTGCGCAAGATTTAACACCAAATAGTGACTATTTAGTGGGTAAGCCACAACCTATTTTTGATGTACGGGTTACGATTGATGGTGACGGCAATGGCATTATTAAGTGGAACCACCCTGCTCCACTTGCTGTTAATGAGTATGATGTAGAGTTTATTAATACTGCGGCTGATGAGCAGGTGTTTAAAACCTCTGTAACTTATACCCAAGTAACGATTCCGAATTTACAACTGGGTGAATACACCGCGCGTATTAGTGCTAAAAACATATTTGGACAACGCTCGTTGCTTGTAGCTGTGCAATTTAGTGTGCTTACACCGACTTTGCCTACCGTTTATGTAACTGCAGATTACAACCAAATAACGCTAACTGCTGACATAGCTACAGCCGGTATTGGTACTGCGTTTGAGTGGGAATTTTTAGGCACCACAGAAAGTCCGCAAAGCGGTGAGCGTGTGTTGGCGCAGATTTATAATCGCATTGGTTTAAAAAGCGAAACTGAGTATAAGTTTAGAGTGCGCAGCGTTAATCACCTGGGCGCAAGTGACTGGGTAGATGTTATAGCAAACACCACGCTTGTAGATTTAACCGAGTTTATTAATGGTGTTGAATTAACTCAATTAAGTGAGGACGCACAAACACTTATTGAGGATATGAATACGCAAGTTGATCGCTTGCGTCCTGAAACAGAAAATAACCTACCCAGCTTAATAGCTAAAAATATTGACGCACTCACCGGACTTGCTGAAAAAGTTCAAGTACTCGACGCAGAAAACCCAAACAGCATCCCATTTCAAATTGACCAGCTCGTTAATATTGTTGATGTGATTAACGCAGAGAACCCAAACAATCTGCAGCAGCAATTAGCCGACTCAAACAGCAAAATAAACGATTTAGAACGCGTAACCGAGGTTTTAGACGAAACCAAGCAAAACAGCCTACCCGCGCTTATTAAAATCAATAATATCGCAATTGAACAGCAGCGATTAGCCCAGCAAAGTATTGGTTTAAGCCTTTTAAACGTGACTAGCGCGTATACAAACTGGCGTAACGAATACGAGCGCCGTGCGTTTAATAACGAGCGCTTAATTGATGCGGCTGTGTATGTTGATCCGGATACTGGCACAATTATTAATCGTGCTTTTGCGTATGCTGATAAAAGCTTTAACAGCGCCACGCTAATGATTGAGGGCGCTAACAGTAAAATTACTATCGCGTCACAACAAATTGCTCAGTCTCAAAGCCGTATAAGCCAAGCTGAAGCGCAGCTTATTATACAAGCCGCGCAAATCAACCAAAAAGCCACTTTTAGTGAAGTTGAAAGCCAGATAGCCGGTGCATTGGCCGCACTACAACCCGCGTATAGCTGGCAGTTTAATACCAGTAGCGAAGGGTTTGATCCAGACAGCCACAACGCAACAGGCTACATTGTGGCCACTGCACAAATTAGCAGCCCAGCAATCAGCTATAACGCGGCTGAAAACCCGATGTTTCGCCTGCGCGTGCGTAAACACTCAGATGCAACGTGGCGCGGCGATATTAAATTTAATGGTGGCACTACTACCCTGCACTTACCCGAGCCAGCAGGCACAGATTTTGAGACCTTAACGCTCGATGCCACAGGCACAGCAGGCTACACGGGCACGATTACCAGCTTAGAGTTTAACTTAGGCGCGTGTGATATTGATTTTATCGAGGTTGGTAAACGTGGCGCTAACGATTTAACCCTTGCGGATATTACGGCACGTACAACCGAGCTTGAGCAAGACATTAACGCGGCCACAGGCGTTATGGCCCAGTATGCAACAACAGCTTGGGTTAACGCACTGGGCTATCAAACGCAAAGTAACGTACAAACGCTGATTGACTCGTTTAATGCTCAGTACAGTATTGCGGCTACCCTGCAAGAGTTTAACGACCAGGACATAATAATAAAAGCCAATGCGGCACAAACATGGATTAACGGCGCAGAGGCCACAATACGTGACCAAGTAACCAGCATTTTAAACAGTGACGATGGCGTAAACCAGCGCATTAGTGTTGCTGAGCAAAGCATTGATGCAATCGCCGGTGAAATTAGCCAGAGCATTACCCAAGTTAGCGGCTTAGAGCTTGACGTAAAAGAGCTTGGTTTGAATGAGGTTATTGCTGCATACAACAAAATGCAGCAAGACCAGGAGCTGGCAGAGCAAAGCTTTAGCCTTGCCGCAGCGAATCAAAAACTAACTGCAGTTACTAATGATGTTGAGTCACTCGCAACCCAAACGCTCGAACTTGCGGGTTTATATGGCCAAAACGCAGCGTATTTAACAAGTCTAAACCAAGCATTTGCTAACGAACGTACAGCGCGTTCAACCACTGAACGTGAGTTAAGAGCCGAAATAACCAGCGAAGGAACACGCACTATTGCCCAAGCCAACGAGCGATTAGAGGCGGTTGTAGGTTACTGCGTAGATGCACAGGGCAACCGCGTTGATGAACCAGACGCAATGGCCTGCATTGCTCTTGGGCATGATTGGGTTGACGGCCCACTCGTGCAGTTAATTAACGATTACACCAGCGTTTTTGTAAATGAAAAAGGCTATCAAACAGCCGCCAACGTTAAGCAATTTATTAGCACGTTTGACGGCCAATACAGCATAACAGCAACGATCCAAACAATTAATGACGAGGGCATAATCACCGCCGCGAAAGAGGCGCAGCAATGGATTAACGCTGCTGAGGGCACCATTGAAAATATCGTTACTCAGTTTGTTAATAAACCAAATGGTATAAACGATAACATTGCATTTGCGTACGATTTAATACAAGCCAACGCCGACGATCTAACTGTAACAGCCAACGCACAGCAGCAACTATCAGTACGAATGGGCAGCGCGGAGGCTGATTTAAATCGCATTGATGATTTAGTGATCACCGAGCAACAAGCCCGCGCTACGTTGGGCACTCAATTACGCATTGAATTTCAAACGCAAGATTTAGCCATGCTTGCCACTGCTAATGAATTTACACGGGCAGTAACCGGCTATTGCGTAGATGCCAATGGCGAACGTGTTGATCAAGATGACGCAGTACAATGTGAGCTAGACGGCCATACTTGGGTAGATGGCCCAGCAGTGCAACGCGCAATTAACTTAAGCGCCGCCTACGTTGACAATAAAGGCTATCAAACACAGAGCAATGTAGAACAAATACTTGATACATGGGATGCAAGTTTTGGCATAAAAGCGACAATTCAGCAGATTAACGCCGAGGGCATAATCACTGCGGCAAAAGAAGCGCAGCAATGGATAAACGCCGCTGAGGGCACCATTGAAAATATCGTTACTCAGTTTGTTAATAAGCCAAACGGCATAAACGATAACATTGCATTTGCGTACGATTTAATACAAGCCAATGCAGACGATATTACCGTTACGGCCAACGCACAGCAGCAACTATCAATAAGAATGGGTGAAGCTGAGGCTGATTTAAACCGCATTGATGATTTGGTGATCACCGAGCAACAAGCTCGCGCTACGTTGGGCACTCAATTACGCATTGAATTTCAAACGCAAGATTTAGCTATGCTTGCCACTGCTAACGAGTTTACCCGCGCAGTAACCGGCTATTGTGTTGATGCCAACGGCGAACGTGTTGATCAAGATGCTGCCGTGCAATGTGAGCTAGACGGCCATACTTGGATTGACGGTCCCGCAGTACAACGCGCTATCAATATTAGTGCAGCGTATGTTGACGGCAAAGGCTATCAAACCCAAAGCAACGTAAGTCAGTTGCTTGATACATTTAATGCAACGTATCAAGTAAGTGCGACACTGCAAGAGTTTAAAGGCAACGGCACTCTGCAAAAAGCTAATAATGCGCAGCTGTTTATTAATGCTGCAGAAGGTTATATTGAAAACCAGATCACGTTATTTAACGATAAAGAAGATGGCGTAAACGCTACTTTTGCGAATGTAAAACAACGTTTAGATGCAGCGGAAGGCGCTGTAACGACTAGCATAAAGCAAATACAAGGCTTAGAGCTTGAGCAACAAGCCCAGGGCTTAAATGACGTTATTGCTGCGTATAACAAAATGATGCAAGACCAGGACTTAGCAACGCTCAATGTAAAAGCGTCACTCGCTAACGAAAAGCTGCAGGCCCAAACCACAGGGCTTGAAAGTTTGGCTAAACAGCAGCTTGAACTTGCGGCTATTTTTAATAGCAGCAACGCTATTATTGCGTCACTAAACAAAGCGGTAGCTAATCAGTACGAAGCAAGCGTAGTACGTGATCAGCGTTATCAAGCAACATTTGATAACGTAACGGCGCGCTTTAGCGATGTAACTACGGCTATTGCAAGCATTGATGAAGCCAACACCCTGCGTGATATCGAGTTTGAATCGTTTGTTGCCGACACAATCGCCAGCTTTGACGATGTAAGCGAAACATTCGCAAGCCAAAATCAAGCTTTTAGCACGTTACAACAAACTCTGACTGCAAAAATTAATGATGATACCGAGGCCGCTAAAAATACCGCCATAGCTACAGCGCAAGAGTACACCCGCACCGCCGTGGGTTACTGCTTAAATGCCCAAGGCCAAATCACCAGCGAGAACGACGCCGTGCAATGTGTTGCCGATGGCGGTTCGTGGGTTAATGGTCCCCTTGCTGAGTTTATCGCCAACATGCAAATTAGCGACGGTGAAAACACCGCGAGCATTAAACAGCTACGCCAACTATTTACCACGGTTGAAGGTAAGCTAGTTGCTCGCGGTGGCTGGACGCTTGATAACAACGGTCGCGTAGTTGGCATAGCGGGTTATAACGATGGTGAAGTGGGTAATCTTGACTTGATTGCTAATGTTATTCGCCAAGGTGTAATGGTTAATGGCACGTTTGTGCCAACGATATACCTTGATAATTCTGATCGACTCAACCCTGTGCAAACATTTAGGGGGCGCTTAGTACTCAGTGATGGCCATCAAGTAAGTACGTTAAATGATATTAAAGCGCAAGATGGCAAAGATGGTGCTGATGGTGCTGATGGTGCTGATGGTCAGGACGGTGCAACTGGGCCACAAGGCATTCAAGGTGCAAAAGGCGCGGACGGTCTAACAACGTATACATGGTTAAAATATGCTGATAATGCCAGTGGTGCTGGGCTTAGCAACTCCCCAACTAACAAAGAGTATATTGGCTTTGCTTATAATAAAACCACGGCTACAGAGTCAACCAACCCAGCGGATTACACATGGTCAAAAATAAAAGGTGAAGATGGCGCTAATGGTACCGACGGTGTGCCTGGTGCAAAAGGTGCGGATGGCAAAACAACCTACACATGGATTGCATACAGCGAAAACGTCAGCGGTTCCGGCATGTATCAAACCCCTAACAGCAACACCAAATACATCGGTATTGCGGTAAATAAAACCACAGCAACGGAGTCAGGCAGCCCAGCTGATTACACATGGTCATTATTTAAAGGAGCTGATGGCGCAGATGGTCAAAACGGGCTTAATGGACAAAATGGAAATCGAGGTTCGATAGAGGTTCAAATCGCCACGTCAACCGGCGCCTGGTCAGATGCGACAGCAAATGCCAGCGTCCCGGGCTCACCGGTTGAGCACGACCGGGTAACCATTTACAAATCTAGCGACGCAAAGGTCCAGACAACAAAACGATTTAACGGCAGTTCGTGGGCAAGCTACACATTGCGAGTCCACGGCGACGCTCTAATAGACGGCACTGTAGATGGTAAAGTGTTTAGAGCTAGCTCACGCATTGAATCACCAATAATTATGGGGGGTGAGATAGTAATCACAGAACCTAGTTCGGATTACTTGGATATTGTGGGACGTTCCCTGCCATTTGGCCCTACTGCCGATTTAATATCGTGGTACGGCCCCAAAATAAACGGTGTAACTTGGAACAGCTCAACACAGTCTGCTATATACGCAGGCATGAGCAAGAGCAATGCTGTTAGCTATAAAACAAACAACGGTGGTTTTTATTTTGGGGGCACGTTTCAAGCTGGTACGTTATCAATTTCGCGCCAAGCGACTAATACGTCAGGTGGCCTTAACGTCTTAACGGGTTCTTTCACAATACCAGGCGGAACGACGTCCATAAATGTTACAGCTAGTGTCACGGGCCGAGGTGGCGCCAGTGGCGGCGGCACATGCCCTACTAGCCCGTATAAACCAAGCTCAACAGTAGATATAGAAATGCTTGTAGGCGGTACATGGCAAGCTATTGCAGGAAATAACGCTATAGGTACTGCTAGCTGTACACAAGAAGGGCCGGAAATAATTCTTTCTGTTACGACCGGAGTATCGGCGAATACCAATTTGACTGTTAGCCAGGGTCAGCTTTTACAGCTTCGGGCTGTAGCGAGAACAGTGTCATTTCCGTACAACGAAGCAGGATTGAAAATGTCGGGCTCACGCTCTTTATCTATCGTTGTTACGGGCAGCAACTAAATATATTAACTTCATAAAAGAGGACTAAACAATGGCAGCATTTACAGCTAGTCAAGCCAGTGTTACCAACGGCTCTAAAGTAGTAACAATCAACAGCGGCGAGAGTATCGCCAATGTGCGCCAAGGTGATTTTTTATTTTTAGCGGGTTTTTTGGTTGAGATCAACCGTGGCTATGTGGGCGCAGCCAGTCAGCAATATATTGAGCTGGTTAAAAACTGGGCTAACAGTAACCAGTCCAGCCAGCCCGCTGTTGTAATACCAACAACCGGCGATTTTAGAGCCGCCGTCGATGCTATTAACAACGCGAACAAAAACGTCAATGACAACTTCGTGGCCATGCAAAACTGGCAAACAAACATGGGGTCTGTCACATTCACTAACCAAGATGGCACAACTACCACAGTTAAAACCCTCAAACAAATTGAGAGTGAAGCCCAAACCCAGTTAGATACCTACCATCCCCACCCTTGGGCTATGCGTAAAGTAGAGTTTGAAGCTAACCGAGCGCAGAATAATGAAAAATTTGCTGCCAGTGGTTTTGTGCATTTTGGTAAGCACCGAGAAAATGGCAACACAATGGAGGGGGTAGGTAGCGGTTTATTTATTAGAAATAACATACCTAATATCTTAGGGTTGGGGTTGTCAGAAAATTTCGCATTGACCTCTGCAGACGTTAAAGGTGACTCCCCGACTAGAGCTGCTTATATTAACTTTAACGGGGTACTTGTGCGGGTTGATGCTAAGCGTTCAACTGCTGAAAACTCCGGCATTACTATAAAGTTTCCGCCCCCCGAAGATGGTACGCGAACGGTTGACTTAGCTACGGGGTTATCTGTTATTCATGCAACAGCTGCTATTGCTTTTGCAAGTGAGACAGATACAAACAAGGTGGTTACAGAACGTTTTGATCTTTGGGGTTTTGAGGCTTTTTTACGGGAAATATCCGATGAAGACCCTTTTGTATACTCTTGCGGGATGATACAGAGTGGAGCTACACAGATAAACGGAGTATACACTAAGGCTAACATTTCTAAGCCAGCATCATTCTTTGCTTGGTATGAGGGGGATTCGGACAGTCAAGGTTGGGGGGTCAACTGGCAAACAGCTTCTGAGGGGCAGAGGATTGCCATAGCAAGTGATCCTGAGAACAATATTTACTTTAATGATGTAACGGGTAAGTTTTACCAATGGAGTATACGTGGTCGTAGTATCGCTGGGTTGGGCAATGGCAATTGGAGCAAAGGAGGTTTCCAGTCTAATTTTAGCGCCTCACAGCTTCAATTTGGTGGAGCGGCACAAACAAGGATTAGAGCGCAAGGCGCGTCAGATAGTGATGTGGCGTATTCCGTTGGAGAACCTTACACTAACGCTAAAGGATCTTACGAAAAATACCAACCTAACATTACCGACCGTGGATGCTATCTATTAAGAAAGCTTGAGGCAAACGACAACAAGGCCGTTAATGGTGAGGGGTTTTTCCTGGTATGCGGTATGGTGAGTCGGCTAAATCGAGGGGGGTATCATCCTAGTTTTAACCCCTTAGGCTCGGCATGGCTAAAAAACGACGGAAGTCGGGTGCTTTGGGATTCGAGCCAGGTTATTAAGCCATCCAATAAAGCGGAGCTTTTCAATTCTCACAGTGCCGTCGCAAGTACAACTACCGCTGGGTACAGTAACCTAACTGGACTCGTGGAACATCTACTAAGTGGTAGGCCAGATGGGCGATACTGTGATGTAATTTATAGTGGTGGTGCAGGAGGTATTTGCCAAGATATGCGATACCTAGCATCGGGAGTTTCGACCACAGATTTCGCAGACGCTGACTTAAAAGTAAAAAGCAGTAACTCACGAGGATTTGAGTATCTTAAAGTAACGAAAATAGCCCCCCTCTCGGGGCCTACCACAGCTTCAGGGGTAGAACCACAGTTAAGAGCGTATTCAGGAACAGTCTTTAACTTAGGTATTGACCGAGATAACGCTGTTTACTACACCTATAACCTAGATACTCAGGAGATTTTTGATGTTAGGGAGTACCCTCAATTACATAATATACAATCAACAACCAAAGGGCATGTTTACTACCCGGCTACTTGGGGAGTGAACCCTAATGCCGTAATAATATACCAACTAGATACAGATATACCTATTGCTGGTGAGTTTAATCAAACAGATGTTATTGGCAGACCTGAGAACATATTGCAGTGTGAAGATTTAAAAGGAGGCTGGGTAGGTAACTGGCTACCTGATTTACCTACAGGTGAGGCTAAGGAGTTTAGATATTCACGAAAGAACTTATTGGCGCAACATTCATGGGTGGGTACGGATGATTTAGGGCTATCATGGACTCCGCAAGAGTCTTTAGCAATAACATCCGCAAGCAACAGATATACACATAACGCCCCAGAAACACGAATTGGAGTCATAAATTATAAAGCGAAGGCTAAGTGTACTAGGCACTCAGATAACATGCCCGTTCTAGGTTCTTCGTCAGGGTTAGGCACTGCGTGGGTTAGCCAGTCGTCACATGCACATAGTTTACCTTATTCACTTATAGGTCTTATACCTATTTGGGCTGGCGGGTTTAACTATAACAAGGCGTATCCTTTAAATGTTGTGACTATAGATCACGACAGAAGAATACAACCGCATACTAACCGAAGAATAGTACATGGGGCTATAGAAGGCCTCAGTCCCACCTTCCCTAGAGTGGTTAAGGTATTAGACTACCAAACAGAAGAAAATGGTATGGCCTGGCTAGTCTACACGTATGTGGAGATTAAGTACGATGGAACCTCTTGGGGTGATGATAATGAGTTCTACCCTACGAATAAGCAAAGTAGCATCTTAGATACCAATGGTAATGATGTTCTGGCGGGCACCGCAATCGTGGTAGAACCTTTAGGGTGGATTAAAAATGACAAGTAAAATAATTGATTTCATAGTATTAGATGAAGAACAAAACCCTCTGCTTAATGTAGAGGGGTTCCCAACACTTGTGCAAGCACCAATCGGTAAGGATATTGGGCAGCTAGTAAGTATGGGGAAAATTTCACATATTGAACAGTTTGCCCAACTAGCGAGTGATATTGAACAACACGAATGGGCGGGTGCATACCTGGAATATTTACGCCTCGTAAAGTGGATAGAAGCCAAGAACAGTAACCTACCAGATCCCGTAGCAAACGCTGATGGTACAGTTACCTATCCCGAGCCTATGCCACCACTTAGAGAACCAATTCGTCCTAAAATACGAACCGTTGAGCAGGTACTTGAGCCATTTGCAAAAGCACTTGCTAAACTTAAAGGTATTGAGTTTAAGGGCGTGAATGTGGCTTTAACTGAAACAAACCAAAACGGTCTGTCCGCCTTAAAATCCGCATTAGACTTAGCTAATGAATTTGGTGCTGAAGCGCAGTTCTTCCCCATTAACTTTAATGCTGAAACGAGTAGTAGTATTGAAGTAGTGACGTTGGATGATGAAACTGAATTTAAAGAGTTTGGTTTACAATTTATTCTAGCCCGTAAAGCCTTTTTTGAATAATACAAAAAGGGTTTAAACAACGTTTAAACCCTACTCTATCAAACCAACTTCAAACACCCTTTAAACATTATTTAAATTCCACCACACATAACTCGAATTAAACTAAATACCACCCTATTTAACATAATTAATTTATTCTAAAATCTAGCGTTTATTTTTCTAAAGTTCTGCGGCGGCTTACATCAGTATAACTATGTGTGTTGTAAGCCTTCTCGTTACGAGATTATTAAGTGTATTTTACGTTTTTAAGTAAATTCAATACAGCTGCTTTCCTACTACTACGAATACATAACTTTAAATATGGATGCTTTACTTACATGAGCCCTATAAAGCAAGTTTGTTATTTAAACATGTATTTGTATAAAACAAGCCCGCTGATAATTTAGCGGTTAAAGTTCTCCTTGTTTATAAAGCGCACCTATCTATAACTAAGCAGTCTGCAAGTATATTGTTATGCCTTTGCTATATTTTCAATTCAAATAACGGAATTTTGCTGCTTACTACTTATGTGGCTTCTTATACTCTTTGTATATAAACACTTATGTTGCAATTATTATCTTATCTAGCTTAATGAATCAGGCCCCTTAAAGCATTTCTTTCTTTTAGCTATGCATAAATTACCAATTTAACTTAGGTAATATTCAGCTACTATTTCATACCTACACGTTACTTATAAATCTCTATATGCATATCCTTGCTTAACTTATTCTATAAATTTACTAGCAGCCTTACTGTGATTTTAACTAAGTGATAATTCAATTAAATTTGCGGCATAACTTACTACATAATTAACGCCTATAAATAAGCTTAAGTCTTTAACCTAGTTAATCGCTTTATTTTATCTTCTATTCCAATAGCTAACTAACATTTCTATTTCAATCCCATGCTGTTTTATTACTCTTTATGAGTAACAATCCGGCCATAATATTTGAATTGATATACCATGTGCTTATACTTTGGCTATCAGTTGTAATAGTTTTTTATAAATAAACCTCAAAAAGATCTGGTTTATCACTGTTACACACATGGGTTTTACCTGTATTTACATAGCTAGTTTTACAAAATAACGCTATTAACAGTAATAAATCAGCTGGTTTAGTTCGTTTTATAAGCAGATACTTTAAATAGCCTATTATGTAGGGTTTTAATTTTCAGTTTTAGTTATATTTGGTTTAATTATTAGTCATTTTAATTATGTTAAATTGTGGTGTGATTATGTTTATCACAGTAATGCGCTTGGTTATTTAACTAAAACTCCCTGCTGATAGTGGTTTTAACTATGAACTTCTAAGTTGTTGAAAGACAGCTGGTATAAAACAGAGTAATGGAAACGCGCTTCCCCATAATGTTTGATTGCTATTTGTAGTATGACTTTTTAAGTATAATTTTTAAGTGTATTTTAATTAGGCTAGTTTTAAAGATTGAAGTGCCCTGCACTGTATATAGTTATTGTTACGTAATAATGTAATTAAATATGATGGTTAATCCGATAATATTCGCAGTACACTTGCTGTTAACGATAACCTAAAGCGTTAACAACAAGTAGCCACTGGTGATTTAATTAATTTTGCCAAGCTCATCTTTCAGATGTTTTAGTTTAAGCTTTTCTGCTGTAATCTTTTTTTGATACTTACTAACTTTATCACTTTTACCTGCTTGTTTAGCATCTAGCAGATCTTCTTCATATTCAGCAATATCATTGTTAGCATCGTTTATTTTTTCTATTAAATCTTCTTTGTTGGTATTACTTTATATTTTGAAAATATATTAATCATCAGCTTTGTCCAAACATAATAATTATTAAATTATGCGTAATTGTTACAAACAAAAAAGCGCCAAATATAAATTTAGCGCTTTTAGAGTATGGCATTAACAGCTTAAATTAATGCAGTGCCGCAGTAAACGGAATGCTTTCACAAATTTTAGCTTCCGCTATTAGTAGCTCTTCTAGGCGTATGTCTACTTCTTCTTTATCAAAATACTCATACGCTAATTCTACAAATAAGTTTTTATGTTTTTCTTCTGATTCGGCAATCGCAATGTAAAACTCTTTTTCTTTGCCCTCTGGTAACGCTTGCGCCACTAGTGAAAAACGTTCGTGCCCTCTTGCCTCAATAACCCCACCGACTAATAATCGATCCATTAAAAAACCGTCGCGGCCGTGTCTAAATAAAGCACGTATTTGTTTTATATAAGGGTCTTTTTTGTCGTCACCTAAATTTACATCACGTGAAATTAAAATTTTCAGCACTTCTTTAAAATGAATCATTTCTTCAAGTGCTAAGTCTGCCATAGCTGTAACCAGTTTACGTTTATCGGGGTAATGCGACAGCATAGACATGGCCATACCCGATGCTTTTTTTTCGGCTGCGGCGTGGTCTTGTAAAAAAGTATCGAAGTCATCAAGTACAACTTCGGTCCATTCAAATGGAGTGTGGTATTTTAATTCAAACATGCTCTGTACTACTTATAACAAGGTGTAAAATAATGCGCAGATTTTAGCGTATATTAGGTAAAAAATCATGCTCCTAAGCCTGTAAAGTTAAACCTTGTAGCGTAACAGTTTATCTATGCGCCCTTTTGCTGTTGATTCAACTTTTAGCGGATGTTTTATATCGTTCCAGGCAGTAACTTTGCCGCCCATATTCATTTTTTCAAAATCTGTTTTATTACTTTTAATCGCTAAAAAATCACAGAGCATTTTGTAGCTTTGCGGTTTTGCTATATTTATTGATAAAAAGCGTTGCTCTTGGTGTTTAAAATAATTTTTAGCGTCATTGATATGCGTGTTATAACAATGCGTTAAGTAACTATCATCGTTTATATTATCAATTGTTAAATTACTAAATGTATTTAAATAACAATGCTTTATATGAATATTAAAGCCACCATCAGTGCGTGTTAAATTAGTATGCATACGTAATAATAATTGCTTTATTGATGGTAGCCATACGTTAAGCTCACGCTCTAAATAAATAAATTTTGCATCCGGATAATACTTATCGAGAGCTTTATAATCATTAAAAATTGGCGTATCGGCAATTGCATGGGCGTTATCAAAACAATTGTTTGTGTAAGCAGTATGCGCTGTTGGTATACCAAACTCTAAAAAAGCATGGCAAACACTTGTAGTGCCTGTACGCGGTAAACCAATAATAAATATTTTGTTATTCATAATTAAATTTAACTAAAGCGGGTTAATAAAATAACTAAAGCACTTATAAGCATAGTTAAAAATGTAGCTATAACACCAATTTGGCGGTACTTTAGGTTTTTTTCTACTATGCCAAAATTATGAAAAACGCGGCCTATAAGTAGCATTGCACCAAGTGCATGGCAATAATGACTCGCTAACCCCTGATATTCTGCTAAAAAAAGCAAAATAATAGCAAACGGTACATATTCCATAAAATTACCATGGGCACGAATTGCCCGTTGCAACTGTGGATTTTCGCCTTCACCAAGTGATATTTGCGCTGCCCTGCGCACGTTTATTACGTTAAAGCTTAAGTAAATATAGTAAAATGCAAGTAATGCAGCGTATGTTGAAATGATCACAGTATTATCCTAATATTTTTGGCAATAATAACACACAAGTTAACCTTCATTATCAGAAGTTTAGTTTACAACTATGCTAAAGTATTAATAATACTCTTATACAATAAAGCATAAGGATTTTATGTTTGTACCTCGCAAAGTAGCCGACAGTTATCGAGAAATGATAAATAGTATTGGCTTTTACCCTTCTTTACTTTCAATTGCATTTTTAACCTTTGCGGTTATTACGATGTCGGTTGAATATATGCCCATTATTGAAAAGCTAAAGTCGTTTATATCTGTAATATTAGTAGATAGCGCCGAAAATGCGCGAACTGTTTTAAGTACCTTAGCCGGCAGTATTATTTCGTTAACTGTGTTTAGTTTTTCAATGGTAATGGTGGTATTAAACTCAGCCAGTGCCAGTTTATCGCCGCGTGTAGTACCTGGATTAATAACCCGGAAATCTCACCAACTGGTATTAGGTTTTTATTTAGGCAGTATTATTTACTCAGTAATTATGCTCATAAATATTAATAAACTCGAGAATGGCGCCATGGCTATACCGGCACTTGGGGTATTATTTGCGCTTATTTTTGGTTTGATTTCGTTAGGGCTATTCGTATTTTTTATTCACTCTATATCTCGGGCTATTCAAGTAGATAATGTTTTAAATGGTTTATTTAGCCAAACAAAAAGTGAAATTAAAACCATTATTAAAAGTCAGCAAGAAGCGCCGCTTAAATATCTTCCCGACTTTACTGATTGGCATTCTATAAATAGTCAAACTGAAGGCTACTACAAAGGAGTGCACACCGATAAGCTTTGCGCCTTATTATCTGCAGAAGAAATTGAGCTTTATATCACTGTTAAACAAGGTTATTTTACAGTTAAAGGTTATCCATTTTTAAAGTGTAATAAAGATATTTCAAGTAATGATGAGTTAATTACTAAAATTTTAAGCTGTTTTATTTTTTATATAGAAGAGTATATTAGCGACCATTATCGTTATGGTTTAACGCAAATATCAGAAATAGCCGTTAAAGCGATGAGCCCAGGCATAAACGATCCGGGTACAGCAGTTAAAGCCATTGATATGTTAAGTATTTTATTAATTAAACGACTTTCAATAAGTGATATTAATTACAGCTTTAAACACAGCAAAGATACGCCATTATTATATATACACGAAACCCGCTTTGATGAATTACTACATGATAATTTTACCCCGCTACGTAATTACGCTAAAGGCGATGCGTACGTAATGACTAATGTGTTAGAAGCATTTAAAAATATTTTATTTGTTGCTCACGAAAATTCAGCGGCGAGGGAAAGTTTATTTAATTATTTAAATGCTATTGTTGATGACATTAACGAGCACGTAACGAATGAGTACGACAGGCAGGAAATTAATAATATGCTTAAATCAATTGCCCGTATTAGTAAGCAACAAGGTGATACATTACTGGCACGTTTTAAGCGCCAGTAATGTATAAACTTAATCTATATAATAAACTGCATAACTAGATGCAGTTATAATGATTTCACCTGCATGATAGGCATCGGGTACATAATTACTCGGTGTACTATCTGAGAGCATCACTTTTTCAGCGCGCATATAAGGGGCTGATTGCACATTTAATGGCTGCATAGATGCGCTATATAAGCCTTTTAACTCTACGCCAAACTCACTGCTAAATTCTTTAGCTGCATCGCGAGTATCTTTTATAGCCAGTTTTTGCGCTTTTTTGTAGAGTTCATCGTAATTGCTTGCTAAAAAACGCGTATGGTTAATTTCGTTAATACCATTGTTTACTAAGTTTTGTAGTAACTCGGGATATTTATTAATGGCATTAAGCTTAACCGTTAAAGATCTGCTAACCCTAAAACCTTTAAATTGTTGCTCACCGCTTTCACGATTATATTGGCTTTCTCGGTTTATTGATATTTGCCCGGCATTAATATCTGCATCACTTACACCTAATGCTGTTACTAATTTTATTGCCTTAGCCATAGTTATATCGGTTTTATTTTTTGCAGCAATTAAATCTTTATCTATTTCGGTAATGCCAACATTTAATAATACATGGTCTGGCATGGTGGTAATTGTTGCCTCACCTTTAACATAAATATGCGGTGTATCGGGTGTGGCCGCAGCAAATGCATTAAAGCTCAGTGCTGCACCTAAAAATAAAGTAAACGTTTTCATAAGTGAATCCTTTTATATTAACCGTAACAACTGGTTATATTACTAACTTTATTAAATTCGCAATCCTTTATTGGTCACTAATTTAATACAAAAAGTATTTACAGCTTGCTATATATTAAGCTTATTAAACACTTTAAGTGGTTAATTACAGATGAACAAGTACAAAAAACAGGCCGTAGCCTGTTTTTTAATTATTACTAAATACTAAGTTGCAGCTTTAAATGCTACTGCGCTTATAGTTACGGTACTTAGGTAACCAGTAGTTTTTATCGATAGCAGCCCATAGTGCGTCGTCAGAAATATCAAGAGCAACGCCCTCTTCAATCGCTTTTTTGCCTACAGCGAATGCAATACGTTTACTTAGGGTTTCAATTTCTGTAAGTGCCGGCAATAAACTCCCTTTACCTGTGTTTGCACGCGGCGATGATTCAGCCAGCATTTCGCTAGAAACACTTAACATAGCATCTGTAATACGCGTTGCTTTTGCAGCTATAACCCCTAAACCAATTCCCGGGAAAATATAACTGTTGTTACACTGCGGAATTGGGAAAAGCTCACCATTATATTCAACTGGGGCAAATGGGCTACCTGTAGCAACAAGTGCTTTACCTTCGGTCCAGTTAATAATATCTATTGGGTGTGCTTCTACCTGTTTTGATGGGTTACTTAATGGGAAAATAATAGGTTGTGCACAACCTGAATACATAGCGCGTATTACTTGTTCGGTAAATAAACCAGGTTGGCCCGAAACACCAATTAAAATATCGGGTTTAGAGCAATGCATTACATCAAGTAATGACGCAAATTCGCCGCTGTACGTCCATTCACTCAAACGAGCTTGTGGTTGCGCTAAAACTTGCTGAAAGTCGCGTAGACCTTCCATACCTTCCGATAACAAACCAAAGCGGTCAACCATAAATACCTGGCTGCGTGCTTGCGCTTCGCTAATACCTTCAAAAACCATTTGGCTTACAATTTGCTCAGCAATACCACAACCCGCAGAGCCAGCACCAACAAATACTACTTTTTGATCTGCTAGGCGTTCGTTTTTAACTCTACACGCAGCAAGCAATGAGCCAACAGTTACTGCAGCTGTGCCTTGAATGTCGTCATTAAAACTACAAATTTCATTGCGGTAACGTTTCAGCAGTGGCATCGCATTTGGCTGAGCAAAGTCTTCAAACTGTAGTAATACATTTGGCCAGCGACGCTTGATTGCTTTAATAAATAAGTCTAAAAACTCATCGTACTCATCTTGAGTAATACGCTTATGACGCGCACCCATATACATAGGATCGTTTAATAGCTTCTCGTTATTTGTACCCACATCTAGCATTACCGGTAATGTATACGCAGGGCTAATGCCACCACATGCGGTATACAAAGATAGCTTACCAATAGGAATACCCATGCCACCAATACCTTGGTCACCTAAGCCTAAAATGCGTTCACCATCGGTTACCACAATTACTTTTACTTTACCTTTGGTGGCATTGCGTAAAATGTCGTCTATTTGAAAACGATTTTCATATGAAATAAATAATCCACGTGCGCTGCGATATATATCTGAGAATTTTTCACAGGCATCACCCACTGTTGGGGTGTAAATTATTGGCATCATTTCTTCAATATGATCACGCACTAAACGATAATAAAGTGTTTCGTTATTATCTTGAATTGCACGTAAATAAATATGCTTATTAAGATTGTCGGTAAAACTAGAATACTGCTGGTAACAACGCTCTACCTGCTCTTCGATTGTTTCATAACGAGGAGGCAGTAAACCCGCAATATTAAAGTTTTCGCGTTCTTTTTGGCTAAATGCACTGCCTTTATTGAGTAATGGCGTTTCAAGAAGGCCGGGGCCAGAATGATGAATATAAAGATAATTTGGATCGGTATTTGTAGTCATATTTCCAAGCTTTACTTAGTCTTAAGTTATGATCTGCCATTATCGGTGTTAAAGGCTAAATTGCAATGCTATTTAACCTTGTCAGACCATTGAGAATATATAAATGCGCTAATTTTAAACACTAGCTTAGCGCATTTGTATTATACATAATTTAGAATTTTAAAGTGGCGCTTTTATCAGTTAAATCAGACAAAGCCACCCCTTCACGGCGAGGATCGGCGCCGCCTATTAATGTGTTGTTTTTTACTTCAACTGCATGTAAACCAGAATTTAAATCTAAAATTCTAACATTATGACCACGCTTGCTAAGTGCTGGCGCTAATGCTTCAAGCGCAGTGCCTTTTTCAAGGCTAGTGTAGTCGTTACGATTAGTAGTACGTGGTAGATTAATTGCTTCTTGAACAGATAAATCCCAATCAAGCACGCCAATTACCACTTGCGCAACGTAACTAATAATACGGCTTCCGCCAGGAGATCCGACAACCAAACGTAAACTTCCATCTTTATTAAATACCATTACTGGCGACATAGAGCTGCGCGGGCGCTTGCCAGCTTCAACTCGGTTTGCTACAAGCTGGCCGTTTTTACGCGGCGATAATGAAAAGTCAGTCAGCTGATTATTTAAAATAAAACCATTTACCATTACCGTTGAGCCAAAAGCCATTTCTATTGAACTGGTCATAGACACTGCATTACCTTGGCTATCTACAATCGACACATGGCTGGTTGATGGCAATTCGAACGAGTCATCTTTGGCATAACTTAAGTAATCAACTGGGTTACCAGCAACGGCTGTTATATCTTGCTCGGTAATTAGTTTTGCACGTGTGGCTATATAGTCTTTATTTAATAATTCCTTGGTAGGTACTTGGGTAAAATCGGGATCGCCCATGTAAACATCCCTATCGGCAAACGCAATTCTTGATGCTTGGCTAAAGTAATGCAGTGCTTGCTCACCATTTGCTGGCAGTGCGCCCATGTTTTTATGCTCTAATAAGCCAAGCATTTGCAGCACAGCTACCCCGCCGCTACTGGGTGGTGCCATAGAACATACATTATAAACACGGTACTCAATACATACCGCCTCGCGCTCTTTGCTAGTGTAATTAGCCAGATCTTGCTCATTTAATTTGCCAGGCGCTATTTTAGAGTGCTGTACCGCATTAACCATTTGTTTGGCATTAGCGCCCTTATAAAATGCATCAATACCATTACTAGCAATCTCTTTGTATAAATTAGCTAATGGCTGGTTTTTTTTGATGCTACCTATCGCAATTAATTTACCGTTTGGGAAAAAGTAGTCGTTAATTACTGGCATGCTCATTACGCCAGGGTTTAATTGGCGCTGCAGTAAACCGTGTAATCGCGGCGAAACCTCAAAGCCTTGCTCTGCAAGCTCAATGGCTGGTTTAAATAAATCAGCCCAAGGTAGTTTACCGTATTGTTTATGTGCGTTAGCAAAGGCATGTAAAACCCCTGGCACACCTACTGAGCGTCCACCTACTATGGCTTCAATCCACTTCACGGCTTTGCCATGCTTATCTAAAAACAATGTTTCGTCGGCGTTTTCTGGTGCAGTTTCACGGCCATCAAAACTGGTTAATTTGTTGTTTACTTTGTTGTAGTACAGCATAAAGGTGCCGCCACCAATACCTGACGATTGTGGTTCTACTAAAGTCAGTACCAGTTGCGTTGCTATTGCAGCATCAACAGCGCTGCCGCCTTGCGCTAATATTTGCTGCCCAGCACGAGATGCATACGGGTTAGCTGCAACCACCATATATTTATTGCCGCTCACGGCTTGTTTATGTACTAAGCCGGTTGCGGCTTCTGGCTCGCGCGTTTCAATTTGAGTAAGGGGTTGTGCAAATAAAGGAAAAGACGTTGCACATAATGTAATAGCAAGTAATGCGTGATGTTTAAAGTTCATAAAGAGTAAATAACCTAAATTATCAGGAGTTAATTGGCATCTTAAAGTTAAACAGGCACAATATGCAAAAATTAATACTAAAAATTACAATTAAATGCTTAATTTACCAGTGCAACCTCGTTATTTACTCCCTCCTTTATTTTTAATGCTGCTAAGCGTTACTTTTGCTACTTTTGATTTAAATGACTTACTCGAATTTAATCGCGATTTAGTTACTCAGGGTGAATTGTGGCGAGTTTTTAGCAGCCAATTTGTTCATGCTAACTGGGCACATTTGGCGCTAAACTGCGGCGGTATTATTTTAATTTGGTTACTACATGGCGAATATACGTCGCCTAAACGCTACGCTATTAATATTAGTTTATTGGCTCTGTGGTGCGGCTTAGGTGTTTACTGGTTTTGCCCCAGTATTTATATTTACACTGGGCTAAGCGCACTGTTACATGGCGTTATTATTTGGGGCGCAGTTAAAGATACAACACTTGAGCTTAAGTCGGGCTATTTATTGTTTATTGGGGTGTGGCTTAAAATAATATTTGAGCAGCTAAATGGTCCTAATGCCGATATTGGTAAGCTTATAAACTCAACCGTTGCAATTGACGCGCACTTAATTGGTGCTATTGGTGGTACTTTGTTAGCTGCACCTTTATTAGTTAACTACATTAAAAACAAAAACTAAATATAAAAAACGCCACTTAAAAGTGGCGTTTTAGGTGTAACTTGTTATTAATCGTTACAGGGTTTCTTTAAATAGTTTATAAATACGGCGATATTCATCTAACCAGCTCGATGGCTGCACAAAACCGTGCGGCTCTACCGGAAAAATAGCCGTTTCAAAGTTTTCTTTTTCAAGCTCAATTAAACGCTGTACTAATCTAACCGTATCTTGAAAAAACACGTTGTCGTCAACCATAGGCGCATTAATTAATAAGCGTTTGTTTAAACCCTCAGCATAGTAAATAGGCGAACTGCGCTCATATGCAATTGGATCAACATCCGGATGGTTTAATATATTTGCCGTGTACGGCGCATTATAATGAGCCCAATCGGTAACGGGGCGAAGTGCAGCACCCGCTTGAAACAATTCTGGCGCGGTAAATAACGCCATAAAGGTCATAAAGCCGCCATAAGAGCCGCCATACGTGCCTACAGCTTGCGTATTTACGTTGGCATTTTCTGCCATCCATTTAACCCCATCAGCTAAATCTTGGGTTTCGGGTGTACCCATTTGACGATAAATTGCCGTACGCCAATCACGTCCATAGCCTTTAGATGCGCGGTAATCCATATCCATTACTACATAACCTTCGTCAGCTAATAACGAATGAAACATAAACTCACGAAAATACCCAGACCAGCCCAAGTGCGAGTTTTGTAAGTAACCTGCACCGTGGTTAAAAATAACCGCTTTACGCTTTTTACCCACTTCGCCCTCTACATAATCAGCCGGATAGTACACTTTTGCGTAAATAGGTTGATCAGTATGGCTAGATGGCACTGCAATTATTTTAGGGGCCGTTAGCTTTTTAGCTAAAAACTCATCCGAAACCGTATGTGTTAACCGGGTAACCTGTGTGTTTGCTTTTGCATCAGCCACATACAACTCAGTTGGTAACATAATTGTTGAGTGCTTTAACAGCAGCTTGGTTTGATCAGGGCTAAGTGTATAGTCGGTCATACCGTTAAGGTCGGTTACTTGCTCGTTTTTACCGGTTAGTGGATTTACACGGTAAATTTCGTATAGGCCTGGGTGTTCAACGTTAGCTTTATAATAAATAGCACTGTTATCGTCGGTAAGCGTAAGATTAGATACTTCAAACTTACCTGTTGTTAGCGCTGTTGCTTTACCATTTAACGGCTTTTTATAAAGCTGACTGTAACCCGACTGCTCTGATAAATAATATAAGGTGTTAGAGTTGTGTAGCCAGCCAAAATCGTTAAAAGCATAGGCTATCCAAGCGTCGTCATGTAAACGATGTTGCGACACTAACTTATTATTTTTAAAATCGACGGTTGCTAACCAGCGATCTTTGTTATCCCACGCTTCTAGCATTATTGCTACGTTTGAGCCGTCGTCGTTCCAAATTATAGGGCTTTGATCCCAGCCCCAATCGCTAATTAAATTTATACCACGCGGCGCTTTTTTAGACTTATACGTTTTACCATCACGGGCATAGTTTTCTTTTTTAACCGCTGCTAATACGTCTTCATCAAAGCCCGGTAGGGTATCAAAGCTTAAGGTATTTTGACTTTTATCGTTTAAATTAATGTATACCAGCTCTGAGGTTTGCGACTTTTCGTCAGCTACTCGGCGGCGCGCTTTTTTAGGTTCAATGCGGGCATCATCGGTAATATAATTTGGCATTATATCACTATCATCGCGCCAATCTCTTTGCTCTTGCACTACCACTAATAAAGCATCACCATTTGGCGATAACTGCACGTCTTTTACACTATTACCTTTGCCTAAATAAAACTCAGTATTAGCAATTGAGCTATTTTGCTGCTTAAGCTGTGCTTTGCGTGCTTGTTTATCTTTATTGTTTTTATGCGTTAGCGCTATGTAATCAATAAGTTTGTGCTGCTCTTTAGCAATATAACTGCTTGGCTCTGTAATGCCCTGGGGCTTATCTGCCAGTTTTAAATTAGCAATTTCAGTGGTTAAGCCTGAGCTTAAGTCAACTTTAAAAAATGTATTACCTTGACGATAAGCTAAGCTGCCATCATTTAAAAATTGTGGTTTAGATTCAGTGCTAGAGGTATGCGTTACTTGTTGAATTGCACCTGTTGTAACGCTTTTTACAAATATATTACCCTCAAATACATAGGCTTGCAGGGCTTTATTTTTTGAATAAACAGCTTTATTTGCACCTACAGTGTGCAGTTTATTAAGTGCTATTTGCTCTGCGCTTTGGCTTGTAATTGATTGGCTAAATAAGTTACGTAACTCATTACCTTGCTCTTTACGTGCATAAATAATGGTAGCAGAATCACTGCCCCAAAATGCGCGCTCTGGTTGACGTCCAAGCCAATCGGGATGGGCCATAGCTTGCTCTAACGTTATTTTAGTAGAGCCCATATCGGCGGGGGTATTAACAACGGCAGCAACAGGAGACGTTGTTACATTATTTTGCGTAGCTGTTGAAGATGATGCAGTTGCTTGACACCCTGCTAAAAAAACACTTGAGGCAACAGCCAGTGCTATTAATGTTTTGGACGATGAGATATTAAAAATCATAGTGCTTCTTAACGGTAATTATAATTAAGCCGTATTTAAGCAGAAGCACTTTGGTGATTGCAATTTTTTAAGACAAACGCCGGTGTAACTGAGTTAGGTTGCTTATTCTAAGCGTAAATCTAGCCAAACTAGTCGATGATCACTCGACGCATTTCTGTCTTTAATTAAGCGGTATAGCTGGCTATTTTTAGTTGGCCAAAATACCCCACCATCAATAATTTTTAACCCATAATGCGATGGCAAAACATAGTCAACCCGTGCTTGCCAACTTGCACTGTAATTTTTAGCATGGCTGTGCTGTGGATATTGCTCTTTTGCGCCAGCACTTTGCGGTATAAAACTGGCGTTTACCAGCGGATGCTTAAGTAGCTGATCTGTAGTTATAGTTCGCTGTTTATCACCCTCAGGGGCGGCATTTAAGTCACCTAAAATAACAAACCGAGACTGAGCATTTAAACCGCCTTTTTTACCTTTATCGTCATAAATATAATCGGCATTATTAATGTAGTCTGCAACTAACCTTACTTCATCATGGTTACGCTTGCCGTTTCTGTCCTCTAAGCCATCAAAAACCGGCGGGGTTGGGTGCGATGCAAGTATATGTACCGTTTTATTATTAACTGATATGGGTAAATCCCAAAAAGATTTTGAGCTCAAACGAATGTTTTGCCATTCTTGCTCGTTATACCAGTTTTTGCCTGTGGTTGGATCGATAGGCATTTGCGCATTAGGCATATCTTTATATTTAAAAGTTTGCAGCGTTCGTACTTTATCTAAATCGATTGGATAACGAGATAAAACAGCCATACCGTAATGGCCTTCAAAAAAACCAAAACCGTGAGCGTCGCCCATTATTCCTGTTTTTTTACCATCGTTATCTAAATCAAACTCAGTGGCTAAACCGGTATTAACTGGCGCAATATAAAAATAAGGATAGTCTATTGCCGCTTGATTATTTTGACTCACGTTTAAATAATGGCTTTTAAAGTACGCTATACCCTGCTCTTTTGGCACATAGTCAAACTCGTTTAATAGTATTATATCGGGGCGAACACGTTGAATTATTTCGGCAATATTTTTAATTTGTGAATGCTCTGCTTTAAGCGCGCTAACCAAAGAATCGCTTTTTACAGGGGTTTTTCTTGGTGTATAGTTAGTTGCATCCATACTTACATTAAAGGTGGCAACACGCAGTTGCGCCGCTGCAACGTAGTTGCTTAGCAGTAAACAAAACAACGTACTACCCAAAGTAATACTACTTAAATTACCTTTCATTATATCAACCCATCTAAAATTAATAATAAAATAACACTACTTACCACTATCCATAATAAAATTGCCATTATAAAGGGCTTAAGTCCGGCTTGTTTTAGTACTGCTAATGATAGGCCACTACCAATTAAAAATAATGTAACTATAAGCAATTGTTTAGCAACTATATTAATAACGCTCCATACAGGTGAAAACTGTGGCAAATAAGTATTAATAAGTGCGGCGAGTACAAAGCCAACAATAAATAGTGGAATACTGGCTTTTTCATCTGAGCGTAAAAACACCCCAGCAAGCGCAGTATAAGGAATGATCCACATAGCGCGGGTTAATTTTACTGTGGTGGCAATGCTTAGTGCCACAGCGCCATAAGTAGCGGATGCACCTACAACACTGCTGGTATCGTGAATAGCTAAAGCAGCCCACATGCCAAATTGCTGCTCGGTTAAATTAAAATAATGGCCAATGGCCGGAAACAACAGTAAGCCCACGCCATTGAGCATAAATACTACGCCAAGTGCCACAGCCACTTCATGATCTTTTGCTTTAATTACCGGTGCCATAGCTGCAATAGCACTGCCACCACAAATAGCAGTGCCAAATGAAATTAATACGCCGGTATTGCGGTTAAGTTTAAATACTTGGGTAAGTATTTCACCTAAGCCAATTATTGCGGTAATACTCACAATAGTGAGCACTAAAGAGCTGCTACCCACTTCAATTACCTGATTAAAGTCAACGGCAAAACCAAGCCCGACCACCGCTGCTTTTAACATCCACTTACTGGCTTTTTGCGAAAGCTCGGCAAACGGATTACCTAATGTCATAGCAAAAGCAGCGCCTATTACCAGTGCACTACCAGCGCCAATAAAAGGAGTGATACATAATGCTAAAAGAATTAAAAACAATGGCTTTTTGAGTGTTAATGGCATGCTGTATTACGCTCGAATTATTTTATCAGTTAACTTGTGTACTAAAGGTGCAACTAGAATAACTGTAGGAAATGCGATAGAAAATGCAAATACCCATGCTTTGAGCCATATAGTTATAATATTATCGACCATTCCCACGTTAAATAATGAGATCACAAAAGACATAAAGCCCGACATTAATAGTGCCATTAAAAATGCAAACACAACATTGCGGTATTTAGGGTTAAACATAGGTGTAGCCTTTGGCGTTAAGCAATAAATTGAGATGTCCCAATTTATTGCTTATTTTTAGTTGAGTATCAAAGATGTACTCGTGGCTAAAATACCTGGGTAGGCTTGTTCTGGTAAACACTCGCTAAGTTCAGCTAAGCGTTCACCTAGTTGATGTAGACTTTGAGCTGAGACATTAATATGACCCATTTTACGCCCTGGTTTTACTGTTTTACCGTACCAATGACTAGTTACATCAGTCACTTCTAAAACTGCAGTAGGAATACTGGCTTGGCCAAGCACATTTATCATCGCAGTGGCGTGTTTAAGCTCAGTATTACCCAGAGGCAGCCCTGCAACCGCACGCATATGGTTTTCAAACTGCGAGCAATGGCAACCTTGCTGTGTCCAGTGGCCTGAGTTGTGTACACGCGGGGCAATTTCGTTTACCAGTAAAGTGCCTTTAACGTCAAAAAACTCAATTGCCAATACACCCACATAATTAAGCTCATTCGCTAATTTAGTAAAGGCATCAATAGCTTGCTGCTCTACATGGCTATTATTTAAACCTGCTACCGATAAGGTTAATACACCATTGGTGTGCTGGTTTTCGGTTAACGGATAAATTGCAACATTACCGTGCTTATCGCGTGCACCAATAATAGATACTTCACGATCGAACGGAATCATTTTTTCAGCAATAATAGTATGAGGTGCATGTGCTGTGCCTGAGGCAATAAAATCAGACATTTGAGCCCAAATTTCATCAATTTGATCGTCAGACTTTAATCGCCATTGGCCTTTACCATCGTAGCCTGCTTGACAGGTTTTAATAACTAAAGGTTTACCTAGGTTTTCAACCGCAAGCTCAAGGTGCGCTTTTTCAGTAATAAGTTGATACGGTGCGCACGCTACAGCTGTTTTATCTAGTAGTGCTTTTTCGATTTGGCGATCGCCACCGGTTTTAATGGCCGCTTTACCCGGATAAAACTTATTGCTATTACAACAAAGTGTTAATACATCGTCAGGTATATGCTCAAACTCAGCAGTAATTGCATCTGCGTTTGCTATGGCTTGCTCTAATGTGGTTGAGTAAACTTCGCCTGTGAGTGGGTGCACAATTTTTTGGCTGCCTACATCGTACGCAACCACGTTTAAATTAAGTGGCGCGCCAGCAAGGCTCATCATGCGTGCTAATTGCCCTGCACCTAAAATTAAAATAGTCATTATTACTCTGCAGGATTAGGGTTAGCTAAAATAGTGTCGGTTTGTTCTTTACGAAACGCTTCAATTTTTGCGAATATTTCAGGGTTTTGACACCCTAAAATTTGCGCTGCAAGTAAACCTGCATTAGCAGCGCCAGGCTCACCAATAGCTAATGTCCCTACCGCAACACCTTTAGGCATTTGGCAAATAGAAAGTAGCGAATCAATACCATTAAGCGCTTTTGATTTAACTGGCACACCAAGTACTGGTAATGAGGTAAATGCAGCTGCCATACCCGGCAAATGGGCCGCGCCGCCTGCGCCTGCAATTATAACTTTAATACCACGGTCACTTGCTGAGCTTGCGTAATCAGCAAGGAGTTGAGGAGTTCGGTGGGCAGAAACTACTTTTGTTTCGTACTCAATGCCAAATTTTTCTAGCATGAGCGCCGCATGTTCCATGGTTGGCCAATCTGATTTAGAACCCATAATAATGCCAACTTTCATAAATACTCCTCAGTAATATACTATTTTAACTAGCGGACTTATGTCCGCTTTTATGGCGGGTATTATACCCAAAAGTCATTAAATTGCGACTAACAAAAACAAAAAAAGCCATGTTAAACATGGCTTTTTAAAGTTAGCAGTAAAGCGCTATTTACGCCTCTTTACTTGCTAGGTACTCAGCGTAGGTACCTCTAAAGTCAATAACCTTACCGTCTTTAACTTCCCAGATACGCGTAGCAACCGATGATACAAATTGGCGATCGTGAGACACAAACAATAAAGTACCTTCGTAGGCTTCAAGTGCTAAGTTAAGTGCTTCAATAGATTCCATATCCATGTGGTTGGTTGGCTCATCCATTAGTAATATATTTGGTTTATGCATCATAATTTTACCAAATAACATACGGCCTTGCTCACCACCCGATATTACTTTAACCGACTTTTTAATATCGTTTTGAGAGAACAACATTCGGCCTAAAAAGCTGCGCACCACTTGCTCGTCGTCGCCATCTTGCTGCCATTGCTCCATCCACTCAAATAAGTTCATATCGGTGGCAAATTCATCTGCATGATCTTGCGCGTAATAACCAATATTGGCATTTTCAGACCACTTAAACTCACCCGACTTAGGCGCTAAACGCCCAGCAAAGGTATTTAACAGTGTTGTTTTACCTACACCGTTTTCGCCAATAATAGCAATGCGTTCACCTACTTCTACTAAACCCTCAAGGCCAGAGAACAAAGTGTTGTCGCCAAAACCTTGGCTAAGGTTAGTCATTTCTAGCGCATTACGGAATAATTGTTTTTCTTGATCGAAACGAATAAATGGCGTTTGACGTGATGACGCTTTAACTTCATCTAACTGAATTTTGTCGATACGTTTAGCACGCGACGTTGCTTGCTTAGCTTTTGACGCATTAGCAGAAAAACGCGATACAAATTGTTGAAGTTCAGCAATTTGGTTTTTCTTTTTGGCGTTTTCGCTTAACAGACGCTCACGTGCTTGCGTTGCAGCAAACATGTATTCGTCGTAGTTACCTGAATAAATACGCAGCTCACCGTAATCAATATCGGCCATGTGGGTACAAACCGAGTTTAAAAAGTGGCGGTCATGCGAAATTATTATCATGGTGCAATCGCGTTGGTTCAATACATCTTCTAACCACTTGATTGTATAAATATCCAAGTTATTAGTAGGTTCATCGAGTAGCATTATTTCAGGATCTGAAAACAGTACCTGTGCTAAAAGTACACGCAATTTAAAACCTGGCGCAATTTCTGACATAGGGCCATAGTGTTGCTCAGTAGCAATACCTACACCTAATAACAACTCACCCGCTTTAGATTCTGCAGAGTAACCGTCCATTTCGGCAAATTCAGTTTCCAAATCGGCTACTTTCATGCCATCCGCTTCGCTCATTTCAGCTAAAGAGTAAATACGGTCGCGTTCTTGTTTAATTTCCCATAACTGCTTGTGACCCATGATCACAGTATCAATTACAGAATACTCTTCGTACGCAAACTGGTCTTGGTTTAGTTTAGCAACTCGTTCATTTGGATCAGTGCTAACGTTACCCGAAGACGGCTCAAGCTCACCACTTAGAATTTTCATAAATGTTGATTTACCGCAACCATTAGCACCGATCAAACCGTAACGGTTGCCGTCGCCAAATTTTGCTGAGATGTTTTCAAATAATGGTTTAGCACCAAATTGCATGGTGATGTTAGCTGTACTAATAATAGCGCTACCCTCCAAGGGAGACATGATGTATTTTAATTGCGCGCAGTTTAAACCAAATTCATCGTTTTTTCTATGAAAGTTTAAAGGCTAAATACGCAAATAAGAGCCTGCTTTAATAACTATAATTAAGTTGTTAAATATTACTTAACCCACACTAGGTAACGCACCTTACAAAGCGATTAAATTGCCGCATAATTAAACAAATTTCAATTTTAAAAAGTTAACACTTCCTTATATTTGTATCCAAAAACAACATCAGTCAGCAATTGATATTGCTGCTGGTGCGTATTTAATTAATAAATTTTTGCTGACTGAATTTCATTCGCTGTTGTTAACATCTGCAAAATTATTTAATACAACTGTTTAACCTGTTTGTTAGCTTGTTTGTCGCATTTAGTTTTTATTAAAAATATTTTTGTATATATTGATGATATAAAAGACACTTAGAGCTTTTGCACTACCCTTCACTTTTTAGCCAACTTGAAAAAAACTCACCTTTATTTTTTTAATTTCTAATACCAAACAACTACCCAGCAACTTAAAGTATTAAAAAAAGCAACACCACAAAAACAAAATTAACGCTAGGTGAATATTTGCTATTTATTTTGTTTATTGCGGGTGATTATTTTTCACTTTTGAGCATATTATTGCTTTGTTAGTCTTCAACCCCACAGATATACCCCAATAAAAAAGCATCAAATTTACACAAGGCAACAAATGATAAATAACAAGTTAGCAACTCTACTAAGCGTAAGTATTTTAGCGGCTCCAGCTGTATCAGCAGTAGAAGTTTATAAAGACGATAAAAATGCTGTCTCTATTGGTGGTTATATTGACGTTCGTGCGATCAATACCCAAAACCAAACTGAAATAGTAAATGGTGCCTCGCGTATTAACTTTGCTTTTAAACGCCAATTAAAAAATGATTGGGAAGCACTGGCCTTAATTGAATGGGGTGTAAACCCTGTTGGTAATAGTGATATTGTTTATAATAACCGTTTTGAATCTATTCAAGATGAGTTTTTATATAACCGCTTAGGTTATGCCGGCTTATCGCATGATAAATATGGTCAAATTACCATTGGTAAACAATGGGGTTCGTGGTTCGATGTTGTTTACGCCACCAACTACAGCTATGTGTGGGATGGTAACGCAGCAGGTGTTTACACATATAATAAAGACGATGGCGCAGTAAATGGTACCGGTCGCGGTGATAAAACGCTGCAATATCGCAATACTTACAACGACTTTGAATTTAGCGTACAAACGCAGCTCAAAAACAGTGAGTTTTACACTTGTGATGTAAGCAATATTACAGAAGCACAGTGCCAAACAAAATGGGAAGCTGGCGATGCGACAGCACAAAAAGTAGAGTTTAATTACACTTTTGGTGGCGCAGTAACTTATAACGTAACCGATATGCTTACGTTAACTGCCGGCATTAACCGCGGGGAGTTTGACTTACACTTTGGCGATGGCACAACTCGCTCAGTAGAAGATATAATTTATGGCGCTGGTATTATTTGGGGTAACATTAACGCACCAGGTTTATACGCTGCCGCTAACATTAATAAAAACGAAAACCATGATACCGACAATTTGGGTCGCTTAATTAAAGAAGCAGTTGGTATAGAAACATTTGTATCTTACCGTTTCGATAATGACTTTAGACCATTTATTGCATACAACCTTTTTGATGCTGGCGACGATTACGTAATTCAACCTAACTTTAACGCCGATCCTAACGATGTATTTAAGCGTCAATTTGCCGTTATTGGTGTTCATTACTTACTTGACGACAATACCCAGCTTTACATAGAAGCACGTAAAGATTTTGGTGACTTTGAAAGTGCTAATAAAGAACAACAAGCACTTATGGAACAATCGGAAGATGACGGCATCGCAATTGGTTTTAGGTATATACTTTAAAGCCTAACATAGTTTTATAAAGGCCTTGTTATAGAGCATAACAAGGCCTTTTTTATTGGTTTTAAGTTTATAGCATCACTCAGCCATGCTGCTTTGAATGTCTATTTGGGCGCTTAAAACTATATTTACAAATGTTGTACTTACGTCATTTTTTAAATTGAATTTGTAGTGGACTTTGCGTACTTACATTCTCCAGCGTTATAAAATGACATCCTCACTGTAAAATTTCTTGTGCACAATACACTCCTAAACATTACAATCTCGGTTACTAATGTTTGCATATGCCTAGGTTTGCTAACACTATTTGGCGAAAACCCGACTTGTTTACTTTCACATTTATGGCCTTGATTAACAAGAGCAACTAGCTTATCTGGATAGACCGTATGGCTAATAAATTCATTGCTAATTGTGCTTCTTAGTAATGGCCTTGAAAACGCTATATCAATTTGCTCTGTAGCTGTCATTTCAAATAACGTTACGTGCACTTGCATATAGTAGGTTGTATAAGTGCGGACCAAAGCCACCATAAAGGTTAAACACGCCGAACTCAAATATGCAATTTAAGTGAACCGGATAAGTCGTCATGAACTCAGATATTGTAATTTGAGATAAATATCTGCGCTTAGCATTTACTACTGCCCTGCTACTTTAGAAATTTAACACCTTTGCTAAGGTATTACTCCCTCACAATAAGTATGATGTGTTCTTCACTGTGTTTACTTATAAATAATTACAGTAATTACGGAGGTAACGTTTAGATTTAAACCGGCTATTGTAGCACGTTAACTCTATAATAATTTATACCAAAGTGAACTGTTATCACTATTTTGTACACCACACTTTGGCGTAAATCCTAGCTTTATTAGCAAAGCGTGTGAACGTTGGTTGTGTGTACTTACCTCAGCATACAAATGTTTTAATTGTAATGCAGGCATTACTGCCATAAAACCTAAAAGCACTTCTTGCATAATTCCTTGTTGCCAAAAATCTGGGTGTAGCTCAAAACCTATAAAAGCAGTTTGCTTGTCTGTATTTATTTTGTATAAACCACACGAGCCTAACAATTGGCCATTGCTGTTATGCTCAATTGCTAAGCGCAATACACCCCCTTCGTAATAGCCGCTAATATCGTTTTGTATTAATTGCTTTACCTGTTGCTGGCTAAGCGGTGTTTGGTAATCGTTATATTGAGACACTAAAGGATGATTTAAAATGCCAAACAAAGCTGCGCCATGTTTGTGAGTTATTAAACGCAAGGTAACTCGCGGTAGTGTTATTGTTTTAAACATGCAATTACCAAAATTATAAATTTTTGAGCTACCTACTACTTAAATTCAATATTTGTAAAAATAGCTATTAAGCAATAAATAGCACTTTATATAACAGTATTATTAACTTACCATACTGCATTAACAAGCAATATATTGAGAGTAATTAGCCATGAGTGACGATTTTAAAGTAATACAGCCCACTACCACGGTTTATTGCCCTGAGCGCGGCGAAGGTTGGACCCTAACGGGGATTACTAATATTAACGAGTTCACTTCGGTGATGTTTGACGGCACGCGCTACACCCTTCCCGCTCGCGAAATTATAGAGCAGTTATTGCCAAACCAATTAGCAAGAGAGCAGCAAAATAAATAACGACTTTTTAGCTTACATAAATAACCAAAAGGCTGCTTTGATAAAAAGCAACCTTTTGGTTTTAAATTAAATCTGCGAGATTATAAAAGTTAAAATGCATCATCTTCACTGTATACATTAACACCAAGCTCAGCATCTTCAAAAACTTTAAAAATAATTGGCTTACAACACACCTGGCAGTCTTCAATATACTGTTGGTCTAAATCTGCAGCATCTAGTAAAACGTCAATTGTTTCGCCGCAATAAGGGCAGCCAATCGATTTTTCGGTTAATTGATTCATTTACACACCAACCATTATAAATAAAGTTATTTTAGTTAAAATGCAGCTATTAAACAACATATCCTAAGTATTACACTGTTCTAATTTTTATAGCATTTACGCGAGTAAATATTATCGCTTATAACCAGGCTACTGGTTTATTTTAATGCGCTTAAATAAGGCAATAAACTCTAACTTGAGAGTTAGATAAACAAACTAGAACCTGTAGAATGAACAAATACATGTTTGCTATAATAATAACAATGCAGATTATTAATTGAGCATGCTCACAATAAAAATGAGCGCACTCAATTACTATTTACTTAATTTAGTAAGTAGCGAATAGTCAATAAGCATTTGCAAGCTTAAAATAGGGTACTCAGTTGTTTTTAATGCAGTTTTATAAACACTTATTTTGCACTTACAAACATTACTTAATAAAACTAGTAGAGAGCAATACACAAATATAATGGATAAAAAACAGAGAACACGTAATAAAATTTTAGCATCTGCTTGGGAGTTATTTTTATTACAAGGTTACGAGCATACCTCAACCCGAGAAATTGCAACAGCTGCTGGTGTGGCTGTGGGCACTGTATTTAGTCATTTCGAAAATAAAATAGACTTATTAATTGCCGGAATGCAGCAACAAATTACCGCTATAATTAATCAAGCTCGCGCATCCGATAAACAACACTCTCCTAGATTAAAACTGCGTCATTATGCACATCCCCTGTATTATTTTTATTGTGAAAACAGTGAATTTAGTAAAATACTTATCAGTAATGTTATTTGGCAAGCAACCTTTTTTAGTGAGCAAGTAAGCCTGTTTAAACAGTTATTATTTCAGCAGCAAACTCAAATTGATGACGTAAAAGCAAGCGTAATGATTGACTGCTACTTTATGACTTTAATTAGCGGGTTAAACGAGCAATCTCCCAATGCCGATGCTATGTTAAGGCAACTTACCCAAAAAATAGCTTTGCTATAAACAGAGCACTATATAATTACTGGTAACTAAAACGGAGCATCGCTATGCGGTAAGCCCCGCCCTTTACTTATGATAAAGAAAACATAAAGATTAGCGCTATTGCTAAACTATACTCACCCACAACAAAGCATGATGTGTTCTTTTTGCTCATAACTTTGTCCATTAAAGCTAATAGCATTCAGTATAAATAAAATAAGCTCTGAATAAGGTGTTTAATACACTAGCCATTTCTTATTAAACTCCTATTCTGCACTTTAATAAGTACAGGTAATATTATACATTCCCAAACAACTACTGTATATAAATACAGTTACCTGCAATATTGTAACCCAGCTAAGTAAACCGGCACCATTTAAAGTTAAAACTTTATATATAACAACCTATTATAAAACTGAATTTATACATAAAGTTTATTATATAAAAACAAACACTGTACGCACACAGTCAACGCCATTTGTGCTAAATATCTTACTTCCCTACTTTTTAAATACATACCCCCACCAGCGGTATTGGCAGTTAACATTTTATAAGCTTGTGTACTAAGCACCTACCCGCTATCTTTTTGCTAATGCCTAGTTGTGATCCACCGGCAATAAGCATTTTATTAGTTTTACTGTTCTTAAAATTAGCTAACAAGCTTTGCGTTAGTCTCAAAAATAGGGTTTAGGCTTTAAAGTGGGTTTTATTAAAGCGGCCTCATTCACTAAAGCGCGTTGCGGCTTACAAATAAAAATGAAATACGTTTTACTAATAGCGGGTCTAGTAACTATACCAATATATTTATTTATACATTCATCAAACAGATGCGAGATTTTATGAAAAGAATATTAGCCTTAGCGTTAACATCATCCGTTATATTTTATGCCTCGCTCGCCCATGCAAACAAAACCGAAAAAGCCGTTTTAGCCGGAGGTTGCTTTTGGTGTATGGAAAGTGATTTTGAAAAGCTAGCAGGTGTAACCGATGTAATATCGGGTTTTACGGGAGGTAAACTTAAAAACCCAACTTATAACGGCAATCATCGTGGTCATTATGAAGCTGTAGAAATTACTTACGATCCTGCAATAGTTAGCTATAAAGCTATACTCGAGCATTACTGGGTAAACATTGATCCCTTTGATGCTAAAGGCCAATTTTGCGATAAAGGGCCAAGTTACTTAAGCGCTATTTTTGTAGCTAACGAGCA
The DNA here is from genome assembly GCF_014164175.1 of Pseudoalteromonas sp. SG44-5. Lineage (NCBI taxonomy): Bacteria > Pseudomonadati > Pseudomonadota > Gammaproteobacteria > Alteromonadales > Pseudoalteromonadaceae > Pseudoalteromonas > Pseudoalteromonas sp. SG44-5. The sequence goes on along the minus strand of NZ_JACJES010000002.1, from coordinate 426,060 downwards.
AGAGCGCAAATTAGCAGTGCAATCTAAACAAGCAGTGAGCAAACAGTTCCCAAATAAAACCGTGGTTACCCCTATACTAAACACCAGTACTTTTTACCCAATTAAAGGCGATGAAAGTTACCATCAAGATTATTATAAAAACAATCCTATTCGCTACAATACCTATCGCTGGCGTTGTGGGCGCGACAACCGCCTAGAAGAAATTTGGGGCGATAAAGCAAGCCACTAAAGTACCCACAATAAAATACCTTACTCAATACTAGATTAACTAACAGGCTGCTTATATTAACCAGCCTGTTATACGTTTTTAAAATACGTGTAAGGTATTAAAACTTAAACGAGGCAGAAAATCTAACACTACGAGGCGTGCCTGGTTGCACCCAAGCGTCTGAAAATGAGCTGATATAATAAGTTTCATTAAATAAGTTATCTAGCTCCCCTGTTAGCGTTATTGAGTCTGATACGGCGTAACGCATAAATGCCCGAGCAGTTATATAACTTGGCAGTGTAAAGTTGGTACCAAAAAAGCCATTTCGATCTCCCACATAAAGTAAACCACCACCCAATTTTAGTGCTTTTCCATTCACTTCTGTCGACTTTACCAACTGTAAACTCAATTGATGCTGAGGAATATTTAACAGCGAGCTGCCTGCAGCTATATTTAGGCCAAAGTTGCTATCGTAAAATGAATTTTTGGTTGTTGCATCAACATAAGCATAAGACGCCCACAGGTTTAAGTTATTCGTTAGTTGACCATTTATATCAATTTCAAACCCTTTACTTTGCGCCTCCCCAATAGCGGCACTGGTAAATGCTGTTGGATCGTCTACTACCAACATATTTTGTTGCTCAACTTTAAATAAGGCTAACGTGCCCACCAGCGCACCGTTATTTAAACTAACCTTAACGCCAACTTCCTTTGAAGTTGTTTGGTTTGGTTTAAAGCCGTTTCCCTGGGCGTCGGTACCCGAAAGCGGACGAAAGTTTTCACCATAAGCCGCATAAGCCGATATAAAGTCAGACACCGCATACACAGCCCCTAATTGCGGACTAATACGCGATTCTGTTTGTTTATACCCTGTATTAGTTAAACGATTATTAAGTGTTTGCTTAAAATCGTCTAAACGCGCGCCAAGACGTATATCTAGCTTATTGGTTAAACTTATTTGATCTTGTATAAATACGCCCAATGATTGCTGAATTTCAATACGATCAGTATGAGTGGTGGGTGCAGGTAGCGCATAAGCACCATACTCTGGGTTATATACATTAATATATTGATCGCCCTTTACCTGTAGTAAAAACTGATCGTTTTCAAATTTATCGGTATCAGCCCCTATAGTTAAACGATGCTCAAACCCTGCAAAATTAATATCGCCAGTAACTTCGCCGCGTAAAACCTTATAGTTTGCACTGTAATCTCGATAACGCCTAAAGCGATTAACCTCATCATTCACTACACCTGCAAAACCAGTTTCAGTGGCAAAACCGGTTAACTTAGTATCACGGTAATTAGCAGCAATTAATACACTCCAGTCGTCATTAATATCATGCTTAAGTTCAAGCTGATGGCCAATTACTTGTGCTGTAATAGGGCCATCACCCGGCTCACCTAAAAATCGGTTTGCAGGAATAACCCCAAGCTCACCATTTATTGCTAACACTCCTCTATCAAAAGGTATTGTTTGCTTACTGTATTCAAGTTCGTAAATCAGTTCACTATTGTCGTTAATATACCAAGCTACTGATGGGCTAACGCCTTGTTTGGTTTTTTTAATGGTGTCTCTAAAGCTATTTGAATCTTCATAAAAACCGATCAGTCTAATTGCAACATCATCAGAAACCCCAGTGGTGTAATCTATATCAGCCCTATAGGTATCCTCACTTGCAACAGCAAGTTTTAGTTCGCCTGCGGTATCAAATGTTGGCCGTTTAGTTATTAAGTTAACCACTCCGCCAGGTTCTCCCCGGCCAAATAACGCAGCACGCGGCCCTTTTAGCACCTCAACCGAGGCAATACTTGACAGATCTCGCGTACCACCCAAGCCCCAGCCTATATTAAAGCCATTAACTAAGTAGTTACTCGAGAGGTTTTCATCTCCTGTAAAACCACGTAAAGCAAAATTATTTAACAGGCCACCAAAGTTATTTTGCCTAGCAACCGAAGCAGATAGATCCAATGCTTGGTTTAAATCCCATGCGCCAGCATTTTCAAGCGTTGCTAAATCGATTGTTTGCTCAGCTTGTGGTGTTTCTAAAGGCGTAAAGTTACTGCTGTATACATGGCGCGAGCCTATCACTGCAACCCTCTCTATAGCTGTATTAGCCTGATTAAATAGCGGTGGTTGCTCAAAGGCTGAGCTTGTTTGGCTGGTAAATAAGAAAACTAAACAAGCAGATAAATAAGTAAGCTTACGCTCTTTAAAATTGGTGTTCATTGTTAACCTTGTTAATTACATAACTAAAATTGAATTGCAGCCTAAAGCAGTAACTAGTGCTTAGTACTTATAGGCTGTTTGCAAAGCTTGGCATGTGAGGTAATGCCGCTTTTGTTGGATTACGTTTAAAGCATTGACGTTTATAAAGTGCTGTAGCTTATAAACTGGTTATACAAATTTACGGCCATAGCCGTGTGATTAGAATTAATTAACTTACAAAATGACATGCCTAGCGTGATCATCACCAGCGGCGTGTAATTAATACTAAATACCCAGGTACGTGCTCATATAAGCATTCGTGCGGTACGTATGATTTAAGCTGTAGTCGTAGGCTAAAATAAATTCGGTGTGTTTGGTTAAGTGCTGTTGCTGCAAAGCGGCTTTATATTAAAGATAATACTGGGCGCCGTTTTTCGATAAAAGTCCAAAAAATTCAATAGATTAAATTGGCTTGTTCACCCTTGCTATTATCCATACTATATTGAGTAAACTAAAGCTGGCAGTCTTATACCATAAACGGTGTTTATTGCAATATTGGCATGAAGTTATTTATTAAAAATGGGACAGGCATATTAAAAAGGGATTATTGGGATTAAAATGGGACAGGCACATATAGGGATGGGATTAAAATGGGACAGGCACATATTACCTGGTTTATTTAACCTCAAAGTTCGTCATCGTTATTTACTAATTCCCTCTCACTTCTACGCTCTATTAGTTTATATAATTTAAGTTATTAGTAGATATATGTTTAGTAGGGATATCAGGCAGGTAAAGTTAGTTTCAAAGGTGGTTTGTTAAAGTTGTTGTTTAAGTTATCGCTGAAGGTGTGGCGCTCACCCTGCACCTTTGTACCATTTAACATCGTTATTCGCGGCTTGCTGCTTTAATCGTTGTTTACTCCCTGCAAAGTTTGAATATTTATGCCTAAATCGTTGAATCGATTCAAGCCATTGTGCTTCTTCTATATTCAGAGTAACTAGCACTTTAGGAATTGCTTTATTTATATATCCTTTTTTGTTTGGAGAAATTTGACGACCACTCCAATCTACTAACTCTAGGTAATCTAGTAACGCAAAAGGTATAGTGTGTTTTATGTTGTTAGCGCAAAATGGCTTTAGCTGACTTGGTTGACTTTGATCTTGAACACTATCTTTTTGTTTTGAGCGGTTATTTGTTTGAACCGTATTTTTAGTAAAGGCTGTCAATTGCGCTATACGTTCTTGAATAGAAGTAAAATCACTGTCTTCTAACGTACCGGCCATGTTTGCTCTAATAGGATTTAAATCGACATAGGCCATGCAACTAAGCAATGCGGTTTCATCTAATAATGCTTGTGATTTATAGCGCCCTTCCCAGTACTTACCTGTGCAGCTATCTTCCTTATTTGCTTCACGGGCAATGTATTCATTTAGGTTTTTCATATACCAGCTTATGTCGTAAAGTCTTTCTCGCCATTTAGCTATAATTTCATTAACGCAAACTAAACTCGCATTATCTAACTGCTCGCCTTTTAAGTAACTATCCACCAAAGCGTGGCCATTATAAAGCCTATACCAGCGTTCAATTACTTCACTATTTGCCCAATCTAGTGCCTGCTTTCTATTAACATTTACAACTAAGTGATAGTGATTACTCATAATTGCGTAAGCTGCAATCTCTATGGCAAACACACTACTTAACAACTTTATACGCTCTACTAGCCACTCTCTGCGGTGATCAAAGTTTTTACCTGTGTATTTATCATCACCACACAAAAAAGCTCGCCTAACGCATCTAGCTATTAAGTGATAATAAGATGTTGATGCCAAATCAATGAGATTTTTTCTTGCGCGTGTCATAAAATACAAAACCAATAACCACTGGATATAATAACAGTAGTAGCTAATGTGAGTTTTGCAAATACTTTGTGCCTGTCCTTTTAAATCTTTTAAATCCTCTTTTTAAATCTCTTTAAAGCAAAAACATAAAATGATTAACAAAGTTATATATCAACTCAACGCCTGCAGCTTTAGTTTATTTTAAAATTATGTTTTGATGAATTAAAGTCAACCTTTATCCTTTTGCTCTTTTAATATCATTTAGAACAAAGTGGATACAAGCAAAAAAATAATAAGAGAACACAATGACACAATTTAATAACAATAGCGTAGTAATATTAAGCGCAGTACGCACTGCTATCGGTGGCTTTGGTGGCAGCCTTAAAAACTTCACTCCCGCTCAGTTAGGCACTATGTGCGCCAAAGAAGCATTAGCCAGAGCAAATATTTCACCAAAGCAAGTTGGTTCATGTGTGGTAGGTAAAGTGATACATAACGGTCCTAAAGACGCGTATTTGTCGCGAGTTATTGGGCTAGATGCAGGGTTACCAATTAGCAGTCACGCGGTAACACTCAACCGCTTGTGTGGTTCGGGTTTAGAAGCCATTATACAAGCAGCACAACAAATTCAATTAGGTGATGTAAACGCAGCTTTAGCAGGCGGAGCAGAAAGCATGAGTAGCTCAGGCTATACTCTAGCAAGTAATCGTTGGGGCCAAAAAATGGGTGATAGTACAGTAGTTGATGAGCTAACTACCACATTACAAGACCCATGGGACAACACACCTATGGGCGTTACCGCTGAAAACATTGCAGAAAAATATAGCATTAGCCGCAAGCAACAAGACGCTTACGCAGCACAAAGCCATCATAAAGCGGCTAAAGCCATTACCGCAGGCTATTTTAAACAGCAAATAATGCCCATCGAAATTAAATCTCGTAACGGTAATCAAATTTTTGATACTGACGAGCATGTTCGTGCTGACACAACGGTCGAAAAACTCGCCACCTTAAAACCCTACTTTAAACAAAATGGTACAGTCACCGCAGCTACCTCATCAGGTATTAATGATGGCGCAGCCATGTTAGTGCTTATGTCGGAGCAAAAGGCCAATGAGCAAGGCTTAAAACCACTCGGTCGCCTAGTCGGTTATGCCAGAGCAGGTGTTGAGCCTTCATTAATGGGCACAGGGCCTATTCCTGCTGTGCAACAGGTGTTTGAAAAAACTGGATTAACTATTGATGACATGGACGTAATAGAATCAAACGAAGCCTTTGCCGCACAGGCATTATGCGTAGGCAATGAGTTAAACTTTCCTGAGCATAAAGTAAACCCCAATGGCGGAGCTATAGCACTTGGCCACCCTGTTGGCGCAACCGGTGCTATTTTATCGACCAAATGCCTGTACGAACTGAAACGCATTAACGGTAAATACGGCTTGGTCACTATGTGTATTGGTGGCGGACAAGGTATAGCTGCTATTTTTGAAGCGCTTTAGTTATAAAAGATTTTAAAAGAAATAGCGGCTTGAAGTGAGCCGCTTTAATTTAGTAAAAATAAAGTTTTGATTGGTAAGGGGCAATATTTAACCTATTAATTATTTTATGCCTGTCCCTTTATATCTGCTTTTTGACCATCTGGAAGACTGCTGTTGCGATGCTTTAATCCAAGTCATTATTTGGACTGATGCCAAACAGTCGTTTATATTCTCGGCTAAACTGGCTAGGGCTTTCATATCCTACTTGCAGGGCAATGTATGATATTTGCGCGTCATTGATTTTAATCAGCCGTCGCGCCTCCATTAATCGTAAGTTTTTTTGATACTGTAGCGGACTCAACTGAGTAATTTTCTTAAAGTGTTGGTGAAACCCTGAAACACTCATACCGCAGCGGCTTGCCAAGTCTGCAATAACCAAAGGTTCATCTAGATGTGCTTTCAGCCAATCGACTGCTTGAGCAATACGATGAATATGGCTGCCATTCGTTACCAGTTGGCGCAGCTTATCGCCTTGTTTTCCTGATAGTAATCGATAATAAATTTCTTGCTGTATTAAAGGAGATAGAAATTCAATATCATTTGGATAATTAAGTAACTCTATCAATCGATCAAACGATCAAACGATGGCATGATAGAGTCATCTAATTGCCATTTGATTCCAAAATAACCCTCGTCTATATGTTTTTTAGGTGGTATTTTAGCCAGAACGTCGCGAATCATTAGCAAATTTAATTTCATAGATAATACAACAACAGGATTGTCTAACGAAGCCTGTTTAATATGTATGTTCAATGGAGCGTCTACTGGACAAAACATCAGGTTAGTATTGTCAAACTTTACACAATCTGTTCCTAAGTAAACCTCGCGCTCGCCTTGTAAAACAATACATATACTAGGCTCTAGGACGTAACCGATTATTTTTTCTGGCCTGTCGGCACAATGAAATACTAAGTCTGGAATATCTGATTCGATGGTTTGGTTCTTAGGGATTAATCTAAGTAGTTGCTCAATGTTTGTTTTCTGCATCATATTTTACTTATTTTTAGAACCTGATTGACAGTACAAATTTTTATAGGATTAGGCAACACATTTGTAGGACTATTATAACGAATTATTAAGCTGTCCCTTATAATGATCGCATCACAAAATGAAAGTATTACACAGCTTAGGCAATAGCAGCCGGTGATCAGTTTGGGCATACAAGTCTTGACAATGGTTCACTAAGTTTTTGATTTGGTGTTCTTTCAAGAACCAGATAAAAAGGGTTTTAATCCAGAACAGCTGTTTGTGATGGGTTATGCAGCGTGTTTCGATAGCGCGCCCTGAACATGGCAGCACAACAGTTAAAATTACCAATTACAGCTTCAATACATCTGCTCAAGTCGGTCTTGGTATGAAAGCCGATAATAGCTATAACTTAATATATATAGATCTGTCTGTTGAAGTATCACGTATTAACAATGTGCAATCACAAAATCTCATCTAACCTGTCCTTACTCTAATGCAACATTTAGTATTGATGTACGCTTACATGTTGCAGTTGTATAAATAATAGTTGTACTCAGTGAGTCACTATAAATGAACTTTTAATCCAAGGAATATTTATGAGCGAATATAAAGTAACCAATCCAGCAACTGGCAAAGTTGAAGCCAGCTACCCTACTGCAAATGAACAAGATATTCAGCAAGCCATCACAAAAGCTGATGATGCCTATAAAGAATGGCGTAACATCTCTCTTAGCGAGCGCAGCGCACTTCTGCACAAAATTGCAGATATCTATATTGAGCGTCAAGATGAGCTGGCAAACATGATCGCTGTAGAAATGGGCAAGCCTGTAGCCCAAGGTAAAGGAGAGCTCGCTCTAGTCGCTGAAATATATCGCTATTATGCAGACAACGCAGAACAGCTATTAGCACATAACCAAATCAATGTAGCCGAAGGCTCAGCTTTTGTAGAGAAACTGCCAGTAGGCGCATTGTTAGGAATTATGCCGTGGAACTATCCGCATTATCAAGTAGCACGCTTTGCAGCACCTAACTTTATGGCAGGCAATACAATTATTTTAAAGCATGCCCCGCAGTGCCCTAAAACGGCAGAAGTAATTGTCGAAATTCTTAAAGATGCCGGTTTACCAGATGGCGTATATAACAATGTATTTGCTACCAATGATCAAGCCGCAACTATCATCGAAGACAGCAGAATACAAGGCATCTCATTAACAGGTTCTGAGCGTGCAGGACAAGCAGTTGCTAAAATAGCAGGCGGCGCCCTTAAAAAGGTCGTTTTAGAGCTTGGCGGTTCAGATGCCTTTATCGTTGCAGCAGATGCTGATATTGAGCAAGCAGTAGCAGATGCCATCACCGGCCGCTTTGGCAATACTGGACAAGCTTGTAACGCCGCTAAGCGCCTAATTGTCGTTGAAGCCGTTTATGATAAGTTTGTACAAGGCTTTGCCGATGCGGTTCGTGAGATGACGTTGTCTGATCCATTAGATCAAACAACCTTTATCGGACCGATGTCCTCAAAAAGCGCTGCAGTCAATTTACAAAAGCAGTTAGATGAAGCAATAAAAGCTGGTGCCACCGTTCTAATTGAAGGCGGCATTGTCAAAGACAAGCCAGGCGCTTGGTTTGCTCCAGCAGTACTTACCAATGTCGATAACTCAATGGCTGTTTATAGCGAAGAACTATTTGGTCCTGTTGCTGTTATTTATAAAGCTCGTGATATCGCTGATGCGATCAAAATTGCCAACGATGTTCCATTTGGTCTTGGTGCGTCAATCCAGACTAAAGACTCAGAATTGGCAGCTGAGATTGCTGATCAGTTAGAAGTCGGCATGGTGACCATAAACGCACCTTCTGGTACTGAAGCCAACACCCCTTTTGGCGGTGTTAAGCGCTCAGGCTTCGGTCGTGAACTTGGTACCCTTGGTATTACTGAATTCTTAAACTACAAATTGATTCGTAATAAAACCAGTGCATAGATTTAAAGTATAATTCTTATAAATAAATAACAAAAAGCCTAGCGTTAACATGCTAGGCTTTTTTGTTGCTCACTGACCCGTCCTGAAATAACTTTACGAACAAGGAGCTTATAAATAGACTTATCCATCTAAGAGCAAACATAGACTTTCAAATAACCACCAGCCCAAACTATAAATCTTCTAGAGATTAAGCTAGCTGACATTAAATTCCACAGCTTATTTTTAGTAAGATCGTGAAGTATTCAAAAATTTAGGCACTGTAAATTATTTTATGCCTGTCCCTTTATTTTTCTGTCCCTTTATTTTTCTACCTAATTACCCTTTCTAAGATTTTTTCCTAGCCAATACTTACCTATTACCATGTATAATAATTTTAAAGGGAGATATAAATGCACATTGGTATCATAGAAGATCATCAACTAGTAAGAGATAGCTTTAAAAAGCTACTCGAATTACAGCCAGATTGGAAAGTAATAATAGAAGCTTGCAGCGTAAATGAAGCAAAGCTTGCGGTTGAACTAGAACAACCCGATATATTTATAGTGGATATATCGCTTAACGGTAAAGAAACCGGGCTTACTTTTTTATCTTACCTTTTTGAGCATTTTCCTAACATTAAAACCATTGTTGCCTCCATGCATGACCACGAACCCTATGTGAGTAACGCTTTGCGACTTGGCGCGTTAGGTTATGTGTCAAAACGCTCGGCTTCTGAAGAATTAATAGATGCGGTTAAGTCTGTAGCTTTGGGTAAGCGCTATATAAGCGAAGACGTAAACTTTGCCCTAACCACAGAAAGTAGCGCACTTACGCTACTAACAAATCGAGAAATAGAGGCCTTACCATTATTTTCTAAGGGGCTTAATGCCAAGCAAGTAGCACAAGCATTAGGAATAATGCCTAAAACTGCTCATGTCCATAAGGCAAATATATACACTAAGCTTAACGTTACAACTTCATTCGAGCTGTTAAAAATTGCAATAGATGTAGGAGTAATACAACTAGATGAGCTTACTTAGCCTATCCCCCTCGTTTAGTTTTTTTATTACTACAGCTTTTAAACAAGTAACCAAGCAGTTACTTGTTGGGCTTGTTTATTTTGTTATATTTGCTGCAACTTTTTGGCTCAGCAAAAATCTAGAAACAGTCCCCGAAAGCAGCGCAATTTTTATTCCTGCGGGCATTAAAATTGCCTTCTTTTTACTTTTACCTACAAAGTATTGGCTAACTTTATGGGTAACATCTCGTCTTCTCGCTGCCTTTGTGGGTGCTTTTAATAATGAAGTTTTAGCTCTTGCACAATGGGATTTTAATTTATTTCATGGTTTTTGGCAGGAGCTTTGCTTTGTTGCGCTTATTTATATTTTAAAAAACAGCCGTTGGCCGCCCAGTATTAACGATAGCCAAGGTATACTTTCGTTAATATTACTGGCTGTTGCTAGTACATCTATTAAATGGTTTGTATTTGCTAGTGCGTTTGAATTTACCAATATACTGGTTGCTACAGAATTATTACAGTACCAGTTAAATATGTGCCTTGGGGATATTACCGGCACACTATTAGTCACTCCGCTAATGATGCTAATTTTTAGCGTGAGGCATAAATTAAATAAATCGCTATTACTAAAAATGATGCATTTAGGGGCTGCTTTATTGTGCCTTTTATTAATTGTAATTTTTGTATATGCACTACGCCCCGACACCTACCCGCTACTAAGGCTCGCCTCGTTATTACCCATTATTTGGTTTTCGTATAGGTTTGGCTCTTTGGGCGCTGTAACCAGTGCCACGTTAATTAATAGCTTAATTATACTCGAGGCAAGCTTTACTCATGCCCCTGAAAACACTTATATAAGCCAGTTATTCATTTTAGCAAATGCAATTACCAGTATGGTTTTAGGCGCTGCAATTACTGAACTAAAACGTAAAAATAATGAGTTATATAAAACGAACCTAGAACTCAGAAAGCAGTTAACTAAAAACACACACCTTGCGGCTAAAATGGTTAGCGTACAAGAAAATGAGCGAAAACATCTTTCTCAAGAGTTACACGACGAGTTGGGTCAAAATCTCACTGCTTTAAAAACTGACTTATCTATTTTGTCTCACATGAGTAATAAAGATACTCAGTCGTTTGTTAAAAGCTTAAAAACGAATGCCAATACCATGTACGATTCGGTATACCAATTAATGCATTACCTTCGCCCACGCGAATTAGACGAACTTGGCTTAAATAAGGCAATAACAGCCGGGCGACTAAAAAGTTTACTGCATAAGGCAAAAATTAATTTTCAGGCCGACTTTAAAATTCATAAAGCCCTGTCAAAAGATCATGAAATAGCTATTTATCGAATATGCCAAGAAGCTGTAACTAACTGTGTTAAGCATAGTAATGCCAGCAAAATGCATATAGAACTCGTAACCGATAATAATTTTATTACACTAACCATTAGTGATAATGGCAGTTTAGCAACACCTGCTAACAACTCGGGTAATTATGGTTTAGCTTTTATTGAAGAGCGCGCAATGGCATTGGGCGGAACTTTTGAAGTGTGTGTAAAAAATGGCTTTACCATTAAGGTAAAGCTTCCTTTTTACTTTGATTAGTTAGCACATTGCTTAATTTGTAAATTGCTTAGCAAATAAAAACTTGTTTAGTATAAAACTTTTGCCTTAATTGGCCTGCTTCTATATGTTCGGGATTAACTTGTATTTCAGCTTGGTTACCTATTAGCTGCAGTAGCATACCTTGTGCTATTTGGCTGTTGCCAAGCCTTGACTTTACCACCACTTGCTTGCCTATAGCGCCTTGTAATCGTGGCTTTGGCAAACTAGGTTTGCTAATTGGTTTTAACCCTTCCGACTTTGCAAATAAGTTTACGCAGTGCTGCTTAGCTGCAACTATCAAATCGTCTTTACCTTTAACCACGTCAACATTATTTAATAAATGGATAAATGCTTGATTAGCTCTATCAAACTCTGTAGACACATCAGTTAAACCCCGTATAGCTGCCCATTTTCGAATGACTATATATTTACCCTTTTTAATACGCGCTAAACTAATTGAGGCACCTGTCATTTTGCTATACCACTCAATACGATAGCAAAATGAGCCTAGGCTATGTAAAAACACCGTAATATTGCCAAATTCCTTTGTGCTTGCTTCAATTAAACTCATTTTACTTCCCTAACGTCCTAGTTAAATTGAGTTTATTAGCAAATAGCCTGGTATAAAATCATCCATATTCCTAATCCATCTAGGAAAATGGCTTAGAAAATACAAGTGGATTAATTTACGGCACTGTTAATTATTTTATGCCTGTCCCTTTATTTGTCTTAAAGAACATAATTGTTAGAATGCCCTCCTATTTCCCCATCAAGAGACACAATGGCAAACTTCAATACTCATCTTAATACTGCGCTAATCATCACAGGCTTAGCCTCAGCCACCTTATTATCTGCAGAACATATTGATTTAAAGGGCGCGCTCTGGTTATGGTTTTTAGGTTCAATCGGCGGTTTATTACCAGATATAGATTCAGATAACTCCACATCTCTCGACACTATTTTTAACTTATTTGCACTGAGCGCTGTATTACTGGTACTGCATTACATAACCACTGAGCTAATTATTAAAATTAGTTTTATCGAGTTAATTGTCGTGCCGTTATTGGTTTACGGATTTATGAAATATATTATTAGACCACTTTTTGAATGGATCACAGTACATAGAGGCAGTTGCCACTCTTTACTATTTATACTGCTATGCGCGCTATTAACAACACAAGTAACATGGGAACTGAATGATCAATCAACCCCACAAGCAGCCACCTTTGCCTGGTTAACGGGTGGGTTTATTTTACTCGGAGGATTAATTCATTTATTGCTGGATGAAATTTACAGTGTAGATTTAAGTAATGTCACAATTAAACGCTCTTTCGGGACCGCTCTAAAAATAGCTGACTTCGATAATAAATTAATTACATTGTCGTCAATTATTGCCATTGCAGGTTTAATCTATGTCGCTCCCCCTACAAAACAAACTATCACAGCGTTAAGTGATTGGTCTCACTTTAGATTTCAATCTTTAAAAATTAGATTTTAAGCCCTCTATACGCATAATGATACGCATAGCGAAATCAAGTGAATAGCATTGACACCCACCCTAGTTTTTTCAAAGTGATTAGCGTGGGTGTCATCATAATTTTATTCTTTGTGTTTGCTTCAATAAAACTCATTTCACCTAGGGAAATAGTTTATAAAATACCAGCATGAAATTTACTGCTCTGTTTTTTTATGCCTGTCCCTTTATTTCTATACCATCATCAGATCATTAGCATTTAAGTGGATAAGAATACTATTTAGGTGCTGGAAAACACATACGCCCTACGATGAATCAACTTACTTAATCGCATTGAAAAGTAAGGGATCACCGCTGTTAAAATTTGCGGTGGTAAGTGAGCTTTAGTGCTTGCTGTCCACCTCAGGGCGTGTTGTTAGCTTTATGCTACTTTTAATTTTATTGCCGATTGAACTTCTAACAAGTCTGCGCTAGCTCTATTCCTTCCGTTTATTTGTCCATTTGTATTCATTCTAGAGATCAACAAACCTAAGTTATCATGATTAAATGCGTTTAAATAAGGTCTAATCAAAGAGTCAAAGTATGAGTCAGCCATATTAAAATTCCAGCTATTTGCGAACCCTTCAATTATTAGCCGGTGACATGCATCTATCCACTCAGATGAACTTGAAAGAGACAACATTTTCTCTACATAAAGCACATTATCACTGAGTTTATAAACTTCACCAAAGTTGATGATTTTAGGAAACTCTGAAATTAATTGTTTACTGGCAAACCATGTGTTGGCGTTATAATTTGCTTGTAATGTTATTTGCTTTTTCCTTTGCTTTGAAAATATTGATGAAAGACGTTTATACTTTGATTCAAGTTCAGCTAATTCACTTTTTCTATTGGCAATTTCAGAGGTTAAATCGGATTTAGCGCTTTCGGCTTGAGAAGCCTTTTCAATTAACTCTAAGTTAAGAGTGTTTTGTTTGGATAATCCTTCATCTTTTAAGCTTGCTAGTTTTTTATATTCATCTATTTCATTATCTTTGTTTTTTAAGACCTCTTGATGAAATTGTTGAACCTTTTGAACAGAAGACCGAAGTTCATTACTCTGCTCAAGAGTGAGCATTGTTTCACTGCTGAATTTATCTCTTTTCTTTAAACCTTCACTTTTATTCCATTCTGTATATATGAAATGAAATCGTTGAAGTATAGGTTGTAGTAATAATATAACTGCCGTGATTATCATCGGCATTATTACTGTTGAGTAGATGAAACCATTTTCAGGGGAAACTATACCTGACTTAAAGTCAATTAAGCGTTCATCAAATTTTTTTACACCAAATATTAATGGTAAGACGACAAGCCAGTTATACAATATCCATGAAAATATATATGTTCCGTAAAGAGGACTACTTACTCTTTGATAAAGTGCGGCTTTAAATGAATTAGTTATTTCCTTAAGCATTAATGGACTCCCAATCCTTGTGTGATACTCGATAAAGCTAACGCCCAACTCAGCGGGCAATTGAAGCGCAGCGAAAATTGATCCGCTGCAGTTGCTTGTTAAACCTCGCCAACACGAAGAATACCTCTAAAGTCTTCCTCTACAGCCTTGCGAGCTTGCCCCATTTCATAATTTACTTTTTCAAATAATTTTTGAAGATTCGGAGTATCACTCCTACCCAATGATTCACCGGAGCTGATGGCAACGCGAGATTGGTCCAGCGTCTGCGCTGCGGCCACATAAAACTCAGATACTCTTTTTGCTATGTCAGTAGAAAAATATATTTTATTCTTCTCAAAGCTTTCAACAAAAGAATCAAATTTTGGTAGTGCCAACTCATATGCTTCTTGTTTTGAAGGCTTGTCCCTACCGAAGTAATCCGGTCGAATAGTGTCGTAAATTGCCTCGTGTAGCTCAACTAATAGCTTGTAAACATCATCAATAATTGAGGCACGTTTTTCGATTAGCTTTGCATGACCTAGTTGTGCTGCGTGTCTTTCAATCTGTAGTTCATGCTCAAGTGTTTGAGTTTGACGTGCATGTGAAGATTCAATCTGCTTCAGTGCCGCATCAAATTGGTATTTTTCCCTCATATGAATGCGATTTTTCCATATGGCACCTAAAAAAGCTGAAAATGCAGCTAGTATCGCCGCTGCTCCCCCGATTTCTTTTAACGTGAAGCTTAAAATTTCATCCATTATCGATTACTACTCCATGAGGTTTAACGCTTCAATAACCGGCGCAGCTTTGCTGCGTCCGGCACCGAAGGCGCGTAGTTAATTGACTTGTTACATGCTTAACCTTCATGATATTCCCACCTTAAAAAGTTCATAACTATTGCGTAAATATTGAACACAAATGACTTGAGAAGAAGCAATAAATACACGAAGCTACTCCCGATTAATGCATAAGCAGTTTTTATAAGAATGCTCTTTATGCAATTTTCATTTGGGAACAAGGTCACCACATTTGCTATGAAACCATCTGCTTGACCAAGAATCATTACCAGTAAGTAGAATATAGATATTGCAATGTAAGCAATGAAGACCTTCATAAAAGTAAAGAAGTTATATTTCAAAGTTGGAAGGCCAGTCTCTTTGTTGATGTGCTCCATCATAGCCAGCATCATTTTTGGCTTGGATAATGTCGCAAATATAGTAAACCCCGCAATTAAAAAACCTAACGTTGTTATACTAAAGTTAAAACCGAATTCCGACCACTTCCTAACATCACCTAAAATAACAGCCTCATCATCAACTAACACAAATGCATTGAGTCCAAGAGCCAGCATTATCAAAAGTAAAAAGATAACCTGAAATTTACTTGGGAGTATTCTGCGCGAAAGTTTATATACATCCCACAGTGACTTCTCGCTAGTTAAATCTTTATCTTCAAATGAATAGCTCATTCTATAACCCACGGAATATGCTAACCACTTTAGCAATAACTTCGTCGGCTAAAACAGGTAGTTTAATAACATTTTCGGCAACTAGATGCTTGAATTGTCCATACTTGACTGTCGCAGCTCGCTCAGCATCGCGCGGTAAATCCTCAAGCTCTACTGTTAAACTAAAGTCATCATTACTGCCGTTGATTGTATCGCCCTGCTCGTCATAGCCTTTAAGTTTTACTTCAGAGTTACCTAATCCAGATGCTGCGCTAGCTTGTTCATAAACCTTATCTCCTTCCAAACCCTCTTTGGGGTTTGAGAATTCAACTTTTGCAGCCTTACTATTCATTTCTTCTCGGCGTCGGCCAAAGTCAGACCAAAAATCATCATTATCAATTTCTTCTCTATTAGTTGGAAGTAACTTAATAGAAACCTTATCTATATGCTTTAAGCGAGTAACAAAATCTTTTAAAGACTCTTTGTCTGACAATGGCGTGATACGAAGGATTGGGTAAGGGTATCTGTTTACTAAAGATTTTTTCGTAACTCGTTCAACTTCTGGGTTTTCTTCTTTTCTTTTTTTTGCTTTTTCAAACTCATCTTCTATGAATTTCTTGTGTTGCTGTTTTAAGCAGTATTGGCTAGTACTTTGAAAGTTTGAAATAGTTGGAGCACCTGGAACTTCTTTACAAAGAATCAACCTATGCGTATTAAGAACTAGCAAGAAAGTCGAGCTTGGGGCTGTTTCAAGCTCGCTTTTATCCTCAATTAACCCTCCATCCTCACGAAATATCTGATCACGCTTGAGCCTAGTATTTTTAACAATCTTTCCAGAAATGCCAAGCACAGGGGCTTCTGGATTATCATCAAGCTTAATTAGCTTTGTATCTAAGAAGAAATACTGGCCTTTATCCTTCAGGTTTCTAATGTATTTCATTTCATGAAATGAAGGCATCACAACTTCATCAAAAAGATCTAGTAGAACCTTATCTTCACCAAATTTTAGTGTGTAATTTCCAAATTCTAATTTTTTAGTAAAAGCCACGATATCTCCTTGGCATGTAACGCCAACAGCAACGAGCGAGCGTTAGCGAGTCCGATTGCCTGTTTTTGTTATGTTTATTTACCAAACCGTTGCTCACAGCTAGGACACTCATATTTCCCAAACCTACGGAAGGTGCCTGTAACCTCGGTAAGAAGAGATACCAAATTTTTAGTTGTGTAACAATTTGAGCAAAACGGACCGTCTGGCTTTCCATCTTGAGGCTCAGATAAATAATAGTAACCATCTCGAAATACTACTTCATCTTGCTTGGAAAGTGCCGACTCAAGCTCTTTGATAGTTTGCTTCAACTCAAGGTTTTCATCTTGAGCTTCTACAAGCTGAATTTTTACATCTGCCATAGCCAAAAGAAGCTCAGCTATTTTAAGCTTAACCTCAGCATCTTTTATCGCTGACGTTGCTCCTTTAAGTTCTTTCGCAATATCTATTGCAACTTTTATTGAACTTATTCCTGCTGAAATTGCGCCAATATCCGGCATATCTAATTACTCCTTGAAAACATAACAGCTTATTGAACACCACTTTGGGGGGTTATAACACCCCAAAACGGCGCATATTACGTTGTTCGATAATTACATTAAACAACCCATTTACAAACAAGTAGTTACAATTGCTATTTTGTAACCTTTATAATTTAATCCCAAAACGACTTTTAATAATGTTATGGGACAAAACCTACAGTACTGTATTTATATACAGTATCAAATTAAATTTATTTTTTATAAAAACGCATCTGCAAATATCACCTCTTTAAAACCTTGAATCATTTTCACAAGGTATTTTCACAAGGTATTCCGTCGTTATCGCCATCCATTTTTGTATTCGGGCAGTTATTAATAAAAAATACAGCTTCGGCTCGTGAGGTCATTTGGCTGCAGTGTTGCCTGCCATCACAGCTAAAATTTTGAGTGTTTTTAGGAATAACTGCCTTTGGGTCTTTTTCATCAAAGGTGGTTAAGTCGGCATTGGTAATAACGGGGGTGTTGTTTTTATTGCCTGCATGAGTGTTTGCGAAGTACCTATTGTATGCGCTAAAACCTATGCTTAATATAATTGCCAGCGCAACAAGGTTAGCTAAAGTGCTCGACTTCTTTTTTGCTTTACTCATTTTAAAGGGTTTATTAAAAGCAGCTGTTTTTTCTAATTTGCTTTCTACTTTGCTTTCAATTACGCCTTCAATGCGGCAGTTTACGGCTTTGCTTTTACCATTGGGATCAGTAGCTACCTCAAAATAGATAGTGTCGCCTACTTTGGGTTTGCGGCTTATGTGTTTAAGCGAAGATATGTGTATAAAGGTGTCGTGTGCAACGCTGCTAGATTTAATAAAACCATAGCCTCGGTTGTCGTTCCACGACGTTAACAATCCTTTGTTCATTGGTGTTCCTGATTTTTATACTTTTTATTAGTTATTTTTTATGTGTTACTTATGCAAACTATACGTTTCTAAAAGTGGTCGGTAAACTTATTTTAAGTAATTTTAAAATTAAACTACTTTATAGCCATTGCTTGGCGGTATTTTAATTAACTAATTATTGAATAACGAATGAATTACATAGGGTGGTTTTAATTTGCGGTGCTGTTGATTATGATGGCACTAGAAATACTTAATAAGTCTGTTGTGCTTTAAATTTTTAGTAAGGATCATCTTATGTCTAGCTATAACGAATCTCCAGAGCAAGTTACTAAAGCGACCGAAGGTTATGTAATGCAGCAAACTATGCTGCGAATTAAAGACCCAAAACCGTCATTAGCATTTTATGAAAACGTATTAGGTATGAAGTTGTTGGGCAAATATGACTTTCCTGGTATGAAGTTTACCCTGTACTTTTTAGGTTACGAGCAACAACTGCCTGAGGGCGATGATAAAACCAAAGCTGAATGGGTGTTTCGCCGCCCTGCACTAATTGAGCTTACCCATAATTGGGGCACAGAAAACGACGATAGCTTTGCAGGCTATGTAAGTGGTAACGAAGAGCCAAAAGGCTTTGGCCATATTGGTATTAGCGTACCCGATGTATACGCCGCGTGCGAACGTTTTGCAAAATACGATGTAGAGTTTGTAAAAAAACCAGACGATGGCTCGATGAAAGGTTTGGCGTTTATTAAAGACCCCGATGGTTATTGGATAGAAATACTCTCGGCCGAGGGCATTACCGAAATTATTATGTCTCAGTAATAACTAGGGCGTATGTATGTTTTAAATTATAAAGCCAGCAGCTAAGCTGGCTTTATTGTTTGAAGGCGTTATTAATTAAACTTAGTTTATTTAGGAGCGTTTCGCTGTGAGGGATCTTTAGTAAAGCTGCTTAATACTTCAGTTGGGTTTTGAGTTAGTTTTTGCTGTTGAGCAGCCTCTGCCCACCAGGCTAATTGGGTAAATGTACGTGAGAAGTAATTAAACCAAGAGTCTTGTTCACTTTGATCATTGAACGAGCCATTTTCAGTCATTACCTCTTGCGCTTTTGGTACATGGATCATTGCTGATACGGGTAAACAGCCTAATTCACTTAAAAAGTTACGCATACCCATTGCGGCGCGCATACCACCCCATTGCCCAGCGGAATGGATAACCTAAACTCTGGATAATAAATCTATCTCAAGCAGCTACTTTCTGCGCTAACTGCGTTGAATTCACTTGCAATAGGCCAGCTATTGACGCGTAAATTCGCCTTGTTTTCACTAAAAGTCTCTGGCTAGAGAAAATAAATTTAAATATAACAATGATTCAATACGTTAGTAAATCTCTTAACCAGAGTTTAGGTTAAGCAACAATGGCGCTGGGTTTGTACGAAAACAGTGAGCTGCCAAAATGGTTTAATAAGTTGGCTAATGCTGGGCTCATAGAATGGTTGTACTCTGGGCTGACCATAATGTAGCCATCGGCTGCGGCAATTTTATCAGCTAGGGTATTTAGCTGCTCGGGAGCTTTACTTTTGGGGTAAGCAAAGTGTGGCTTAAATACCGGTTCGAGCGGGTAATCTAGCGCGTCGATTAGCTCTATTTCGTGTGTACTAAATTGGCTTTGCAAACACGCTATACATGCTTGGGCTACGCGCTCGCCAAGCCTTGCTGGTTTAGGGGGTGTGCTATTGCGTACTGTGCCTAAAAATACTAAAAACTTCATGTATATTCCCTCGTTGTTTAAATTACTTTTTTAGGATTGGTAATTAAGCTCAGGGCTGCAGTGCCTGTGCAGCAAGCTCTGCAAGTACATTGGCAAGCTTTGTAGCAACAGCGCATTGCCCTGCACCATGGCGCTTAGTTAAATAGCTAAGATCGTTGTAGCTTAACCATACTTTTGAATTGGCGTCTTGCCAAACAAGTGCTTTAAGCGGTAAATCAATTCCCATTGTTTGCGCGCACTGCATTAAAGGAGTACCGCCTTGTGGATTACCAAATATAATAACTTCGGTATAGCCAAGCTGCTGCCCTACTTTTTTAGCCCCTGCGGCGTGATCAATACGTGCAAAAATTGTCAGTCCTTTATTTTTAGCCAGTAGCTCAAACTTATTCATAGTGGCTTTGGCGCTTTGCTGGCTTTGTAGTGTTATTAGGCCGTTTGTTGCTTTAGCCGGAAAAAACACAAAAAATAACGCAAATACAAAAGTGGTGCTTAATAGTTTCATGTATAAACTCTGGTTTGGTTAAACATATGAGCAACCAACTTAGCATGTAATTTAGCCACAAAAAAGCCAGCGGTTAAGCTGGCTTGGTATATATGCAATAACTTTGCGCTAAAACATTATTTACGCAGTGCGTCTATGCGGGCGTCAAGCGGTGGGTGCGACGAAAACAACTCAGCCATACCTTTACCACTGGCAATACCAAACGCCATCATTGAGCCTTCTAGTTGCGAAGGATGATTTTGCTTTAATCGCTCAAGGGCTGAACGCATTTTGTCGGCGCCTACAAGTTTGGCAGCGCCGCTGTCGGCAGCAAACTCACGTTGGCGGCTGTAATAAGCCACTATAACGCTGGCTAAAATGCCAAAAATTACTTGAAACAACATATCGAACAGGAAGTAGGTCCAGCTGTTGCCGCCCTCTTGTTCATCGTTGTTACTGTTTATAAAGTTATCTACTATGCCTGCTAGCACTTTAGCGGCAAATATAACAAAGGTGTTTACCACGCCTTGTATAAGTGTAAGCGTTACCATGTCGCCATTAGCAATATGCGATACTTCGTGGGCCAATACGGCTTCGGCTTGATCTTGGCTCATGCTGTGTAATAAACCTGTGCTTACTGCCACTAGTGAGTTGTTTTTACTTGGGCCGGTGGCAAATGCGTTCATTTCTGGGCTGTCGTAAATGGCCACTTCTGGCATTTTAATGCCGGCTTTTTGCGCTTGTGCTGCAACCGTAGTTACTAGCCAATGTTCGGTTTCGTTACGTGGTTGGGTAATAACATGTGCGCCGGTTGATTTTTTAGCCATCCATTTCGACATAAATAACGAAATAAACGAGCCACCAAAACCAAACACAGTAGCAATCATTAGCATACCGCCTAAGCTACGGTTGCTTAGTCCAAATACACTCATCACTATTGAAAGCACTACACCTAATACCAACATAACCGCGAGGTTTGTTAGTAAAAATAAAAAAACACGTTTCATACTTATCCTCAAAAAATAATATCGATTGCGGTACTATTAATATGTTTAGTGCGTTTGGCACTAAATTGATTAAAAGCAATCACTGCGTTATGACACAGTATGTCACAACGTCAGCGCTATTCTGTGACAAACTATGTCGTAAAACAAGTGTTTTTTATGTGTTTAGTGCGAAATTTTCTAGCAGTGTTTTATATATTTGTAATTTAGGGGTTTGCTCACTGTATGGGCTTATTGCCAGTATAGGAAAGGGTAAACGTAATTTAAGTGAATCAAGATTAGCTTGGTACTCGTCCATGTTTGGATCAACCTGATTTGCAATCCAGCCAATGCAATTTATACCCATACTTTGAATATGTGCAGCCGTAAGTAGCGCATGATTTAAGCAGCCTAACTTCATACCTACTACTAATATTACCGGCAGTTGCTCTGCTTTAACCCAATTGTATAAATAATCTGTGTTGCTTATAGGCAGCGCCCAGCCACCAGCCCCTTCGGTAAGTATATAATCGGCACCTTGCTGTTTTACGTTTTTATACGCGCTGCTTAGCTTATCTGCAGTAATAGTAACCCCTGCTTGCTCGGCGGCTATGTGCGGGGCAATAGCCGGTGCAAAGGCAAACGGATTAATTACATCGTACTTGGCACTTACTGTTGCGCTTTCCATTAATATTAGTGCATCGGCATTTACTAGCTGATCAAACGCCATTTCGCAGCCAGATGCGAGCGGTTTAAAACCAATTGCTTGCTTTTTATGTTGGGCAAGTAGCTTTAGTAATAAACTGGTAACGTGGGTTTTTCCGGCGTCGGTGTCGGTGCCGGTAATAAAAAATTCTTTCATGGCGTTATTTACCTTTGCTGTTTTATTTAACGGTTTTTATTTAGCGATTTTTATTTAACTGGTTTTTATTTACCAAGTGCTAATAGCATAACGTGATACGACACGTGCGCTTTATTATTTTTAAGCGGATATGCGCTGCATACCTGCTGCAAAGCGTGCTTAGTTAACAAGCCTCTGCGCGTATTACTGTGATTTTGCGCTGTAGCACCTATGGCCTTAATAGAGCGAATGGCATTTAATGACGATGTAAACTCATCGCTATACAGGGCTTTTTGTATTGTATTAATAGTAAACCCAGATTTTTGGACTGATTGGTTTATATACTGTTCGCTATTAAAGGTATTTATATGGCTGTTGTTATCAAGTGCGCTAAATGCGGTTTTTATCTCGTTAAGCGAGCCTTCAATAACGCAGCTAATATAGGCTTGCCCGCCTGGTTTGAGCGCAGTATAAAGCGATTTTAATAATTGGGCAAAATCGGCCGACCATTGCACTGCAAAGTTACTGTAAATAATATCAATACTATTGGCTTGCAGCGGTAGATTATCCATATCGGCGCATAGCCGTGGCGTATTTAGTGCGCTGCTTTGTAGCATGTTTAAACTAAGATCTATGGCAATAACGCTGCCAAATAATGTTTGCAAAGTATGTGTATTAACTAATGGCCCTGCGCCTAAGTCGATACACAGTTTGGCTTTATTACTGCTATTTGCATTCGCTTTTATAAGTTTAAATAAATCATCTGCGGCTTGTTTTTGCACATTAGCATGGTGGTTATAACTGCTGGCTGCTTTTGAAAATTTACTCTGCGCCCCCTTTTTAAGGCTACAGCTTGGTAATAATATAGGCCCTGCTGATAATGATTGTATATTTAACGGCTGCCTATTTGGCTCTGTATTTAATGGCTGTGTAGTTATAGAGGCAGCATTTAAAAGTGTTTGAGCAATCATACTAATGCACCTACTAAGCTATTAACTAAATGGTTAATGTCGTGCTTTGTATGCGCTGCGCTGAGAGTAATTCGCAAACGTGCGGTGTTATGAGCAACGGTTGGCGGGCGAATAGCAGTAAGCCAAACACCGTATTCTTTAAGTTTACTAGCCACGTTTAAGGTGTGCTCGGCGCAGCCTAAAACAATGGGCTGAATAGCGGTACTTGACTCCATTACGGCAATATTATGTTGTTTAGCAAGTTGCTTAAAGTAGCTAATATTTGCCTTTAATTTAGCGCGTTTATCATCTGCGGTTTTAATCGCTTTAATACGTGCAAGAGTAAGCCCTGCAATAAGCGGCGACATAGCCGTGGAGTAAGTGTAATCGCGATTAAATTGCAGCATGTAATCAATAAAATGTTTACTGCCTAATACACACGCGCCGCTACTGGCTACCGCTTTGCCAAAAGTAATAACCAGTAACTCAGGTAGTTGCTCGGTATTAAGCGCCTCGCAGCTGCCTAATCCGGTTTTACCTAATACGCCAAAACCATGAGCGTCGTCTATCATTAGCCAAGCATTGTGCTGTTTGGCTAACGCCAGTAGCTCGCTAAGTGGCGCTTTGTCGCCATCCATCGAAAATATACCTTCGCTTATAATTAGCTTATGCTGCGCTGTTGATTTTTCTAAGCGGGCGCGTAAATGGTTCATGTCGTTATGATTAAAACGGATTAAAGCGGCGTTTGCATGCAGTGCGCCGTCTATTAGGCTGGCATGATTAAGCTTATCTTGAAAAACAGCACTGTGCTGCGCTACGGTTTTATCTTGAAACAGCGCTTTTATTACACTGCTATTAGCACTAAAGCCCGAGCTAAACAGCATAGCGGCTTCGTAACCTAACTGTGCGCACAAATACTGCTCTAGTGCGTGTTGCTGAACTTGATAACCGGTAACTAACGCTGAGCTGTGACTCCCTAATGCCGGTAATTCATTTAAAGCAATTGCGTTATCGCCAAAGCCTAAGTAGTCGTTACTGGCAAAATTAAGATAGGTTTTGTTATTAATAGTAATTTTGCGCGCCGTAGCATGCTGTACTTGGTGGCGTTTACGCAGTAGCGCATCGTGCAAGCGAGCTTGCAGATGCGTATTTATAAATTCAAATGACATTTGGCTGTGTTTACCTAGGCTTAGTTATAGCTTAGTTATTACTTAGTTATAATTATGGTTATGCTTCGTAAAATAACTTAGACGTTGCTTTGTCGGCCACTTGCGATGAAAGCGACGCGGTTACGGCTTCATCTGAATAGTCGTGACGAGTTTCTGGGTTCATCCCTAATTTTTTAATTAAAGCCATATCGGCATCGGCGTCTGGGTTTTCGGTGGTAAGCAGTTTGTCGCCATAAAATATAGAGTTAGCACCTGCAAAAAAGCACATTGACTGCATTTGCTCGTTCATGGCGTTGCGCCCTGCCGACAAACGCACATAGCTGTGCGGCATCATAATGCGCGCGGTTGCAATTGTGCGTATAAACTCAAAATGATCTAAGTCATCTACGTTTTCAAGCGGTGTGCCTTTAACTTTAACCAGCATATTAATGGGTACGCTTTCTGGTTGTTGATCTAAGTTGGCCAGTTGCATTAATAAGCCATAGCGATCGGCTGCTTGCTCGCCCATACCTACAATACCGCCCGAACATACTTTCATACCCGCGTCGCGCACATTGCCTATGGTATCTAGGCGGTCTTGAAAAGTTCGGGTAGATATAATTTGCTCGTAATACTCAGGCGAGGTGTCAAGGTTATGGTTGTAGTAGTCAAGCCCAGCATTGCGTAGTTCGTGGGCTTTTTCGTTATTAAGCATGCCTAGGGTCATACAGGTTTCTAGGCCAAGTTCTTTTACTTCTTTAACCATTTGCGAAATATACGGCATATCTCTGTCTTTTGGATCTGACCACGCGGCACCCATACAAAAACGAGTTGCGCCTTTTTGTTTGGCTAAACGCGCTTGTTCTACTACTTTTTCTACCTCTATTAGGCGTTCGCGTTCTAAGTCGGTTCGGTAATGCCCAGACTGCGGGCAATATTTACAATCTTCTGGGCAGGCACCGGTTTTAATCGATAATAAAGTAGAAATTTGCACTTCATTTGGGTTGAAATTAGCACGATGAACCGATGCGGCTTTAAATAGTAAATCGTTAAATGGCATTTCAAATAGTGCTTTAACTTCACTGTGGGTCCAGTTGTGACGAACAGGTGCAAGTTCCATAGTTTTCTACTCTCTTTATTTTTTTCATAACGGTGATATTGGCTTAGTCTACTTCTTGAAGTACCATTGTCAACAAACCCAAGCTCACTTAAGTTTACATATGATTAAAAAGAATACTATTGACCTGAATTTTGATCGCCAGCATATTTGGCACCCTTATACCTCTATGACCAAGCCTATAATGGTTTACCCTGTTACCCACGCAAATCATAATATTATTGAGCTTGAAACAGGCGAGCAACTCATTGATGGCATGGCCTCATGGTGGAGCGCTATACATGGCTATAACCACCCAGTTTTAAATAACGCCATGATTGAGCAAATTAACTCTATGAGCCACATTATGTTTGGCGGATTTACCCATAAACCCGCTGTAGAGCTGTGTAAAAAGCTAGTAAGCATTACCCCTGCTAGCTTAACTAAGGTATTTTTAGCCGATAGCGGCTCGGTAAGTGTTGAAGTAGCTATAAAAATGGCGCTGCAGTATTGGCTTAGCCAAGGCATTACTAACAAACAAAAATTAATGACCCCCTACAAGGGCTATCATGGAGATACCTTTGCGGCTATGAGTGTTTGCGATCCAGTTAATTCAATGCACAGTTTGTACAGCGGCTTTTTACCCGAGCATATTTTTGTACCAGCCCCGGTAAGCCGATTTAATAGTGAGTTTAACCAAGCTGAGGCAACCGAGCTTGAAGCGTATTTTAAAGCGCACCACCAGAGCGTAGCGGCATTTATTATTGAGCCAATTGTACAAAATGCTGGTGGCATGAACTTTTATCACCCTGAGTACTTAGCCTGCGTACGCAAGTTATGCACGCAATATAAGGTGTTACTTATATGCGACGAAATAGCCACTGGCTTTGGCCGTACCGGTAAATTATTTGCCGTAGAGCATGCTAATATTCAGCCCGATATAATGTGTATAGGCAAAGCACTTACTGGCGGCGCTATGACCCTATCGGCCACTCTTACCAGTGACAAAATAGCCACAGGTATAAGCGAAGGCGAAGCCGGTGTATTAATGCACGGCCCTACTTTTATGGGCAATCCGCTTGCCTGCGCTGTGGCCTGTGCCAGTATAGATTTACTGCTTGAGCAAAACTGGCAGCAGCGCATTGCCAATCTAAACAGCCAACTGCAACAACTCAATAAATGCAAAGAGCTTGATGACGTAGCCGATGTACGCACTTTAGGCGCTATTGGGGTGGTAGAGCTAACAGCGGAAGCAGGCAATGTTGATGTGGCTAAAATTCAGGCTTATTTTGTAGCACAAGGTGTATGGATACGCCCCTTTGGTAAACTTATTTATTTAATGCCGCCATATATTTCAGACCAGAGCAGCATAAAAACCTTGTGTGATGCCATTTATAACGCCATTAAAGGCAAGCATTACGCTTAAACTTACCGCTAAATTAAAGTTTTAGGGTTAAAAGTTGTACACACTTTGCCCTAATAAACAAACAGCCCCTTAACTCACCTTTAGAGTATTGATCTCAGTGATCTTTACCTATATGATAATACCTATCATTTACAGTTACCTTTTCGGACTCTTTTATGAACTTATTATTTAAACCAGCTAAAGCGTTAGGCGTAAGCCTGTTATTAGCCTCTGCTTTTATAACGCAACCGGTACTTGCTAATGGCCCTATTGGCGAGCATGTTAATCATCTTCAGGCTAATCTTAAAAGCTACGCCGAAGAAGTAGAGTGGATGGTTGGCAAAGTCGATACCATGGTAAGCGACTACGATACTAAAGGTGCTAAAGCGGTAAAAACAGATGACCTTATTGAATATTGGGAGTCGGTTAAATTTCACAGCGCCATAGAAACCAATTTTGTACCTGTTTACGCTTCTATTTGGCAAGGTATTTACGGCGTAAAAATGGCTATCGAAAACAAACAGCCTGCAACTGAAGTTCGTAAACAACAACAAGCCATGAACAATGCCCTATGGCAAGGCCTTGGCGCTGTTAAATTAGCGGCAAAATTTCAGCAACAGGGTTTATTAGCAAATGTAACAACAACTGCAACCAAAGAAATGACCCAAAGTGCCACTATCGACGAAATTAAGCACCGACTCGATCGTGTTGTTGCAAAATTTGCTGAGCGTTTAAACGACGAAGCCACCGAAATTGTACACGACACTTACCTACACTTATTTGAAGGCGTAGAAGGCACACTAATAGCGCAAGACGCTAACTTAGTTGAAGTGTTAGAGAAAGACTTTAACGTAACACTGCCACTTGCTATTTCTAGCAACAAAAGCGTAGACGAAGTACGTAATGTAATAAGCGACATGCAAACAAAATTAGATCGCGCTAAAACGCTGATCGAAAAAGCCGAAAAAACACGTAAGGATGTATTTTAAGTGAAGCGTAGGACCTTTATACAAGGCCTGGTTGCGCTTGGGGCTGTGGGTGCATTACCACTGCCTCTTGCTCGCGCACTAGCGGCCAATATAGCAAACCCTGTGTCTGTAGATAGCTTACCTAAACTAGAGGGTGAGCTTACGCTTTATTTAGGGCGTGGTGAAGGTGGCTTATACGAAAACGTATTACAAGCTATCGAGAAAAAAAATCCAAACCTTAAACTCGGTATACGCCGAGGCCCAACTGCTGCATTAGCAAATACCATAGTAGCTGAAGCAAAAGCAGGCGTTCGCCGTGCTGACTTATTTTGGGCGGTTGACTCAGGCGCGATTGGTTTAGTTACCGATGCTGGCCTTGCACAGCCAATACCAAGTGATTTATCGGCTCAGTTACAACCGCAATTTAGATATAAAGAATGGACGCCGGTAACCGGCCGTATTCGTACCTTGCCATACAACACGTCGCGTTTAACTAAAGAGCAAATTCCCACCAGCATTATGGAAATTGCCGACAGCGATTTAAGTATTGGTTGGGCCCCTGCTTATGCATCATTCCAGTCGTTTGTAACTGCAATGCGAATTTTAGAAGGTGATGACAAAACCGCTAAGTGGCTTAAAAAAATTAAAAAGCGATCTAAAACCTATGCCGGTGAATTAGGTGTAGTTATGGGCGTTGAGCGCGGTGAAGTTGATATTGGTTTTGCCAATCACTATTACACACTTAGGTTAAAGTCGGGTAAGCCCGATGCTAAGCTAGATTTAGCTTTTACCCAAAACGATGCAGGCTGTTTGGTCAATGCCTCAGGGGTGTTAGCTTTAAGTGACGATCCGTTAGCAACTAATTTTATGCGTTATTTACTAAGCACCGAAGTGCAAAGCTATTTAGCCAGTGAAGCTTACGAAATCCCACTTGTTAATGGTATTAGTGTGCCACAGGGCATACCGTCTTTATCGAGTATTTCGCCGCCTAAAATTGATTTAACTCAGCTCGCCGATTTACGCCCCACTATCGATTTAATGCGCAGTAGCGGCGTACTGTAATGCGACTACCAGCATCCTACCCAATGGCGCTGCTTGCAGCGCTCATTACGCTTACCCCTATTTATGTGTTAATTACCCTTGCCAGCGACACAAGCTCAGTATTTGACAGCCATAACCTCGACATTTTAGCTAATACCTTATCGTTAATGGCGTTAACTGTATTGGGTTCTATTTTAATTGGCGTGCCACTGGCGTTTATTAGTGCTTATGTGCATTTGCCATTTAAAAAATTATGGCTGGTTATATTTGCAGCTCCCTTAGCTATACCTAGTTATATAGGGGCGTTTACACTTTATGCAGCTTTTGGCCCTGGGGGGGAAATAAATAACCTGCTTGGCATTCCAACGCCCTCAATGGACGGCCTTAGCGGCGCAGCCATAGTAATGACCTTGTACACATTTCCGTTTGTAATGATGACCACCCGCTCGTCCTTACTCAGCCTTGATGCCAGTATGGTAAACGCTGCACGTACACTGGGTATGTCGATGACACAAAGTGTATTTAAAGTAATATTACCCCGCGTAGTTAATGGTATTGCCGCGGGATCTTTGCTTGTTGCACTTTATACTTTATCTGACTTTGGTACACCGGCAATGATGCGCTTAGATACCTTTACCCGAGTTATTTATGTGGAATACAACGCCTTTGCTTTGGGCCGTGCGGCTATGCTCTCGTTGCAATTAATGGTTATTGTTGGCTTTTTATTAATGATTGAATCACAAATAAAAACCGCCACTGAACGCCAAGGCAGACCACTTATTTTATTCCCTAAAAAGTGGCAGTTAAGCGCTATGTTTATAACTTTTGCGCCTATTTTGTTATTAGCCATTGGCTTACCTTTAGCTATATTTTCGTTGTGGCTGGCACGGGATGGTTTTAGCGGCTTTGATTTTAGTATTGCTTGGAACTCAACATATGCCTCAGCAATTGCTGCTGTAGTAGCTGTAATTGTGGCCATTCCGGTTGCTCATGCGGCTCTTAGCGGTAAAGCAGGTAAAGTAATGGAGCGCGTAACTTACTTTGGCTTTGGTATTCCGGGCATCGTAATGGGCACAGCGCTTGTTTATGGCGGCTTGCAACTGCCCTTTTTGTATCAAACATTAGGGTTGCTTATTATTGCTTATACGCTGCGCTTTTTACCCCTTGCTGTAGGCTCAGTACGTACCAGCACCGAACACTTAGATCCAAGCTTGGTAAAATCGGCCCGGGTACTTGGTGCCAGCCCACGCGAAGCATTTATGCGTATAACACTGCCCTTAACTATGCGCGGTATTATTGCCGGTGCAGCATTAGTGTTTTTAGAGTCGATGCGTGAACTAGAGGCCACCTTATTACTTGGCCCTACGGGGTTTGAAACCCTCTCTACTTATTTGTGGCGTGTATACGAAGCCGGCTATTTTGGCCGCGCTGCTATTCCGGGGTTATTATTAGTGGTGATTTCTGCGTGCGCGTTAGCTATTATGCTCACTGGCGAAAAACGCAACCAGCTCGAACATTAAGGATTTAATAACAAATGCTATCTGTAAGTCAGTTTTCTATAGATTATGGCAGTAACCGTGTAGTAAGCGATTTAAACCTATCATTAGGTAATAACGAAATTCTTATGCTTGTAGGCCCTACTGGCTGCGGTAAAAGTACTATTTTGCAGGCATTAGCCGGCCTTATACCTATAAGCGAAGGCGAAATAAACAGTGGTAAATGGCGGGCAACGCCTAAAATTACTGTGCCTGCGGAAAAACGCAGTGTAGGTATGGTGTTTCAAGATTTTGCTTTATTTCCGCATTTAACCGTGCAGCAAAATATTTTTTTTAGGTTAAAAGACACCAGCCCAGGCGAGCATTGGATAAAGTTACTTGGCCTTGATGAGTTTAGAAATAAAAAACCAGCAACGCTTTCAGGCGGACAAAAGCAACGCGTAGCACTTGCGCGCACCCTTGCCCACCAGCCCGACTTTGTATTATTAGATGAGCCGCTTTCTAACTTAGACGCCGCACTAAAAGACATGCTGCGCTGGGATATTCGCAACGCGCTTAAAGCGGCGGGCGTACCTGCAATTTGGGTAACGCACGACCAAGAAGAAGCATTGTCGGTAGGCGATCGTGTGGGTGTACTGCAAGGCGGTAAAATTCAGCAAATTGATACACCAGAGCGCTGTTTTAGTATGCCTAACAATCGATTTGTGGCACGCTTTTTAGGGGAAGCCAGCTTTATAAGCGGCCAATTTAGCCAAGGCCAAGCAACCACAAGTATTGGTAATGCCCCTGCCCACGGTGTTGATTGCGATAGTGGCGATGTAGATGTGCTGCTGCGCCCCGATGATGTATTACTAGTGCAAAGTAGTGTGGGTAATAATGGCGAAGTTATTTGGGTGCGCTTTGAAGGTGGCAGCCGCTTATGTGCTATAAAGCTTGCCTGCGGAACTGTAGTAACCAGCCGCGTTAGCCATGAAATAGTGGTAAACCCCGGCGATGCTGTACATGTATCTTTAAGTACCTCACACCCGTTAGCGGTTTATAAACAACTCGCGCAATAATAAAGTATACAACACTAAAAAGCCCATTAACATGGGCTTTTTTAATCTGTATAAATTACCATTCAAACATATAGGCCATTTTACTAATAGTTTTAAGTGGAATGTTATGGCTGTTACGCTTGGCATATAAATGCTGCATAGATTTGTCTTTTACTTCGCCCACAATCACTTCTTTTACTTGATAACCCAAAGCAACTGCCGCTTGTGCATAGGCAATAAATTCCCATTTTTTAATATTGGTGTTATCTACAATCACCAACGGGATATTTTGTGCTAAAGCGTTAATAAAGCGCGCTAAATTTAAATTATGGTATTGCGGCAATTTAAACTTATCAAATTGGTATTCACCTTGATCATTAATAAAATAATCATCGGTTGAACAAATAACATATTGGCTTTCGTCTGCACCGGCGAGTTCATCGGCAAGATTTTGCGCATAATAAGACTTACCGCTTCCTGGTAGTCCTCGTAAAATAAAAACTTGTTTCATAGCATCCATTTTTTAGTATGTAATGGTAAAACGATTAATATAAAAATATCTGAATGTTCATAATGCCACAAAATGGGTAAACATAAGAGCAACAAATAACAATACTCACATTTAGGCCTTAAAACTGTATAAAAATAAAGCGCATTTATAAAAATTTTTAAAGAGTTGCCCACAATAGTTTTTTTATCTTACTTTACTAGGTAAGATACAGGGTTCAAGTGCAGCGCCGTTTAAGAGCAATTTTGCCAGCGTGTGGTGCGTAGTTAAATTATATAGTTAGGCAACTTATATCATTGGAGTGAAGATGAGCCATTTAGCGATTTCAGAGCTATTAAAAGGCAAGGTATCGGTAGACAGCCAAGTTACAGTAAAAGGCTGGATCCGTACTCGCCGCGATTCAAAAGCAGGAATTTCATTTTTAGCCGTTCATGACGGTTCGTGTTTTGATCCTATTCAAGCGGTAGTTCCTAATTCACTTAATAATTATGATGAAGTCACTAGCCTAACAG
Organism: Pseudoalteromonas sp. SG44-5; assembly: GCF_014164175.1. Taxonomy (NCBI): domain Bacteria; kingdom Pseudomonadati; phylum Pseudomonadota; class Gammaproteobacteria; order Alteromonadales; family Pseudoalteromonadaceae; genus Pseudoalteromonas; species Pseudoalteromonas sp. SG44-5. The sequence goes on along the minus strand of NZ_JACJES010000002.1, from coordinate 393,700 downwards.
CCGGTTGTTCTGTGTCGGTTACCGGTGTTTTAGTGCAATCTGCTGGCCAAGGTCAGTCTTATGAGATTCAAGCTAACTCGGTTACTGTATTAGGTTGGGTAGAAAACCCAGATTCGTACCCTATGGCTGCAAAGCGTCATAGTATTGAGTACTTACGTGAGCACGCTCACCTTCGCCCTCGTACTAACATGATTGGTGCCGTAACCCGTGTACGTAACTGTTTAGCTCAAGCTATTCATCGCTTTTACCATGAGCAAGGTTTTTTATGGATAAGCACCCCTATTATCACAGCAAGTGACTGTGAAGGCGCAGGTGAAATGTTCCGTGTATCAACGCTTGATATGCAAAACTTACCGCTTACCGATAAAGGCGAAGTAGATTACAGCGAAGATTTTTTTGGTAAAGAAGCATTTCTTACTGTATCTGGCCAGTTAAATGGTGAAACTTACGCGTCGGCAATGTCAAAAATTTATACGTTTGGCCCAACCTTCCGCGCAGAAAACTCAAATACTTCGCGCCACCTTGCCGAGTTTTGGATGGTAGAACCTGAATTAGCATTTGCTGATTTAGAAGATATTGCAAAACTAGCAGAGCAGATGTTGAAGTATGTGTTTAAAGCCGTACTAGAAGAGCGACGCGATGACATGGAATTTTTTGCACAACGTGTAGAAAAAACAGCCATTACTCGCCTTGAAGAATTTGTAGAAAAAGACTTTGCACAAGTTGATTACACCGAAGCGGTAGAAATATTAAAAGCCTGTGGTAAAAAGTTTGAGTACGCTGTTGAATGGGGCGTAGATTTACAGTCTGAACACGAGCGTTACTTAGCAGAAGAACACTTTAAAGCACCGGTTGTTATTAAAAACTACCCACGCGATATTAAAGCGTTTTACATGCGCCAAAACGAAGACGGTAAAACCGTTGCCGCAATGGACATAGTAGCGCCAGGTATTGGTGAGATCATTGGTGGCTCACAACGTGAAGAGCGCCTAGATATTCTCGATGCTCGTTTAGACGAAATGGGCTTAAACAAAGACGACTACAGCTGGTACCGCGATTTACGTAAATACGGTACTGTGCCGCACTCAGGCTTTGGCTTAGGTTTTGAGCGTTTAGTTGCTTATGTTACCGGTATGGGCAACGTACGTGACGTTATCGCCTTCCCTCGTACTAAAGGCAGCGCAACGTACTAATACGTTAACGCTTACTGTGTACCATAGTAAAAACCAGCCGATGGCTGGTTTTTTTATGCCTAAGTAACCTGAGCTCCGGATAAAAAACGTATCTCAAGCAGCTATTTTCAGCGCTAACTGCGTTGAATTTTCTTGCAATAGGCCAGTCAGGTTAAGTGAATAAGTATCTTAGGTTTATTAAGTTTATTAGGTTTATTAGGCACAATCAAAAGCCGCAGCATCATAAAATGATATTGCGGCTTTTAATTTATCACTATAACTATAAATACAAATATAATTTTTAGTTATTAACTTATAGAGCTTGCTCTAGCTGTGGTAAAACATCAAACAGATCGGCAACTAAACCGTAGTCTGCAACCTGAAAAATAGGTGCGTCTGGGTCTTTATTAATTGCGACAATTACTTTTGAGTCTTTCATACCGGCTAGATGCTGAATTGCACCACTAATACCCACTGCAATGTACAAGTTTGGCGCTACAATTTTACCTGTTTGCCCTACTTGCATGTCATTTGGTACAAAGCCTGCATCAACTGCTGCGCGCGAAGCACCAATAGCAGCGCCTAACTTGTCGGCTATTCCGTGTAATAAACTAAAGTTTTCGCCATTTTGCATACCACGACCACCTGAGATAACCACAGTAGCTGCGGTTAATTCTGGGCGCTCTGATTTAGTTTGCTCATCGCTTACAAAGCTGCTTAGCGCAGAATCGGATACCGTATTAACTGCCGTTATTGGCGCGCTTGCTTGCTGTGTTTGTAAGTCGAAGCTACTAGCACGTACAGTGATAACTTTTTTGCTATCGAGTGACTTAACCGTGGCAATTGCGTTGCCCGCATAAATAGGACGCTTAAATGTTTCTGCGTCAACAACGTCAATAATTTCTGAAATTTGTGCAACATCAAGCAAGGCTGCAACGCGTGGCATAAAGTTTTTACCTGTAGTGGTAGCACTTACCACTATGTGGCTATAAGAATCAGCAAGCGATAGCACTAAATCTGCCATACTTTCAGCTAATTGGTGTGCATATACTGCGTTATCTGCTACCAGTACACTGGCTACGCCATTAATAAGCGCAACTTCTTCGCTTAGTACACCTAGGTTTTCGCCCGCAATAAGCACATCAATAGGAAAACCAAGTTTTGCTGCTGCGTTAATTGTTTTTGAGGTTTCTGGTTTTAATACACCGTTATCGTGTTCTGCTATTACAAGTGTTTTCATTTAGATTACCTTCGCCTCTGTTTTTAATTTTTCTACAAGTTGCGCCACGTCCTCAACTATAATACCGGCAGTACGTTTAGCTGGCTCTTCAACGCTAATTAATTGCACACGGGCCGTTAAATCAACACCCAAAGTATCGGCTGCAATAACCTCAAGCGGTTTACGTTTCGCTTTCATTATATTTGGCAGCGACGCATAACGTGGCTCATTTAAACGTAAATCGGTAGTTACAATAGCCGGTAAATTAAGCGCTACTGTTTGTAAGCCGCCGTCAACTTCACGGGTAACATTAACTTTTCCATCAACCACTTCAACTTTTGAAGCAAACGTACCTTGGCCACGTTTGGTTAATGCAGCTAGCATTTGGCCGGTTTGGTTATTGTCTGAATCAATTGATTGCTTACCTAAAATAACTAATTCTGGTGCTTCTTGTTCTACAATTTTTGCAAGTAATTTAGCAATGTGCAGCGACTCTAACTTTTCATCGGTTTCGATGTGAATGGCTTTGTCGGCGCCTAGGGCTAATGCCGTACGTAACTGTTCTTGCGAGGCTTTTGGGCCAATTGTTACGGCAATAACTTCGCTTGCTGTACCCGCTTCTTTTAAGCGAATCGCTTCTTCAATTGCAATTTCGCAAAATGGGTTCATCGCCATTTTTACGTTGGTTAAATCAACGTCTGTTTTGTCTGACTTAACTCGCGCTTTTACGTTGTAATCTATAACTCTTTTTATTGGTACGAGAACTTTCATATGGACTCCATCGTTATTTAAACCTACAAGCTGACGTGCACGTCAACCTATTTATTTTATGAAATCAGACTACTGTCTATTGACGTAAACATCAACCTAAAATAACCTTTAAACATTCACAACCCATAACTTTTTATTAGCATCTATCAAATGGGTTATGTATTTCATTAACGTGTAGTTAAATATAGGGTACGTTAACCATTCGAATAAGAGGTATTTATGATCACCCGGGAAACCATGGAATTTGATGTAGTTGTTGTAGGTGCAGGCCCAGCGGGTCTTGCATGTGCAATAAAACTGGCACAACAAGCGCAAAATAAACAACAAGAATGCATGATCTGTGTCGTTGAAAAAGGTTCAGAAGTGGGTGCTCATATACTCTCTGGTGCCGTGTTTGAAACCAAAGCGCTGGATGAATTACTGCCAAATTGGCAAGAGCTCAACGCCCCTGTAACCACCAAAGTAGCAAAGGATGAAATTTACTGGTTTAACAACGAACAAAAAGCCACCGCTATTCCGCACTTTGCCACACCAAAAACCTTTCATAATGATGGCAATTATATTGTCTCTATGGGGAATGTTTGTCGCTGGTTAGCTGAGCAAGCAGAAGCACTGGGAGTCGAGATTTTTCCTGGGTTTAGTGCGCATTCGCTTATTATTGAAGACGACACAGTAAAAGGCATTATTACTGGCGATATGGGCCTTGATAAAGACGGCAACGAAAAAGATGGTTACATGCCTGGCATGGAGCTACGCGCTAAATACACCGTATTTGCCGAAGGTTGTCGTGGTCATTTGGGCAAACAACTCATTAATGAATTTGCCCTCGATGATGAGTCATCACCGCAGCACTATGGCTTAGGCTTAAAAGAAATTTGGCAAATTGATGAAAGTAAGCATCAATTAGGCACAGTAGTGCACGGTACAGGCTGGCCATTACAAGGCGATACTAACGGCGGCGCATTTATGTACCACTGTGAAAACAACCAAGTTGTGGTAGGACTGATTGTTGATCTCAACTACTCAAACCCGCATTTAAGCCCGTTTGATGAGTTTCAGCGCATGAAACACCATCCTGTGTTTAAAAATGTATTAGCAGGCGGCGAACGTGTTGCTTATGGTGCTCGTGCTATTGCTAAAGGCGGTTTGCACTCATTACCAAAAATGCATTTTCCTGGTGGGTTATTGGTAGGCTGCGATGCAGGTACGCTTAACTTTGCAAAAATTAAAGGTAATCATACTGCAATGAAGTCGGGTATGGTGGCAGCTGAAGTTATTTTTAAAGCATTAGAAAATGAGCAAGCAAATACCAACTTAAGCGAGTTTAAAGACGCGTTTGAGCAATCTTGGGCTTATAAAGAATTGCAGCAATCACGTAACTTTGGCCCTGTTATGCACAAGTTAGGTAAGTTTGTTGGTGGCGCATATAACACCCTAGATCAAAATATTTTTAATGGTTGCTTGCCATTTACCTTTAAAGACAACACCCCAGATCACGATACTTTAGTTGATGCGGCGGATGCCGATAAAATAGTGTATCCAAAACCCGATGGTAAACTCAGTTTTGATAAGTTGTCGTCGGTATTTTTATCAAATACTAACCACGAAGAGTCACAGCCGTGTCATTTGCAATTAAAAGATCCGAGTATTCCAATTGCAGTAAACTTAGTTAAATTTGATGAACCAGCGCAGCGCTATTGCCCTGCTGGGGTTTATGAAATTCAAGAAATTGCTGGCACTAAAGAGTTTGTGATTAACTCGCAAAACTGCGTGCATTGTAAAACCTGCGATATTAAAGATCCGAGCCAAAATATTACTTGGGTAACTCCGGAGGGGACTGGCGGGCCAAATTATCCTAATATGTAGTTATTATTGTTAATAAAAAGTAGGTTTTTACATATAAATTATAAACCTACACTAATTTGCAGGGGCTTGTGCCCCTGTTTTGCGCTATGCTTACCCTAGTTTTTATAAAAGAGAATTAGTTATGCCGTCGTCAAAAGTTGTTTTTCGTTTTTTAGCAGAGCCTACTGATGTAAATTTTGGTGGTAAAGTGCATGGTGGAGCCGTCATGAAGTGGATTGACCAAGCTGGCTATGCATGTGCTGCAGGCTGGAGTGGCCATTACTGTGTTACCGTATCTGTTGCTGGGGTTAAGTTTAGACGCCCTATTTTAGTAGGCCAAATTGTTGAAGTGGAAGCTAAAATAGCCCATACCGGTAAAACCAGTATGCAAATATTTATTCAAGTGCGTTGTGGCGACCCTAAAACACAAAATATGGTTGAAACCAACCACTGTGTAATTAGCTTTATTGCTATGGATGAAACCGGTTACCCAGTAGCTGTGCCTTCTTTTAAAGCGATTACCGAAGAAGATTTAAAATTAGAAAACTACGCTATAAAAATGAAAGAAATTGCAATAGAGACGGAAAACTTACTGCATAAGGTATAAGTAACTAAAGTGTGCCTGTAAAAACCTCACACTTTTTGTAAAACATGCAATTGAGCTTAGAAAGTAACAACTAATAAAAGTTCACTGCTGTACACGTATCATACAAATGGCCATAAAAACCAATACTAAAGTAGGTTTTTATGGCCGTTTTTTTATGTTTTTAATAATTGGCATGCTCACTGCACCTACCTTGATGACGTTTGATTTAATTACATCTTATTTTTTCAAGCATTTGATTTTTATTATTAAAGGAGCTAATTCATGATTAAAACACTTTCTCTTTCTACACTTGCTTTAGTAACACTGGGTTTTAATACTGCAGCTAAGGCTGATATTGCTGATTTCGATTCTCCACGTATCTACACGGGTGTTGGTTACGGTCAATATTCTTTTGAATTTGAAGACAGTGACAAAGACACTGACTTTGACGACGATGCACAAATGCTAAAAGGTTACGTTGGCGCACAATTTAACGAGTATTTAAGCTTAGAGCTTGCTTATCAAAACTTTGATGAAGTAAGTGATGTGGACAGCAAAGCTGAAATTGATGGCGTATCGCTTGCCGCACGCTTGGGCTACCCTATTACAGAGAGTTTTTCTGTGTATGCAAAAGGCGGTTGGCTTGAGTGGGATGCAGAATACACACAAGATTTACCAGTAGGTTCTGTTTCAGCTTCTACAGATGGTGGTGATGCGTTTTACGGTGCAGGTATTGAATATGCACTTACAACAAACGTTCAATTTCGTTTAGAGTATGAACGCTATAAACTTGATGACGATATTGACCCAGATATGGATGTAGCGTCTGTATCAGTGCAGTACATGTTTTAATTAAACCCTAAAACGTGTGTAAAAGGTAAGCTTAGGCTTACCTTTTTTGTTTTGAGTGGTTTAAACGCACATGCATATAAACCACTTAGTCTAATCAATACCTTTTAGACTAGGCTTCTATGAGTAATAAACTCACTTACAAGTAATGCCATAAACGCTAAATATGGGTAGAATAGCGCTCTATTTCATTTGCACCCGAGTACTATGAGCGATTATACCATTTCGGCTATTGGCCACATTCAATCTCCTTATAAACAAAAGTTTGCTATACCTAGGCAACCTCGTTTAGTGCCAGAAGCTAAAGCAAAGCTTATTTTTGCGCCTGACTTTAATCGTGAAGAATTTGTACGCGGGCTCGATGAGTTTAGCCATATTTGGCTGCTATTTCGTTTTCATGAAACAGCCGACAAAGGCTATTCAGCTATGGTGCGCCCGCCTCGTTTAGGTGGTAATGCCCGCAAAGGCGTGTTTGCCACGCGAGCCACTTTTAGGCCTAACGCCATTGGTATGAGCGCGGTAAAACTAGAAGGTATAGAGTATAAAAATGGCCAACTGAGCTTATTACTCGCCGGAATAGATTTACTCGATGGCACACCAATAATCGATATAAAGCCTTACTTACCCTATTCTGACTCTATGCCAGAGGCCAGTGCGGGGTTTGCCGACACCCGCCCAGAAACCCACATGAGCGTTGAATTTACACCTGAAGTACTAGATTTTATTGCGCAGCAAACGCAATATCCAGATTTACAGGCGTTTATAAGTAATGTGCTAAAGCAAGATCCTCGCCCTGCTTATAAAAAGCAAAAAGACGGACAGCAAAGCTACGGTATGACTTTGTATAACTATAATATTTGCTGGCAAGTTAATGAGTCGCATAATTTAGTTACTAGTATAGAAAATACCTAAATAATTTATCACTTAGCGCTTTAGTGTAAATGCAACCGCTGGTAGACTGAAGCCCTTACAATATGTACATAATTACTCTAATTTCGGAAACAACATGCGTACCAGTCAATATATACTCGCCACACTTAAAGAAACGCCTTCGGATGCTGAAATTGTATCGCATCAATTAATGCTTAGAGCCGGTATGATCCGTCGTGTCGCTTCGGGTTTATACACTTGGTTACCCACTGGGTTACGGGTACTTAGAAAAGTAGAAAATATCGTACGTGAAGAAATGAATAAAGCCAATGCGATTGAAATGCTGATGCCAGTAATTCAACCAGCAGATTTATGGGAAGAATCAGGTCGTTGGGATGAGTTTGGTCCTGAACTTATGCGTTTTACCGATCGTCATAATCGTACCTTTGCGCTTGGCCCAACTCACGAAGAAGTGATCACTGATTTTGTTCGTAAAGAAATTAGCAGCTATAAACAGCTACCAATTTCTTTATACCAAATACAAACTAAAGTGCGCGACGAACGTCGTCCGCGTTTTGGTGTAATGCGCGCCCGCGAATTTACAATGAAAGATGCCTATTCATTTCACTTAAGTGATGAGTGTTTAGATGCAACGTATCAAGTAATGCACAAAGCGTATTGTAATATTTTTGAGCGTTTAAACTTAGACTACCGCCCTGTTATTGCCGACACGGGTTCTATTGGTGGTAGCGTATCGCATGAGTTTCATGTACTTGCAGAATCTGGTGAAGACGCTATTGCATTTAGTGATGGCAGCGACTACGCAGCAAATATTGAAAAAGCAGAAGCACTTGCACCAAGCGAGCCACGTCCAGCTGCAACAAAAGAGCTTAAAGCGTTTCCAACGCCTGACGCTAAAACAATTAACGAGCTTAAAAAGCACTACGGTGTTAAACCACATCGCGGTGTTAAAACATTAATCGTTTACGCTACGCCTGATGAAAACGGGGTACGTGGTTTAGTTGCGCTAGTTTTACGCGGCAATCACGACCTTAACGAACTAAAAGCTGAAAAACACCCGTTAGTAGATTCTCCGCTTGAAATGGCAACAGAGGCAGACATTGTTGCTGCTATTGGTGCAAAACCTGGCTCATTAGGCCCGGTTGGCCTGTCTATGCCAATTATTGTTGATAGAAGCGCTAACATACTAGCTGACTTTGTTGCCGGCGCTAATAAAGACGACGAGCATTACAGCGGCATTAACTGGGATCGTGATGTAACTGATTATGAAGTTGCTGATATACGTAATATTGTAGAAGGCGATGCAAGCCCATGTGGCCAAGGCACTTTACAAATTAAACGTGGTATTGAAGTTGGCCATATTTTCCAACTTGGCACTAAATACTCACAAGCAATGAAGGCTGGCGTATTAAACGAATCAGGTAAAAACCAAATAATGACTATGGGTTGTTATGGTATTGGTGTGTCGCGTATTGTTGCTGCAGCAATCGAGCAAAACAACGACCAATACGGTATTATTTGGCCACAACCAATTGCACCGTTTGATTTAGCTATTGTGCCTATGAATATGCATAAGTCGCATCGCATTCCAGATATTGCTAACAACCTTTACCAAGGCTTAAAAGATGCTGGCCTTGATGTGTTATTTGATGACCGTAAAGAGCGCCCTGGCGTTATGTTTAACGACATGGAATTAATTGGCGTACCATTTACATTAGTTATTGGCGAGCGCAACCTTGATGAAAACAAAGTTGAACTTAAAAACCGCCGCACTGGTGAAAAGCTAATGATTGATATTGATACAGCAATCGATGCAATTAAAGCAGCTGTTAAAGGTTAAGCATAAAATACACTTAACTATAAATAAAAAAACCGCTTTAAAGCGGTTTTTTTATATTAAAATATAATTACTTCAGCTAAAAAAAGGTGACTTATTAAAAGCCGCCTATTTCGCTTTAGTGTTAACTCAACCACGTAATAAGCTTGTCTTTTAACGTTTGCGGCTTAATTGGTTTAGTAATGTAGTCGTTCATACCGGCCGTTAAACAACGCTCTCTGTCGCCTTCCATTGCACTTGCTGTCATCGCAATGATAGGCACATGAATATATTCTATTCCGGCTTTGGCGTTTCTAATTTCGCTGGTGGTATCGTAGCCGTTTAAATTAGGCATTTGGCAATCCATTAAAATAACGTTAAAAGGTTTCTGTTTATTACTCTTTAACGCCTCTAAAGCTTCAAGACCGTCAGATGCACAGGTGATTTTAACTTTAGTGTGCTTTAAAATCGCTTTAGCCACTTCTATGTTGATCATATTATCGTCAACTAAAAGTACATGATAAGCTGATAAGTCTGCATCTACAGGCTCTTCAATTAAGCTCTTTGGTGGGGTAATAACAAACTCACTACTGGCACCGAATAAACTCGCTAATTTGTAACTAAACTCATCTTGGGTAAGCGGTTTATTTAAAATATGTAGATGATCCGGAAATACTTTTTTCGATTGTTTGTTCATCACCATATCACGCAAAATTAGTACATATTTTTTATCGTACTGTTTGCAAAAGCTAATCAGGGCATTAACTTGTGGATGGTCGTCGTCAATAATTAATAAGTCCGCTTCAAACTCATCATGCTCACTAAAGTAATCTAACCTAACAATATTACTTTTATCTACTTTGCATGTTTGCAGTAATAAATCACACACATTGTTATACACATTATCGCGAGCAATTAATGCAGCAACATCAATACTGGTAGCAAGCTCAATACCGGTATTTAGCTTTTTCTGGGGTGCTACATGCAGCTCAACGGTTGCAGTAAAGGTGCTCCCTACCCCTTTTTCGCTTGTTAGCGATATATTACCACCCATTAATTGCGCTAGCTTTTTACAAATTGATAAACCCAAGCCGGTACCGCCAAAATGGCGTGTGGTACTTGAATCTTCTTGGGTAAACACTTCAAATAGTTTATCTATATTTTCAGCTGCTATGCCAATTCCAGTGTCTTTAACCGCAAAACTCATCTGTAATTTAGTATCGGTAATGTATTTAGAGCCTATGGTTAAGCTAACTTCACCTTTGTGAGTAAACTTAAAAGCATTATTAACCAAATTAATTAAAATTTGCTTAAGGCGATGGCTGTCACCTACTACCATACGATCAACAATATTGTGGGTGTGTAAAAATACTTCAAGTCCTTTGCGTTGCCCTTGTAGCGCTAATGAGTTAATCATATCGCTGCACACAGTAACAACATCAAAGCTGTGATTATCAATATCGAGCTTACCCGCTTCTATTTTTGAAAAATCTAAAATATCATTAATTAAATTCATTAAAGAATTAGCACTGCTATTTGCAAGTTTTAAATAATGATGCTGTTGCTCTGATAAGCCATCTTCTTTAAGCATTTCTAGCATGCCTAATACCCCGTTCATAGGGGTGCGTATTTCGTGAGAAATATTAGCTACAAAGTCACTTTTAGCTTGGCTTGCTGCTAATGCTTCATCTATTGCGCGTTCAAGCTCTCGGGTTCTTTGCGAAACTTTAAGCTCTAAAGTGGTATTAACTCCCTCAAGTTCAGCCTGAATATTTTTAAGCGAACTTATGTCTCTTAAAATAGCCGCAACTTGATAACGCTCATTAAACACATCATAAATACTGCTGAGGGTTATTGAGTAGTAGTATTTATTGCCCGAACTGTCGGTGTGCATGGCTTCAAAGGGCATTTTAGAGCCATTTTTAATGGTTTCTCTTATGCATTGCTCATCTTCTTTATTTAAAGTAAATAAAGAAATAAAATTTACGTTATCACTCTCTAGTATATCGCCAAACACTTGCTTAGCTGTGTTATTAAATTGCACCACTTTACCCGACTCTGAAATGCTAAAAATAGCATCTAAGGAGTTTTCTATTACTCTGTTATTTTGCTCTTTTAACGAGTGAATAAGTAACTTTCGGTTTATAAAGCGCTGATACAGCATGGTCATAACTAAAAACACACCAAAAAATACAGCTAATGTAGTAATAAAGCTTTGGCGTCTCTCGCTCACTTTTGCTAATAATGTTTGCGTATCTACACTCACAGCAAGCTCGAGTGGCAGCATGGCAATATCATTACCAAAATAAATACGCTTTTGCAGTGTGTATTGTTGTGGGTAGTTATTTAACGGCAGCGTTTTGTCTGCAGCCATATTTTGCGCGCCAACAGACTCTTGCTCCCAGGTTCTGCTTTTATTAAACTCAAACCCAAAGCGCAGCTCTGGGTTTGGATGATATAAAAACTCACCTTGGTTATTCATTAAATAAATTGCAGTGCCTTGCGGAGACTCAAAAGTGAGGCTTTTAAATAATTGTTCTGCATAATAATTCGTAACTAAAACCGCAGAAACCTGTTTGTTTTTGTCAAATACAGGTTTTGCTACCCGAAAGGTACTGATATAAGGCTGCTGAATCTTACCATTTTCACGGTTGTAATTTATTGGTGAAATATAAACAGTGTGCTCATCAAGCATACTGGTTTTAATAACGTAATCTCGTTGGCCTTTTTGTTGTAATTGCTCGCCTTCGAGTATGGTAATTTTGCCTTGCTCGGTCCGATCAACCCTTACGACTTCTTGCCCGCCTTCTGCTAGCATTATATAACGCGCTTGTAATATGCTTTCGTCGGTGCGCATAAAGCCAGAAAATATACTCGCTAAGCGATTTTTCCAAATGGCCATAGGCGTTGCAGATGCTGGATCTGACAATTGATTTTCACTAGCGCGTGATATTGCTTTTATAGGTGGGGTTGCATCTAAAAATCGAATGGCGTTAACGCTGTCGGTAAAGTGTTTTTTTAACGATAATGTTTTAGTTTCGAGTTCGCGTTTTAGCTCTATTTGCGCCGTGTGATAAATTTCACTTCTTACTTTTTGCTCAAATATATACATTGAAGGCAACGCAATGATCATAAAAATCATTACGGCAAAAAGTATTAGCTTATTACTTTTTGCAACTCTAGATAAAAAATTTCGTTTTAACATTTACTATTACCTACACTATAGTACTTACATAAGTAGTCTAGATTGAGAAACAATAAACCTCAAAATTAATTACTTACCTCTTTTATTTGCAATAAAGAGTGCCAAATTATGAAGTGTATTCTACCACTACCATTGCTCTTAATGAAATAAACTAAACGCTATTTATATTTGTTTATAAATGAAAAAGGCAGCGAGTGCTGCCTTCAAAACTTAAAGCTTTGTCTATTAACTATCTAAATAACACATCTTCGCGGTTAAACCATTTAACGCAAAAAGCTAATAAAATACCGGCAATAATAGCTGTAGCTAAAAATATTAGCCCTATTAGCGTGTAATCTACTGTGCCTTTAACTATTTCTTTTATTGCTAACGCTACATTAGTGACAGGAATAAACGCTGTTTTAACAGTGAGTTCCACATTTGGCATTAAGGCAATTATTACCGGAAAAATAACGCCCAGAGATAACGGTGTCATGTAGTTTTGCGCTTCTTTAAAGGTACGTGCGTAAATTGAAATAGCTAACGCTAGCGCAGAAAATATAGCCGCCAGTGGTAACAGTAATACAAAAATCATTAATAAATCAGAAACGGCTAAGCTACTAAATGCAACTTTAATAAATTCAAGATCCGCAAAAGTAATCGCCAAGGCTATCCACACTCCCATACTCAGCACAGTAATGGTTGTAGAGGCAATCGAAGTAGTTAAAAGGGTAATAAATTTACCTAAAACAAGTTGCGTACGGGTGATAGGTGTTAACAACAATGTCTCTAGGGTGCCACGTTCTTTTTCGCCTGCTCCTAAGTCAATGGCAGGATAAGTTGCTCCCATTAATACTAAAGGTACTAATAAGTACGGTAAAAACCCACCTATTTTTTCACCTAAGTTTTCACGTTTATCGGCGGTATCTACTTTTATAACTTCAATTGGTTCTAGTATTGCTTTTTGCGTTGCTTCGTCAATGCCAAAACTAAGCAGCTTTTGTACTTGTAACGCATCGCTGTATTCTTGCGCTAGCTCTTTCACCCGCTGAAACAAAAAGTTAATAGACTTAGCGTCGTTAAACACTACCTGCCATTTGCTTTGCTGTGCATTATTTAACGTTTGCTGTGCATTGCTTGGTAAATAAATGCCCATATCAATATCGCCAGCAATCACTGCGGCTTTAAGCTGTGCAACACTATTAAAGGTTTTAGTGCCTTTATACTGCTCAAAACTTTTATGGTAAAACACTTTGTCGGTAAACTCTGGCGCATAGTCGCCGTTTACAATAGCGTAGGTATTTACTTTTTGCTCTGCATCCATAGCTGCTTGTGCGCTAATAAAGGCAACAACGGCAAAAATAAGTGGGAACACTGCAACTGGCACAGCCACTACAAATATGAGCGTTTTTTTATCGCGTAGTAACTCTCTTAATTCCTTTTTAAATACTTCAAACATCACGTTTCTCCGTTAATATGTCCATAAACGCTTGGTTAAGTTCTTCACTGTTACCTGTTTGTTTAAACTCTTCTACAGTGCCATCAAAACAGCTTACGCCTTCGTTAATCACTGCTACGCGGTCGCACAGTAAAGCAACTTCATCTAGGTGGTGCGTTGAAAAAACAACCGGTGTGCCTTGCGCTTTTAAACCTTTTATAAAGTTAATTACCGTTTGTGTGGTCATAATATCTAACCCGGTCGTTGGCTCATCTAAAACCACTACAGCAGGATAATGCACTACTGCGCGGGCAATATTGGCTTTTTGTTTCATTCCGGTTGAGAGGTTTTCTGCACGCTTATCTATAAATTTATGCATATCGAGCAAGGTAAATAGCTCTTCGCAGCGTGTTGCAATATCTTTTTTGCTCATGCCATGGAGTTTTGCAAAATATTCGATGTTTTCTTTTACGGTTAAACGCCCGTATAAGCCGGTTGAACCCGATAGAAACCCAATCGATTTACGCCCCAGCAATGGCTTTTTTATTATGTCGTTACCGGCAATGGTAATACTGCCGGCATCGGGTTTTAAGGCAGTAGAAATCATTCTTAACGTGGTGGTTTTACCTGCGCCATTTGGTCCTAGCAGTCCAAGTACTTCGCCTTTTGCACAACGAAAGCTAACATCTCTAACTGAATGAAAATAATCTTTATCTTCGCGCGGGTCTATTTCATCTACTTTGTTTTTTTTATGATCTTTAGTTAGCTTAAATTTCTTTTTAAGGCCAATAACTTCTATCATGTTCGTATCCTTCGTTTTTCTCTAAAGTAATCCGTATTATTATAAAATGTGTCGTCGGTGTTGTCCTCATGCCACCCCGGAACACCTAGTAGTGGTAAAGGTGAAAGGAGTTTATTGTCGGCTAAACACTGATCGGTTTTTATCATCTCATAAAGTCTTTGATCTAGGTACTGGTATTGGGTAACTAAATCTTTACAAAATATTTCATCGGGTACAGTTACAAACAACGCTTTACCCGTTAAACCAATATAGGGTTTAGTTAGCATTTCGTAATTTGCATGGCCAAACATAAATGGTTTGATGGTTTTTCCCCACTGCGCTCTATGCTCAACAAACGCTGTTTTCCATTGATGATCGCGCAACCACTGTTGCCATTGGGTATTGCTAATAGCCAGTACAACACCGCATTCGTCAAATAAGGTTAGGGCATTGCGATGTTTGGTACGCTGCTTTGTGCCATGTACTGCAATATCTGCTACATGGCGTTGATTAATAAGCGCTTTGGTTTTAGGAAATAAACACCAAATAAAGCCACCAAATAAGTCGTGCCAATTTTCAGTACGCGTAGGCACCTGCCCTGTTTCAAAAATAACTTGCTCGTAATAACGCTCAGCAAAATCTATTTTTGCATCATCGACAAAGCTAATAGCCAAGTTATTGGCATTAATTGCGTTTAAGTGTGGGCTAAACCAGCTAGGCAGAGGCCAATTTTTTTGCTCATGTATATTAAACAACGTACGCAAATGCTCAAAAGCGCCGCTTTGTAAGCAGCTTGGCTGAAATTCTTCTGGGGGAGTAAAACGCTTCATTATTATTTGTACTTACTAGTTTATACCTTAAATTTTGTAACAGTTTACCGCAAAAACTGGTTCTAATTAATAGAACTTCATATACTGGGTTATCTTAAAACAAAAATAGAGCCAATATGAAACGTTATTTCTCTCTTACCCTTATCACTGCTGCCGTATTAGCGGGCTGCGCTACAACAAGTATTACCTCCGATGATGTAACTAAGGGCTACAACAGTATTCAAGCTGATGAAATTGCTAAGCATGTAAAAGTGTTAGCATCGGATGAATTTGGTGGCCGTGCCCCATCATCGCCAGGCGAAAAGCTAACGCTTGATTACCTAACAGCGCAATTTAAAGCCTTGGGTTTAAAGCCCGGTAATGGCAATAGCTTTTTACAAGAAGTTCCGCTGGTTTCGCTTGAAGCAGACTCAGACATGGTATTAAAAATTGGTGGTAAAAACTACCAATACAAAACAGACATGGTAATGGGCAGTAGTCGCATTAGCGAAAACCAAGCAATTGAAAACTCTGAGCTAGTATTTGTTGGTTACGGTGTTAATGCACCAGAGTATAACTGGAACGATTACGAAGGCTTAGATGTTAAAGGCAAAACGGTAGTAATGCTGGTAAACGATCCGGGCTTTGCAACTAAAAACCCTGATTTATTCACTGGCGATGCCATGACCTATTATGGCCGTTGGACTTATAAATACGAAGAAGCGAGTCGTCAAGGTGCAGCGGGCGCAATTATTATTCACGAAACAGCACCAGCTTCATACCCTTGGTCTGTAGTAGAAAACTCGTGGAGTGGTGAGCAGTTTGGTTTTCAAAAAGAAAACAACAATATGGACCGTGTAGCCGTTGAAGGCTGGGTAACAACAGACGTAGCCAAAGAGCTGTTTAATAAAGCAGGGCTTGATTTTGATACACTAAAAGCCAATGCTGCAAAAGGCGCTTACCACGTTGATATGGGCGATTTGACTGCCTCTATAAAGATAAAAAACACCATTAAAAAGTCTATCTCGTATAACTTTATTGCCACTTTACCGGGCAGTGAAAAACCAGATGAACATGTTATTTATTCTGCACATTGGGATCACTTAGGCACTGATAAAAACCGCAAAGGGGATCAAATTTTTAATGGCGCGCACGATAATGCTACCGGTACGGCTGGTTTAATTGAAGTGGCTGAAGCCTTTACTAAATTACCTAAGCACCCTAGCCGTTCAATGACCTTTTTAGCGGTAACCGCTGAAGAGCAAGGCTTATTAGGGTCAAAATATTATGCAGCTAACCCTGTTATTGCTGCCAATAAAACCGTTGCTAACATTAATATGGACAGCTTAAATTTATTAGGCAAAGTGAAAGATATTAGCGTGGTAGGTATTGGTAAATCACAAATGGATGATTTATTAACAACGGTTGCGCTTGAGCAAGGCAGAACAATATCTGGCGATCCTAATCCTTCTTCGGGTGGTTACTATCGCTCTGATCACTTTGCTTTTGCAAACATGGGCATTCCAGCCATGTACGCAGGTGGTGGCACGCAAGCCTTTGACGAAGAAACTGCAAACTACCGTAAGCGTATGAGCTTAGTACTGCGTGGTTGTTATCATCAACCATGCGATCGCTACCGTGATGAATGGGATTTATCGGGCGCGGTGCAAGACCTACAATTATTTTATAAAGTAGGTTTTAATATTTCTGAGCAAGAGCAATGGCCAACGTGGAACACTAACTCTGAGTTCCAACGTAAGTAATTTAATCTTATCTAATCGAAAAACTCAAATAGAGTAATCGATATAATTGCACTCAAATGATATTGATTATCATTTGAGTGCAATGTAAAGTGTAGCTTAGTTACTTACTAGGCCACACTTTATGCAATTACTCTCACATAGTGGATTTATAACAGCCAATTCAAAACGCTTTATGGGTCAAAACAAACGCTTATTATTACCACTCTTTATATTAGTGTGTTTAGCCCTACCTAATTTACGCGCTATTACTATTACTGCACTCAGTGACGCATTTTTTCAGGTCAGTGTTTTTGTAGCAGCTACCTTACTAATTTACTACTACGCCATAGCACGTTTACCACAATTAGAGCTTAGTTATTTAAGCGCTAAGTCGCCTATTTTAGAAGTTGCTTTTGCATCTGTACTAGGTGCATTACCAGGCTGTGGTGGTGCAATTATTGTTGTTACCCAATTTACAAAAGGCCAAGCCAGTTTTGGCGCTATTGTCGCGGTTTTAGCTGCAACAATGGGTGATGCGGCATTTTTACTACTTGCTACTCGCCCTACCGAAGGAGTAATTATTATGGGTATTGGCTTGGTTGTAGGAACTTTAAGCGGGTTGATAGTAAATGCTATTCATAAAAAAGACTTTTTGCGACCACTCCCACAAAAGCATAAACAACAGGTTATACAGCTACCAACAGCTATTATTAAAATATCTAAGCCGGTATGGATGGTTGCTATTGTTCCAAGCTTAATTATTGCTTTGTTAATTGCGTTTAATGTTGATTTTAACAAGTGGGATACTAATATACCTAACATTATTAGCTCTTTTGGCGCTGCAATGGCACTGTTTATTGTCAGTATTTGGGCGTATTCGTCTAAAGGAGAGAGCTATAAAGAAGTCACCGCAGAAGACGATGCATGTAAGCGTAATCCTCCCTCTAATATTACCAAGGTATTACAAGACACTCACTTTGTAACTGCGTGGGTCGTTGCGTCATTTATGTTATTTGAAATATTAGTAAATGTGGCAGGACTTGATTTAAAAGCATGGTTTTTACACTATGCGTATTTAGCACCACTTATAGCGGTATTAATCGGTTTTTTACCCGGTTGCGGGCCACAAATAATTGTTACCACTTTGTACATTCAAGGTATTATTCCATTTAGTGCTTTAACTGCAAATGCTATTTCTAACGATGGCGATGCGCTGTTTCCTGCCATAGCAATGGCACCAAAAGCCGCGCTCATAGCAACTTTTTATACTGCAATACCGGCTTTAGCCGTGGGTTATGGTTTATATTTTTGGTGAGTAAATAATACTTTTAAATACAGTAAACAAAAAACCAGCCGAAGCTGGTTTTTTTAATAACAATAAGCGCGTATGTTTAGCTCATCGCCATCATCATTACCGATGGGTTTTCTAAGTACGATTTCCAAAGGTTATTAAAACGGGCAATAGTGCCGCCATCAATCACGCGATGATCGCCAGACCAGCTCACCTGCATTATAGCTTTGCTTACCACTTGGCCGTTTTCATCAAAACGCGGTAAGTGCTGTAATTTACCCAAAGCAACAATAGCCACCTCTGGTTTATTAATAATAGGCGTCGCAATAGTGCCGCCAATTGCACCAATATTTGAAATACTAATAGTACCGCCTTTCAAATCATCTGGCGCAACACGACCTTCTCGCGCTGAGTCGGTTAAACGGGTTAAATCGTTTGCAACTTCTACAATACTTTTGCTCTGACACGATTTAATATTAGGCACTAATAAACCTATTTTTGAGTCAACTGCAATTCCAATATTATGATCGTTATAATAGGTAAGCTCGCTGCACTCATCATTTACTTTAGAGTTAAGTACTGGGTACTCTTTCATTGCAAGCGATAATGCTTTAACAAAAAACGGCATCATGGTTAGTTTAATACCTTGCGCTTTATACTGCTCTTTTAAACTAGAGCGAAGCGCAATTAGCTTAGTTAAGTCTACTTCATCACTAAAGGTAAAGTGTGGAATGGTCGAAACCGACGCCACCATTTGTTTAGCCATTGCCGCTTTTATGCCTTTAATTGGCTCTACACGTGTACCACCTGAGTGTGTAGCTGATGTTCTTTGCTCATTGCCACTGTGCAATGGTGAGGTATCGATAGTGTTAGGAACTTCGCCTTTTACAAACTCTTCTATGTCTTGTTTATAAATACGGCCATTTTTACCACTGCCCGGTACACAGGTTAAATCAACATCAAGCTCGCGTGCTTTACGACGAACCGCTGGCGATGCAACTGCTTTTTTATTCACAATTTTAGTTGTTTGCTCAGCTTTAATAGCCGCTGGTTTATCTGCTGCATTAGTTTGTGCTTTTACCACTGCTTGATTTATATCTGCATCGGCTTTAGCTGTGCGCCCTGCTACCGTCATTTGAAATAACGGGCTGTGCACTTTGGCTATTTCACCTTTTTGATAATACAGCTTATTTACAACACCAGTATATTTTGCCGGTATTTGTACCAAGGCTTTGTCTGTCATTACATCACAAACCGCTTGATCCTCAACTATTTCTTCACCTTCGGCAACTAACCAGTCAACAATTTCACACTCAACAATACCTTCGCCTATATCTGGCAAAATAAAATCTTCTAAGTGCTCGCTGCTATTATTACTGACAACCGTTTGAGCTGCTTTTTCAGGTGCTGCATCAGCTTCTTCGCTAACTGCTTCACCACTTACATTCATAGCAAATAATGGCCCATGAACCTTGGCAATTTCACCTTTTTGATAATAAAGCTTGGTAATTACCCCATCATGTACAGCGGGTATTTGCACTAATGCCTTGTCTGTCATTACATCACAAATAGGCTGATCTTCAGCCACAGTGTCACCTTCTGCCACAAGCCATTCAACAACTTCGCATTCAACTATGCCTTCACCAATATCGGGTAATATAAAATCTTTAGCCATGGTATCCCCTAAAAATCCATTGATTGTTTAATTGCGGCCAATACTTTTAATGCATCCGGTACATATTCTTTTTCAAGCGCTAACGGATACGGCGTATCTAAGCCACACACGCGCATAATTGGCGATTCTAAATGTAGGAAACATTCTTGACCAATGGTTGCCGCTATTTCTGCACCAAAGCCATTAGTAATTGGCGCTTCGTGGCTAACAATCAAGCGTCCAGTTTTAGTCACCGACTGTGAAATTGCCTCTACATCCCATGGTAAAATACTGCGTAAATCAATTACTTCGCAGCTAATGCCTTGTTCACTTGCTTGTTTGGCGGCGTCTTCTATTATTTCCATTTGCGCGCCCCACGCAAGTAAGGTCACGTCTGTACCTTGCTGTACTACCTCGGCTTTTCCAAGCTCAATGGTGTAATCTTCTTCTGGCACTTCGCCGATTGATGCGCGATATAAGCGTTTTGGTTCAAAAAACAATACCGGGTTGTCATCTTTGATTGCCGCGCGTAATAAGCCTTTTGCTTGGTACGGGTTACGCGGCACAATAACTTTTAAGCCTGGTGTATGTGCAAAGTAAGCCTCGGGTGATTGTGAATGATACAAGCCCCCTGCAATTCCGCCGCCGTAAGGTGTACGAATAGTTAAATTACCCACATTAAACTCATTACCACTGCGGTAGCGAAATTTAGCTGATTCATTAACTATTTGGTCAAAGGCTGGAAATATATAATCTGCAAACTGAATTTCTGCCAGCGCTGGAGCGCCAAAAGCCGCTAAACCATTCGCAAAACCTAAAATACCTTGCTCTGTAAGCGGGGTATTAAATACACGGTGTTTACCGTACTTTTCTTGTAAGCCTGAAGTTGCTCTAAATACACCACCAAAGTAACCCACATCTTCGCCAAAAATACAGGCTTGTGGATGCTCTGCCATAGTAATGTCAAGTGCAGAGTTAATTGCGTGTAGCATGTTCATTTTAGCCATTACTTAATTCTCCCTGCTGTAACTGGGTAGGCATCTGGATGCAGTTTTATATGCGCTTTTAGTTGCTCATATTGGCGTTGCAATGATGGAATTGGGGTATCGTAAACATCTGATATTAATTCTTCTAAAGCTGGCTTTGCCACTACTTCGGCACGTTTTAGCGCAGCTAAAATTTCTTCACGAATTGATTCTTTAGCTTTTACATCGTCGGCTTCGTTTAGCCAGTCTTGCTTAATTAGCCATTTTCTAAACTTGTCGATTGGGCATACTTGATGATTAGCTTCTTCATCTTTAGAGCGATAACCACTTGGATCGTCTGAGGTCGAATGCGCACCTAAGCGATAAGCAATTGATTCAATTAAAATTGGCTCGCCTGTGCTCACTGCAATTTCACGGGCTTTTTTAGTTGCCGCATACACTGCAAGGGCATCTGTGCCATCAACACGAATTGTTTTAATACCGTAACCAACGCCACGAGAAGCAATGCCGTCACCTTTAAACTGCTCATCTGCAGGGGTCGAAATAGCATAACCATTATTACGGGCAAAAAATATTACCGGCGCTTGATGCACTGCGGCCATATTTACACCGGCATGAAAGTCCCCTTCAGACGCTGCGCCTTCACCAAAATAACAAATAGTGATGTTATCTATAGTGCTGGCAAGCTCACCTGTTTTAGCATCTATATGTTTAATTTTTTGACCATAAGCGTAGCCAGTCGCTTGTGGAATTTGTGTTCCTAATGGCGATGATATGGTCATATAGTTTAATGCTTTAGAACCATAATGAATCGGCATTTGGCGGCCTTTGCCTAAATCCAGTTCATTAGAAAACATTTGGTTCATAAACTGATCAAGCGTAAAACCACGATAGTGAAGCGCCGCTTGTTCACGGTACTGAGCCATAATCATATCATTTTGATCAAGCGCAGCTGCAGAGGCTGTTACTGCAGCTTCTTCACCTAAACATTGCATATAAAAGCTAATGCGGCCTTGGCGCTGTGCACCTTGCATGCGCTCATCTAACAAACGTATAAAGCGCATGGTTTCGTATAATTTAATTGCGGTATGTTTTGAAATGTCGGGTGCGGTTGCACCTGGATGAATCTCGCCGTCCTCAGTTAAAATACTAAGGGTTGGAATAGTTAACGCATTGCCATCGATAAACTCAAGCTTATGGTTAATATTCAGCGATACGTTATTTGGATTACTCATAACCTACCTTCTTTTGTTGTCGATAAAACAGTGCCCATTAAATTATTATTGTGGGTTGATTGCTGCGAATAAACTTTGCAACATCTGCACTGTCTTTAATTAAAGCTGCCGACACTTTACGTTAACGTAAAGTGTTATTCAACAAATCTGTGACGAAACAAAACTAAATAGTGAGTATAAAAATGGCAAGTTAACTATACAGATATTTTACTATTTATTAATCATATAGTTAACTTATTACAACAAGTGGTCTGATCAGCTATTTTAAATAAAATTACTGTCTATCGCCATTGGCACAACGGTTAACAGCGCTCGCTGGCCAATAGCTACGTTTGCATTAGGGAAAATAATCGCCTCTCCTTGCACATCGGCGTAGTAAGGTGTATCGCCATCAGTAGCTAACAACTCACCCTTGGCAAAACCTGTGAAGTTTTCGGCCTGATCTGAAAATGGAAAACTAAATTCATTCTGCGTTCTATTTATGGTGCGGTGCACAGTAAACAACTCGAATTCATCTGCATTAAATTCTGGATATTCAACCTTATCTTGGCTAATTAATGCAGTGAGTGTTTGTTTGGTTTTTGCAAAGCGGCTCATGTCATTCTCACCAAAGGGCTTAACTTGGCCAAGCTCGACCGTAAACGAATCGGCACCATGCACAAATGATGAATAATAACTAAAGGTGGTTGCTGGGGATTTCATCATTAATACGGTATTTACCCCACAACTTAATAAAAACTGTAATTGCGACTTTTTCCACGGTTTACCATGTAAATAGGGATACACTGCAAACTTTTCGTTTTTAGAGCCACGAATTGCAGTATGTAAATCGTAATGGCAGCGGCTGCTACCTTGCTCGCCTCGGCTAAAAAAGTCACTTACGTACTGCTCTAATTTGGCTGCACGGGTACGTTCGTTATTCATTGGTACGCCGTCTACACTATGGTGGCCATTAAACAACCTGTTAAGGTTTTCTTCTACAAAACGCAAACCAATATTAATTGATTGCGGATTACCAAAAATAAATAAAGCGCGCTGCTTTAAGAGCAGCTCACCGGCGATTATTTGTTTAATTAATTCGTCGCATATTTCGATTGGTGCGGTTTCGTTTCCGTGCACTGCACTTGAGTACACTACGTCTTTGCTTGAAACAGTGGCCGGTTGAAACTCTATAACACCGGTATCATGAATAGTAACTACGGTGCCATTATTGAGGGTGAACTCCCCTGCGGCTAAGTGCCATTCGTTATTGCGGCTTAGCGTTAAAAAGTCGCCAGTTTGTTTTAATTCTTCGATGTAATCTGGAGTAGTGGCTGACATATGGATAAAAGCCCTTTGTAAAATTGAAATTATTATTATGCAATTAAAAGCAAAAACGGCTGATTAAATCAGCCGTTTTTAAGTAATATAAGCGATATTAGCTAATAACTGAGTCTACTAGCTTTTTAGCTTCTTTTTCAAGTAGTGCTAAATGCGCTTCACCTTTAAACGACTCAAGGTAAATTTTGTATATATCTTCAGTACCCGATGGACGCGCTGCAAACCAACCACTTTCGGTAACTACTTTTAAACCACCAATTGGCGCATTATTACCTGGCGCATGGGTTAGCTTTTGTAAAAT
The DNA here is from genome assembly GCF_014164175.1 of Pseudoalteromonas sp. SG44-5. Taxonomy (NCBI): domain Bacteria; kingdom Pseudomonadati; phylum Pseudomonadota; class Gammaproteobacteria; order Alteromonadales; family Pseudoalteromonadaceae; genus Pseudoalteromonas; species Pseudoalteromonas sp. SG44-5. Next base: position 369,810 of record NZ_JACJES010000002.1, on the reverse strand, counting down.
AGGTTCACCTGCGAGTGTATCGGCTTTAACGTCGTCGGCACTGAGGGCTTTTAAACGCGATTTTTGCGTGCTTGTAGCCGGTGCGTCTATACGTTTATAAAGCGGCGAGCCAAATTCTTGCTCTAACTCTTTATAAAGAGCAGACGGTGTTTTACCGGTAACAGCAAGTATTTCGGCCGCTAATAAGCCCATAATAAAGCCATCTTTGTCGGTACACCAAACACTGCCATCAAAACGTAAAAATGCGGCGCCAGCACTTTCTTCGCCGCCAAAGGCTAACTTACCTTTATTTAACCCTTCAACAAACCATTTAAAGCCAACCGGTACTTCTTTTACTTTACGGCCATTACGCTCAGTAACTTTGTCGATCATGGAGCTGGAAACTAACGTTTTGCCAATTTGCACATTTGCGTTCCAGTCTCGATTTTTAAGCAAATAATCAATCGCAACCGCTAAAAAGTGATTAGGGTTCATTAAACCATCTGGCGTTACTATGCCATGGCGGTCGTAATCTGGATCGTTACCAATGGCAATATCAAAATCATCTTTAAGCGCAATAAGGTTGGCCATTGAATAAGGTGATGAGCAATCCATACGAATTTTGCCATCTTTATCAAGTGGCATAAATGCAAAACGAGGATCAACAACATCATTTACAACGCTAATGTCTAAATTATATTTTTTAGCGATAACCGGCCAAAAATTAATGCCTGAGCCGCCCAGCGGATCAACGCCAATTTTGATACCCGCTTCGCTAATGGCTTTTAAATTAACAATATTTTCTAGATCATTAATATACGGGGTCATTAAGTCTTGGTATTTAATAAACCCTGAGCGCGAGGCTTTAGCAAACGGAAATAATTCCACTTCAACTAAGTCCTCTAGTAATAACTGATTAGCTCTGTCTTCTATCCATTTAGTCACGTCGGTATCGGCAGGCCCGCCATCGGGTGGGTTGTATTTAAACCCGCCATCCTCTGGTGGGTTATGCGAAGGCGTAACTACAATGCCGTCGGCTAATTCATTTGGGTGCAGCTTGTTGTAACTTACAATAGCGTGGCTAATTACCGGTGTTGGAGTAAAGTCACCATCGTCTTGGGTGATCACTTGCACTTCGTTGGCTACTAATACTTCTATTGCCGAATTAAAGGCCGCTTCACTTAAAGCGTGGGTGTCTTTTCCTAAAAATAACGGGCCAAAAATATCGTTTTGTTTTCTGTAGTCACAAATAGCTTGAGTAATAGAGAGTATGTGCGACTCGTTAAATTTAACATCGTAGGAGCAACCACGATGCCCTGATGTACCAAATGCAACACAATGCTCTGGATTCTGCTCAAGGTCTGGCTCATTTAAATAATACGCAGAGACTAATTTAGGTACATTTATTAATACCGATTGTGGAGCTGGTTTGCCCGCACCTGGATGAATAGCCATAGTATTTCCTTACAGGTAGTCGCGAATTTTTTCAGCTTGTTCTGTGCTATAACCTAAACACAAAGCAACTTCATGAAGCATCATTTTTTTACGTGTAGTGTTAGAGTTTGTCATTACCCAGTACTCACTGTCGGTGATGTTTTTAGGGTTCATACTGCTACCACTATTAACTAAGTCTTCTTTGCTAGTAGCAAAGTAAACGCGATCACGGCCTTTGATATCTAATACGGCGCGAAAGTCAGTTTTATGGGTACGGTAAAATGCACTTAAAATAAATAAAAACCGACCCACAACGCCTTTCTGCATTGCCAACTCTTCTTTATTTAATACATTAAATACATTCGCATTTTTTTGCTGCACAGACTTCTCAGCTACTGCACTTGGCTTAGCAGCAAGCGCAGGTGTTTGCTCTGCTACAGGGGTAATTTTAGGCAAGGTAGTTGTTGTTTGATTATTTTGATTAAGCTCTACGTTTGCGGTCTGAATTTTTTCGCCGCTCAGATTTAATAAACGACGTAAAATAGTGGATGCGCTCTCACCAATACTTTGCGTATTGCTGGCAATATACTGATATAACTCGTCGTCTATGTCGATTTGTTTCATGTTCTTCCTGTCATTACGGCCACATTTTTCTTTCCGTGTGATTATACCCAAACCAGTTAGAAATGCGAGTTACAACAAACCCCGCTGTAAACATATATTTTAAATTACTTATGTGCGCTATTTAAATTACTATTTAGCACGATTAAATAGCTAAATATTGTTGATAAAACAGGCTACAGCCCAATATTATATTTTGTGACTGTATTTTTTGCTTTTTAAGCAAATGCTCGTCACACTATGGCGAATTTTACACTGAGGCTAATATGCAGTTAAATTATAAGCAACAAGGGCAAGGCCCACATGTTATTTTAATTCATGGGCTTTTTGGATCATTAGAGAACTTAAACGTGATCGCAAAACCCCTTAGTGAATTTTATACCGTAACCAATGTCGATTTACGTAACCATGGCAAATCGCCCCATAGCGATACAATGACTTATGCGGCAATGGCCCAAGATATTATTGAATTATTAACGCATTTGAACATAGATAAAGCGCACATTATAGGCCACTCTATGGGCGGAAAAGTAGCAATGGAATTGGCATTAACCCATCCAGAGCACGTTAATAAATTAATTGTGCTTGATATAGCACCTGTTAGTTACCCTGCTCGCCACACTAAAATTATTCAAGCGCTTAAAGCGGTTGCAAACGAATCTATTACAGATAGAAAGCATGCCGATGCAATTATGCAGCCTTTTATAGACGAGATGGGTGTGCGTCAGTTTTTATTAAAAAGTTTAGCTAAAAACGATGAAGGCAATTTTGCATGGCGGTTTAATTTATTGAGTCTTGATAAAAATTATTCGATAATTACCGACAATGTTAATGAAAACAATTCTTGTTTGTGCGACACTCTATTTATTAAAGGTAATGATTCTGACTATATATTAGCTGAGCATAGAGCGGCTATTAATGCGCGCTTTAGTAATGCCAGTGCCAAAATAATTCACGGTGCTGGCCACTGGTTGCATGCGCAAAAGCCATTAGCAGTGAATAAAGCAATAAATGACTTTTTAACTGCGATTTAAACTCATTTTAATCGCCTGTTTTTGATTTTGCGTACTAAAAAGTCGTATATTTATATGCTATAGTATGCGCCGTTTAATTTAAAGGTTACACGTTGATGGTCAGTCAGTTAATTAACGAATTTGATACCTTAGGGTTGTATTTTGGCTTAGCCGGTATTTTTATATTTATCGGTATGGCAATTAAAGACGTACTAAAAAGCGGCAATGTACCCAAGTTTGGTCGTTACATTGTTTGGGCTGTACTCTTTTTAGGGTGTTCTGGCTTTATTGCTAAAGGACTTATTCAAGTATTTTGGCAAGGCGCAGGTGTAGGTTAAGCATGGCCAAGTCAGAAACAGATAGAACAACGCTCGATTTATTTGAATACGAAAAACGCCCAGGCAGACCTAAAACCAATCCCCTTCCACGGGATATGCAGTTAAAGGTTAATAAACGTAATCAAATAAAAAGAGATAAAGCACGTGGTTTAAAGCGTGTTGAATTTAAAGTTTCTTCACAGTTATATCAGGCACTTAGTGATATGGCAGATGCACAAAATATTAGCCGCAGTGTGTTGATTGAAACAATTTTACAAGAAAGATTGGCTATTGATAGATAAAAGGTTTAATCCATGGCAAGTGTAGGCATTTTTTTCGGAAGTGACACAGGTAATACAGAACACGTAGCAAAAATGATCCAAAAAGAATTGGGTAAAAAGCTCGTAGCTGTACATGATATTGCAAAAAGCTCTAAAGAAGAGATTGCGGAATTTGATTTAATCTTATTTGGTATTCCTACTTGGTATTATGGCGAAGCGCAATGTGATTGGGATGATTTTTTTCCTGAGCTTGAAGAAGTAGACTTTGAAGGTAAGCTGGTTGCTATTTTTGGTTGTGGTGACCAAGAAGACTACGCAGAGTACTTTTTAGATGCAATGGGCATGATTAACGATATAGTTACTGAACGTGGTGCTATTGTGGTTGGTCATTGGCCAAGTGAAAGTTATAACTTTGAAGCATCTAAAGGTATTGCTGATGACAAACATTTTGTTGGTTTAGGTATCGATGAAGACCGTCAACCAGAACTCACTGAGCAGCGTGTTAAAGCCTGGTCTGCCCAAGTTTATGAAGAAATGTGTTTAAGCGAACTTGCTGATTAACTTTATTTTTTCTTGGTTTTTGCTTAAATTAGTAGCAATATATTAGTAAATGCGTTTTTATCGGTATTTATTAGCTTTGACCTTTGCACTTAGTAGCTAGGCACGTTACCCTTACCGGTTGATGTGTCGTGTACATCTATTCGTGTACATCCTTGCAAGGTGTCTAGTATAACCAAACAAAATTGAGACAGATTTAATGACTGATCATAATTTGGAATTAAAAAAAGCCGGTTTAAAGGTTACTTTACCGCGAATTAAGATTTTAGAGATTTTACAATCACCTGATAACCAGCATATTAGTGCTGAGGATGTTTATAAAATTCTTCTAGATTTGGGTGAAGAAATCGGTCTTGCAACTGTATATCGCGTACTTAATCAATTTGATGACGCTGGTATTGTTACTCGCCATCACTTTGAAGGTGGTAAATCAGTATTTGAACTTGCAACCAGCACTCACCATGACCACTTAGTATGTCTAAAATGTGGTAAAGTGGTTGAGTTTGAAGATGATGTTATTGAACGTCGCCAACTTGAAGTTGCTGAAAGAAATGGTATTAAATTAACCAATCATTCTTTATATTTGTATGGTGAATGCGAAGACAAAGAAGCGTGCAAAAATTTTGCTAATAATATAAGTTAAGCTTGTATTATAAACAAAAAAAACCTGCTTAATGCAGGTTTTTTTGTCAGTAAAATTCCCAGTACTCATTACTAACACTTCCTAGGTAATAATGAGTACAGAGGCGTTAACCTTTACTGGGTTTTTGACCATGAGTCACGCAGACCCACTGTTTGATTAAATACTATGTTTTTCGCTTTTGAATCTCGCGAAAAATAGCCAGTACGTTCAAACTGAAAACCTTGCTCGGCTGCTGAATTAGCCAACGATGGCTCTAACTTAGCATTCGTTAAAATAACTAATGAGTCAGGGTTTAAGGTGCTTTCAAACTCATCGGCTGCTGCTGGGTTTGGTACGCTAAATAAACGGTCATACAAACGTACTTCTGCTGTAATCGCTTCACTTGCCGATACCCAATGAATAACCCCTTTAACTTTACGACCATCACTTGGGTTTTTACCTAGCGTTTCTGGATCATAAGTACAGTAAATAGTGGTAATTTCACCGTTTTCGTCTTTTTCAACACGCTGTGCTTTAATAACATAAGCGCCGCGTAAGCGTACTTCTTTATCAAGTACTAAACGTTTGAACTTGTTATTAGCTTCTTCTTTAAAGTCTTCACGTTCAATATAAATTTCACGTGTGAATGGCACATCACGGCGACCCATTTCTTCTTTATTTGGGTGATTAGCCACAGATAAGGTTTCAACTTTATCAGCATCATAGTTTTCAATAACGATTTTAACGGGATCAAGTACCGCCATTGCACGTGGTGCATTTTCGTTAAGATCTTCACGGATACAGGCTTCAAGCATGCCCATTTCAACCATGTTTTCTTGTTTGGTTACACCAATACGTAAGCAGAACTCACGAATGGAGGCTGGGGTATAACCACGACGACGTAAGCCTGCAATCGTAGGCATACGTGGATCATCCCACCCTTCTACATGATTATTCACTACTAAGTCGCTGAGCTTGCGCTTAGACATAATAGTGTACTCTAGGTTTAAGCGTGAAAACTCAATTTGCTGTGGATGACACTCTAAACTGATGTTATCAAGTACCCAGTCGTATAAACGACGGTTATCTTGAAACTCCAGTGTACACAATGAATGCGTAATGCCCTCTAGCGCATCAGAAATACAGTGAGTAAAGTCGTACATTGGGTAAATGCACCACTTATCTGCAGTTTGATGATGATGAGCAAAGCGTACACGATAAATAATAGGATCGCGAAGCACCATAAATGAGCTTGCCATATCAATTTTAGCGCGCAGTACACACTCGCCTTCTTTAAACTCGCCATTACGCATTTTTTCAAATAACGCGAGGTTCTCATCACTTGCTGTATCGCGGTATGGGCTGTTTTTACCCGGCTCTTTTAATGTGCCACGGTATTCACGGGCTTGATCTGCCGTTAAAAAGCACACATACGCTAAGCCTTTATTTATTAGCTCAACTGCATAATCGTATAATATATCGAAGTAATTAGACGAGTATTTAATTTCGCCATCCCAATTAAAGCCTAACCACTGCACGTCTTCTTTAATAGAATTAACGTAGTTAATATCTTCTTTTTCTGGGTTTGTATCGTCAAAGCGTAAGTTACATAAACCGTTATAGTCTTTTGCGATGCCAAAATTTAAACAAATTGATTTTGCATGGCCAATGTGTAAAAAACCATTTGGTTCGGGTGGAAAACGAGTATGCGTAGACGCATGCTTTCCACTTGCTAAATCTTGGTCAATGCGGGTTCTAATAAAATTACTTGGGCGATTCTCGATTTCCGCCATAGGAGTATGATCCTCAAAATAGTGCGTGATAACAAAACTAATGCATTATTACAAAAACATACACTAACATACAGCAATAGATTAAGGTTTATTTTAGATCTTGGTTAACTTTAATTCAGTAACGAGTCAGTTAATGAATAAACTTTGTTTTAGCGCAATAATAACGTCATCAAAGGCCATTATAGTAAGCAAATAACCTGACTTAAAGGAACCATGATGGCTATACAAAATCAACACCGTGTTTATATTCCAACCAATGCCCGTACCAATCACTACCTTTTAGCTGAAATAACCCCTACCACTGATTTTTATAAAAGCTTTAGTAATATTAACTGTTGTTATGAGCGTATAGCACGTGAGCTTTTTTCTTGCTGTGATGAGCTTGGCTTACACAATGTGCATTTATTAGCGAACGACAAACTACCTGTAGTACGCTTTAACGATGAGTCGTATCAGCTTGAAACGAATAAACAAATGTTGTTTTTTTATAACCCTCGCTACCACGAAGCACATAAAGCGTACTACACTGAAAATATAGCCAGTAAAAAAATCAGGCTGTTATTTTTAGCAACCGGTGACGATCTGCGTGCAAATTCAGCACTGTTTCATAGCAAAGTACAAAAGGTATTAAATAATTTACAACAGCAGTTATTTTTAGAACAACCACTGTTTAAACTGCGCGATCATCAACATTTAACCTATGACTTATTTGCTAAAGATAAAGGCAATAAACAAACCTACGGTTATAAACTGCGTAGCCTCTACCCTCGCTACCAGTCAAGGCAGTGTAATATTCCCAGTGATCATGCCCAAATGAGCTATGCAACCTTCGCTATTCCAGTGTCACGAGCAATCAAAACGCAATTTCAAACACAAATAAATAATCGTGATTTTAAGCAATTTTATACATACTTTACCGATTTATTTACCCAAATTTGTAATACCAATAAGTTAACCCACGGGGCTATGGTTGCTAATGGCGCTATACCAATTATTCGTAATAGCAGCATTGATAAAAATGACGGTAATCAAGAATTACAAAAGTTAAGCTTTGACATAGAGACTGATCAAGTGCAAATTAAAGCGCTATTTAATGAAGATAAATTAGTAGAAACACTGCATTTTGTAGTGGTAGCTGCGCAGCATAATAATAATGAAATGGGCTATGGGCGGTTTATGAATCAAGTAGAGAAAACGATTCATACTTTGTGCGATGAGTTAGCTATAAATAAACAACGCCAAGATTTATCAGTGCGGTTTTATCAGCATATAAGCTACCTATACTAAGTGTAAAAGTAAAAGTGCAGATAACAAAAAGGCTCGCATTAGCGAGCCTTTTTAGAGTAAAAAAGCGATTACCAGCCTGTTTTCTCTTTAAGTGCTTTACCGATATCAGCAAGTGAACGTACAGTTTTTACGCCCGCAGCTTCTAGTGCAGCAAATTTCTCATCAGCAGTACCTTTACCACCGGCAATGATTGCGCCAGCGTGACCCATACGCTTACCTTCTGGTGCAGTAACACCAGCAATGTAAGATACTACAGGTTTAGTAACGTGTGCTTTGATGTACTCTGCAGCTTCTTCTTCTGCAGTACCACCAATTTCACCGATCATTACGATCGCTTCAGTTTGTGGATCTTTTTCGAACATTTCTAAAACGTCGATAAAGTTAGTACCTGGAATTGGGTCGCCACCAATACCAACACATGTAGACTGACCAAAACCAGCATCAGTAGTTTGCTTAACTGCTTCGTACGTTAATGTACCAGAGCGAGAAACAATACCTACTTTACCAGGTTTGTGGATATGACCAGGCATGATACCAATCTTAGTTTCACCAGGAGTAATAACACCTGGGCAGTTAGGACCGATCATACGTGTACCTGTTTGATCTAGTTTGATTTTAACATCAACCATATCAAGTGTAGGAATACCTTCAGTGATACAAACAATCAGCTCGATGCCTGCATCGATTGCTTCTAAGATTGCATCTTTACAAAAAGGTGCTGGTACATAGATAACAGACGCAGTTGCGCCAGTTTCTTGTACTGCTTCACGTACTGTATTGAATACAGGAAGACCAAGGTGCGTTTGACCGCCTTTACCTGGGCTTACGCCACCAACCATTTGTGTACCGTACTCAAGCGCTTGCTCTGAGTGGAAAGTACCTTGGCCACCGGTGAAACCTTGACAGATAACTTTTGTATCTTTATTGATTAATACAGACATTATTTGCCCTCCGCAGCAGCAACTACTTTTTCAGCAGCGTCTGTTAGTGATTCAGCAGCGATGATGTCTAGACCAGAGTTTTTAAGAACTTCACGGCCTAGTTCAGCGTTAGTACCTTCTAAACGTACAACTACTGGTACGTTTACGCCTACTTCTTTAACTGCGCCAATGATGCCTTCAGCAATCATGTCACAACGTACAATACCGCCAAAGATGTTAACTAAAACAGCTTTAACATTATCATCAGAAAGAATGATTTTGAATGCTTCAGAAACTCGTTCTTTAGTCGCGCCGCCGCCAACATCTAGGAAGTTAGCCGGTTTGCCACCGTGTAGGTTTACGATGTCCATAGTACCCATTGCTAGGCCTGCACCGTTAACCATACAACCAACGTTACCATCTAGCGCTACGTAGTTAAGCTCAAAGCTTGCTGCATGTGCTTCACGTGAATCTTCTTGTGAAGGATCGTGGAATTCACGGATTTTAGGTTGACGGTAAAGTGCATTACCATCGATACCGATTTTGCCGTCAAGACAGTGAAGGTTACCTTCGTCTGTGATCACAAGCGGGTTGATTTCAAGTAATGCGAAATCAAAATCAGTGAACATTTTACCAAGACCCATAAAGATCTTAACAAACTGTTTCATTTGTACTGGGTTAAGACCCAATTTGAAACCTAGTTCACGTGCTTGATAAGCTTGAGGACCTACTAATGGGTCGATCTCAGCTTTGTGGATAAGCTCAGGTGTTTCCTCAGCAACAGTTTCAATTTCAACGCCGCCTTCAGTAGACGCCATGAAAACAACTTTGCGAGATGCACGGTCAACAACTGCACCTAGGTACAATTCGTTGGCGATGTCAGTACAGCTTTCTACTAAAATTTTAGCAACTGGCTGGCCTTTCTCGTCTGTTTGGTAAGTAACTAGGTTTTTACCTAACCAGTTAGCTGCAAACGCTTTAACTTCGTCGATAGTTTTTACTAGCTTTACACCGCCAGCTTTACCACGTCCACCTGCGTGAACCTGAGTTTTAACAACCCACATATCGCCGCCAATTTTTTCAGCAGCAGCTGCAGCTTCTTCAGGTGTATCGCAAGCGTAACCTGTAGAAACTGGTAAACCATATTCGGCAAAAAGTTGTTTTGCCTGATACTCATGCAAATTCATGATGCTTTATCCAAATTTTTATACTAAAAGAGCCGAATATTTTTTCAAATAAACAACTATCCCAAATTGCGACCATAGTATAGATCCCAAGGCTTAACATGAAAACCCCAGTATGACCAAAGGCGCAAAAAAAAAGCTGTGAATGTTCATTCACAGCTTACATTTCATACAACTAAATTAAACATCCAGTAATAAGCGTGTTGGATCTTCAAGTAACTCTTTAATTGTTACTAAGAAGCCAACAGATTCTTTGCCATCAATGATGCGGTGGTCATAAGAAAGTGCTAAATACATCATAGGAAGTATTTCTACTTTACCGTTTACAGCCATTGGACGATCTTGGATTTTATGCATACCCAAAATTGAAGACTGCGGTAAATTAATGATAGGAGTAGATAGTAAAGAACCAAATACACCGCCATTTGTAATAGTGAAGTTACCACCCGTCATATCATCAAGTGTTAGCTTACCATCACGACCTTTTAGTGCTAGCTCACGAATACCTTTTTCGATTTCTGCAACTGATAACTTGTCACAATCTTTAAGTACTGGCGTTACTAGACCACGAGGTGTAGATACAGCGATGCTGATGTCGAAGTAGTTGTGATAAACAATATCGTCACCATCAATTGATGCATTTACATCTGGGAAGCGCTTAAGTGCTTCAGTAACCGCTTTCACGTAGAAAGACATGAAACCTAAACGAATACCGTGGCGCTTTTCAAACACTTCTTGATACTGCTTACGAAGGCTCATGATAGGTTCCATGTTCACTTCGTTGAATGTTGTTAACATTGCAGTTGAGTTTTTCGCTTCAAGTAAGCGCTTAGCAATTGTTTTACGTAAACGCGTCATAGGAACACGTTTTTGTGTACGATCGCCCATTGCTGCTGCAGGTGCCGCCGCTGGTGCTGCTTTTGCCGCTGGTGCAGGTGCTTTTAAGAAAGTATCTACGTCTTCTTTAGTTACACGACCGTTTTTACCCGTGCCTTTAATTTTTGCAGCGTCTAGGCCTTTTTCAGCAATTAAACGACGTACTGAAGGTGTTAACACATCAGAGCTGTCGTTTGACTCATTTGCTGCTGGTGCAGCTGCGTCTGCTTTTTTAGCTGGTGCTGCTGGAGCGCCGCCCGCTTTAACCGAACCAATTACTTGCTCGCCTAATACAGTGTCGCCTTCGCCGTGGATTATTTCACCCATGATACCGTCTTCTTGAGCAACAACCTCAAGTACCACTTTATCAGTTTCAATATCTACTAAGTTTTGATCGCGAGTTACTGCGTCGCCTGCTTGTACATGCCATGTAGCAATTGTTGCGTCTGCAACTGATTCTGGAAGTACAGGAACTTTAATATCCACTTCTTTACCTTCTGATGCTGGTGCTGATTGCGCCGCTGGCGCGTCTTCTGATTTAGTTGCTGCAGATTCTTCAGTTGAAGAGTCTTCTTTTGGTGCATCTTCACTTGCTGGTGCTGCATCAGCATCGCCAAGTAAACCGATAACTTGATCGCCAAGTACCGTAGCGCCTTCTTCTTGTGTAATTTCAGTAATCACACCGTCATGTTGCGCAACAACTTCTAAAACCACTTTATCTGTTTCAATGTCTACTAAGTTTTGGTCGCGAGTTACTTTGTCGCCAACACTTACATGCCATGTAGCAACGGTAGCATCTGCAACCGACTCAGGAAGAACAGGAACTTTAATTTCTGTGCTCATTGCTTATCCTTTATTTTCGATAGTAAGCGCGTCGGCAACGAGCGCTTGTTGTTCTTTAGTATGTACTGACATATAACCACATGCTGGTGATGCTGAGGCCTTACGACCCGCATACGTTAGTTTAGCGTTTTGTGGAATAGCATCTTTGAAGTGATGTTGCGAGCAATACCATGCACCTTGGTTTTGCGGCTCTTCTTGACACCATACAAAATCAGTTACGTGCTGGTAACGCTCTATAATAGTTTTCATTTCGTCGTGTGGGAACGGGTAAAGCTGCTCTACACGTACGATAGCAATATTATCTTGTTCAAGCTTGCGGCGCTCTTGTAATAGTTCATAGTAAACTTTACCACTACAAAAAATAACGCGTTCTACTTTCTCAGGGTTAATATCATCAATTTCGTCAATCACATTATGAAAAACACCTGCAGAGAGTTCTTCTAGCGAAGACACTGCTAACGGATGGCGTAGTAATGACTTAGGCGTCATAACAATCAGTGGACGACGCAATGGTCTAACTGATTGACGACGAAGCATTGCATATACTTGCGCTGGCGTTGAAGGTACACATACTTGCATATTGTGATCAGCACAAAGTTGTAAAAAGCGCTCTAAGCGTGCAGAGCTGTGCTCTGGACCTTGGCCTTCGTAACCATGTGGTAATAAAATAGTAAGGCCGCATAAACGCCCCCACTTTTGCTCACCCGAGCTTAAAAACTGATCAAATACAACTTGTGCGCCGTTTGCAAAGTCACCAAACTGTGCTTCCCAAATAATTAATGACGTTGGCTCTGCGGTTGCGTAACCATATTCAAAAGCAACAACCGCTTCTTCAGAAAGAACTGAATCGAATACTTGGAAAGTACCTTGATCTTTACCAACATGCTCAAGTGGAGTGTAAGTCGCACCATCGGCTTGACTATGTACTACCGCATGGCGATGGAAGAAAGTACCACGACCAGAATCTTGTCCAGTAAAGCGAATATCTGTGCCTTCTGCTGCAATAGTTGCATAAGCTAGTGTTTCTGCCATGCCCCAATCAAGCGGCTTTTCGCCAGATGCCATTAGCTTACGATCGTCGTAAATTTTCTTCACGCGCGATTGAGCTTTATGACTCTCTGGGTAGCTAGACACTATGTTGCCAAGCTCTTTTAGTTTTTCAACCGAGACACTTGCATCGTAATCAACACTCCATTCATGGCCAACATACTTTGCCCAATCTGATGAATGTGATGTTTCTGGCTGTATTTCATCAACCACACAATTACCTTCGTCTAAACCATTACGGTAATCATCAACAAGTGCTTTAACCTCATCTTCAGTGAATGAGCCTTCGGCAATTAATTGATCAGCGTAAATTAAACGTGGAACTGGATGCTTTTTAATTTTTTGATACATAACAGGCTGAGTAGCATTAGGCTCATCAGCTTCGTTATGACCATGGCGACGGTAACAAACAAGGTCAATTACAACGTCACGCTTAAATTGGTTTCTGAAATCAAGTGCCAGTTGAGTAACAAATGCCACTGCTTCTGGATCGTCAGAATTAACATGAAATATTGGCGACTGCACCATTTTAGCAATGTCAGTACAGTATGGAGTAGAACGTACATCGTCTTGTTTAGACGTTGTAAAACCAACTTGGTTATTTACTACTATACGAATACTACCGCCACAGCTAAAGGCGTTTGTTTGTGACATGTTAAATGTTTCTTGTACAACACCTTGACCAGCAATTGCTGAGTCGCCATGAATAGTAATTGGCAGTGCTTTAATACCTGAGCTGTCACCTAAGCGGTCTAAACGAGCACGTACTGAGCCCATAACCACTGGATTTACAATTTCAAGATGCGATGGGTTAAACGCAAGTGCCATGTGCACATTGCCACCTTTAGTAGCAAAGTCAGATGAGTAACCCATGTGGTATTTAACATCACCCGAGCTTAACGTGTCTTTGTGTTTACCGGCAAACTCATCAAATAACTCTGATGGATTTTTACCAAGTACGTTCACAAGTACGTTTAAACGGCCGCGGTGAGCCATACCAATAACAGCTTCTTTTTGGCCACTTTCACCAGCGCGGTGAATCAGCTCTTTAAGCATAGGTACTAACGCATCGCCACCTTCAAGTGAGAAGCGCTTAGCACCTGGGAACTTAGCCCCTAAATATTTTTCAAGACCATCGGCTGCGGTTAATCCTTTAAGGATACGTAGCTTTTCGTCTTTATTGAATTTTGGCCTAGACTGAACAGACTCTAAACGCTGTTGTAACCAACGTTTTTCTTCTGTTGATGTGATGTGCATATACTCGGCGCCAATAGAACCACAATACGTGGTTTTTAGTGCTTGGTATAACTCACCTAGAGGCATAGTATCGCGCCCTACAGCAAACGATCCTACATTAAATTCGCGGTCAAAGTCAGCATTGGATAGGTCGTGGTAATCTAGCTCTAAATCTCGTACGCGCTCTCGCTGCCAAATACCTAACGGATCTAAGTTAGCATTTTGGTGTCCACGAAAACGGAAAGCATTAATAAGTTGCAATACTTTAACCTGTTTAAGGTCACCGCCACTGCCCTCTGCTACCACTACTTCTCTATGCTTGTTTTTAGCAAGCGCCGCAAACTGTGCTCGAACTTCTGAATGTTTTACTTCAACATCCACACCATCAACTTTAGGTAATTGTTCAAACACTTCTCGCCATTCTTCTGGCACCGAAGTCGCATCGTCTAAATACGCTTCATAAAGCTCTTCAATATAAGCAACGTTACCGCCGTTTAAATGTGAAGATTCTAGCCATGCCTTCATCACACCTTCGTGCATTTATAAGCCCTTTTCTTTAGCGCAGAAATTAATAGTTATGATAACAGGATGACTAATTAGTATTAGCCATCCTACATTTACTAAGTAATTAAACCGCTCGGTTTAATAACATAGATTTTATTTGTCCAATTGCTTTGGTCGGATTAAGACCCTTAGGACAAACGCTAACACAGTTCATTATACTGTGGCAACGGAACACACTGAAAGCATCGTCTAAGTCAGCTAAACGCTCTTCTGTTGCTGTATCTCGGCTATCAGCCAAGAAACGGTAAGCATGAAGAAGGCCTGCTGGACCAATGAACTTGTCTGGATTCCACCAGAACGAAGGACACGATGTTGAACAACATGCACATAAAATACACTCATAAAGCCCATCTAACTTATCACGTTCTTCGATTGTTTGAAGACGCTCGCCAGCTGCTGGCGTGTCATTAATTAGATACGGTTTAACTTTTTCGTATTGAGTGTAGAACTGACTCATGTCAATAACAAGGTCACGAACCACAGGTAAGCCTGGTAATGGACGCACTACTATTTTACCTTTGCCACCTTTTTGCAGCGTAGATAAAGGAGTGATACATGCCAAACCATTTTTACCATTCATGTTAACACCATCAGATCCACACACACCTTCACGGCATGAACGACGGAAAGATAATGTTGGATCTTGTTCTTTTAAAAGAATAAGTGCATCCAAAACCATCATGTCGTGACCTTCCTCTGTTTGCAAGGTGTATTCTTGCATACGAGGTGCGTTGTCAACATCGGGATTATAACGATAAACTGAAAATTGTACTTGTGCCATCGTCTATCTCCTAGTACACACGTGCTTTAGGTGGGAAAGCTTCACGCGACTTAGGCGCGTAGTTTACGTCACGCTTGCTCATTTCATCCGTTAACGGATTAAATACTGAGTGACATAACCAGTTTTCGTCATCACGATCTGGGAAGTCAAAGCGAGAATGTGCACCACGGCTTTCGGTACGGAAGTTTGCAGCTACTGCAGTTGAGTAAGCTGTTTCCATTAAGTTATCTAGTTCAAGACATTCAATACGCTGCGTGTTGAAGTCTGATGATTTATCATCAAGACGTGCATGTTGCAGACGTTCACGAATTTCTTTAAGTTCTTGCAGACCAGCAGCCATTGAGTCACCTTCACGAAATACCGAGAAGTTAAGTTGCATACATTGCTGTAAGTCTTTTTTGATTTGAACTGGATCTTCACCTTGGCCAGCCGTTGAATTTTCCCAACGATTGTAACGTGCAAGTGATGTTTCTAAATCAGACTCTGATGCCGCTTTAGAAATTTCAACATCATTTAGGTATTTACCTAAGAAGTTACCGGCCGCACGACCAAATACCACTAAATCAAGTAATGAGTTACCACCTAAGCGGTTAGCACCGTGTACTGATACACAGGCAATCTCACCTACCGCAAACAAACCTTCAACGATTGTTTCTTTGCCGTTTGCGTCGATTTGTAGCGCTTGACCATTTACGTTGGTTGGCACGCCACCCATCATGTAATGACATGTAGGAATTACTGGAATTGGTTCTTTTGCAGGGTCAACGTGAGCAAATGTTTTAGCAAGATCACATACACCAGGAAGACGCAGATTTAGTGTTTCTGCACCTAAGTGATCTAGTTTTAGCTTAAGGTGAGGACCCCAAGGACCATCACAACCACGACCTTCACGGATCTCAGTCATCATTGAACGTGCAACCACATCGCGAGACGCTAAGTCTTTTGCGTTTGGTGCATAACGTTCCATGAAACGCTCGCCATCTTTATTTAAAAGATAACCACCTTCGCCACGACAACCTTCAGTTACTAGCGTACCCGCGCCAGCAATACCCGTTGGGTGGAACTGCCACATTTCCATATCTTGCATAGAAATACCAGCACGTGTTGCCATACCAACGCCGTCGCCGGTGTTGATGTGCGCATTAGTAGTTGATGCAAAAATACGACCCGCACCACCTGTTGCTAATACTACTGCTTTAGATTTGAAATAAGTGATTTCACCTGTTTCAATTTCAATTGCAGTACAACCTACTACATCACCATTATCGTTTTTAACTAAATCAAGTGCATACCATTCTGAGAATACATTTGTTTTGTTTTTAACATTTTGTTGATAAAGAAGGTGTAATAGTGCGTGACCAGTACGATCGGCAGCTGCCGCAGTACGTGCAGCTTGTTCACCACCAAAGTTTTTCGATTGACCACCGAAAGGACGTTGGTAAACACGGCCATTTTCAAAGCGAGAAAATGGGAGACCCATGTTTTCTAATTCAGTAATAGCTTCTGGGCCTGTTTGACACATATATTCAATAGCGTCTTGGTCACCGATAAAATCGGAGCCCTTAACGGTATCGTACATGTGCCATTCCCAGTTATCTTCGTGCGAGTTACCAAGCGCTACTGTAATACCACCCTGTGCTGATACAGTGTGTGAGCGAGTTGGAAATACTTTAGAGATTAAAGCACACGTTTTGCCAGACTCAGTAATAGCTAAAGCAGCGCGCATACCTGCACCACCGGCACCGATTACTACGGCGTCAAATTCACGAACAGAATATTTCACTTATACACCCCATAATACGATTAGACCAATAGCTACGTAAGCAAAGGCCATTAGGTTTAGTACAAAGCCTAAAACAGCACGAAGCTTAGCGCACTTAACATAGTCTGTTAGAACTTGCCAAAGGCCAATGCGGGTATGAACCATAATGCAAACCAGGGCAATTAAAGTAAACCCTTTCATTGCTAGGTTAGAGAAGAGGCCTGTCCAGGCTTCGAAAGTGACTTCTGGCGTTGCTAAAAAATAGCCGATAATAAAAATCGCATACGCGCTTATTATTAATGCCGTGGTACGTAAAGATACGAAATCTTGTACACCATCACGTTTAAGAGTTGCTTGATTTAAAACCATATCCACACCCCTGCCAATACGGCAAACACAACGCCAAGAGCCATTGCAATTTTAGCGCTGAGGTTACCTGATTCAAGTTCTTCCCAATGTCCCATATCCATAATCATATGGCGAATACCACCAATAAGGTGATAACCCAATACAGACACGGTGCCCCAAGCAATAAATTTGGCAATGAATCCGTTAAACAGACCCTTGACGAATTCAAAACCTTCAGCAGAAGAAAGAGACTCTGACCAAGCCCAAATGACAAACGTTAAAGCAAAAAATAATGCAACACCGGTGACGCGGTGGAAAATTGACGCTTTAGCCGTTGCCGGCATAGATATAGTTGTTAGATCTAGATTTACAGGTCTTTGCTTTTTCACAGTTACTTGCCCATCTTGCCCACAGTGGGGCTCATCTACTTGTTTTTCTAAAACCCACCAAATATTTCTGATGGAACTATCAAAATAAACGTCTCTTTACAAATAAAGTTCACTATAATGCAAAAATTATAATGTAAAAATATGTTTACCTAAATACAATACGGTTAAAAACCTTCGACAGTATATATAGCCGCAGGCCTTTTTACAATTCTTGTTTAGTTAGAGCCATTTGCAAATTAGCCAATGGTATAATATTCAAACCATACCGAATATTTATTATACGTATACGCATAATGCTTATAAAAATTGACTTTATACCCCTCTTTCACGTTAAAATGAGAAGATGTGCTTAAAACAGATTTTAGAGTATAAAATCAGAATAGTTATCTTAATAGGAGATACATAGATGGCGGATAAGAAAGCCACAGTCCATATTGATGGTCTAGATCCAATCGAACTTCCAATTTATCAAGGTACTGCTGGCCAGGATGTAATTGACGTACGTACATTAGGTTCACATGGTCACTTTACTTACGATCCAGGTTTTATGTCGACTGGCTCTTGTGAATCTACAATTACTTATATTGATGGCGGCAAAGGTGTTCTACTTCATCGTGGTTACCCAATTGAGCAGCTTGCTGAAGACTCTAACTATGTAGAGCTATGTTACTTACTATTAAACGGTGAGTTACCTTCAAAAGAGCAGTATGAAGAATTTGCACAACAAATCACTCGCAGTACTATGCTAGATGAAAAAATTGCAACTTTCTTCCAAGGTTTCCGTTTTGATGCACATCCTATGGCAATGCTATGTGGCGTGGTTGGTGCTTTATCATCTTTTTATCATGAAGATCTTGATATTACAGACGCAAGCCAACGCAAAACAAGTGCAATTAAATTAGTAGCTAAGTTACCTACTATTGCAGCTATGGCTTATAAAACAAACATTGGCCAACCATTTGTATACCCACGTAACGATTTAAGCTACGCCGAAAACTTCTTACATATGATGTTCTCTGTACCTGCTGAAGAGTATAAAGTTAACCCTGTAACGGCTAAAGCTATGGATAAAATATTCATGCTTCATGCTGATCATGAACAAAACGCATCAACGTCTACTGTACGTCTTGCAGGTTCATCTGGTGCTAACCCATATGCTTGTATTGCTGCTGGTATCGCATCTCTTTGGGGCCCTGCACACGGCGGCGCTAACGAAGCATGTTTAAACATGTTAGAAGAAATTGGTTCTGTTGATCGCATTGACGAATACGTAGCTAAAGCAAAAGATAAGTCAGACCCGTTCCGTCTTATGGGCTTTGGTCACCGTGTTTACAAAAACTTTGATCCACGTGCAACGGTAATGCGTCAAACGTGTCACGAAGTACTTGCTGAGCTAAATATTCAAGATCCATTGCTTGATATTGCAATGAAGCTTGAGCAAATTGCGCTTGAAGACCCGTACTTTGTTGAGAAGAAACTCTACCCTAACGTAGATTTTTACTCAGGTATTATCTTAAAAGCGATCGGTATTCCAACAAGCATGTTCACTGTAATTTTTGCAATGGCACGTACTGTTGGTTGGATCACTCACTGGGATGAGATGCTATCTCAACCTGGTCATAAGATCAGCCGCCCACGTCAGCTTTACACGGGTTACACACAACGTGACTACAAAGCAACTGACAAGCGTTAATTCGCTGTAATATTGCTTAAGTATTTTAAAAGGTCGCTATTGCGGCCTTTTTTGTTACTCAGCACTTGAGAATTATCTTAAACAGATTACAATTCTCGCCCTAAATTGACTAATTAAATGAGCTTATGTCTGTTTCCACGTTTGATATCACTAAAATACGTAATGATTTCCCTATCCTAAATCAAACGATTAATAGCCAAACTTTAACTTATTTAGACTCTGGGGCAACCACACAAAAGCCACAATGCGTTATTGATACCACGGCAGAGTTTTATGCAGCGCAAAACGCGAACGTACATCGTGGACGCCATACCCTCAGTGAGCAGGCTACTTATCGTTATGAGCAAGTACGCGATAAAGCTGCAGAATTTTTTGGTGTTAATAGTAATGAAATTGTATGGACTAAAGGGGCAACTGAAGCTATAAACTTAGTTGCTAATGGCTTAAAAAATCAAATAAAAGCCAGCGATACCATCATTATTACGCCTATTGAGCATCATGCTAATATTGTACCTTGGCAGGTTTTGTCTCAGCAAACTGGTGCTAAGCTTGCTATTTTACCGCTTAACGACGATGCCACCTTTGATATACCTGCATGCTGTGAATTTATAAAGCAGCATAAACCTAAGTTATTGGCCATTAGCCAAGCCTCTAATGCGCTTGGTAATATCACTAATTTAGCGCCGTTAATTGCCAGTGCGAAAGCGGTAGGCGCATTAGTACTGGTTGATGGCGCACAAGGAGCAATGCATTTAAAAGCTAATTTAAGCACACTTAATTGTGATTTTTACGTTTTTTCTGCCCATAAAATGCTGGGGCCAACCGGTTTAGGCGGCTTATATGGCCGCTACGAGCAATTAAATGCCCTCACCCCATACCAAACTGGGGGAGAAATGATCCAAACCGTAACCTTAACGCACAGCACTTATCGCGATGCTCCGGCAAAGTTTGAATCGGGGACGCCAAATATTGCCGGCGTATTAGGCTTTGGTGCGGCACTTGAGTACATAAATGCATTAAATCACCCTGCTTTAATTGAATATGAACAAACGCTATTTAATTATGCAACCAATAAACTACAGCAAATTGATGGCATCACCCTATTTAGTGACCTTAAGCATAATATTGGCACTTTATGTTTTAACTATAAAGATGAGCATCCATACGATTTGGCAACTTTACTTGACGGATATGGGGTTGCACTGCGCAGTGGCCATCATTGCACTCAGCCTTTAATGGCGCATTTAGGGGTCAATGGCACCCTTAGAGCAAGCTTAGCTTTCTATAATAACCATACAGATGTAGATAATTTTATTAATGCACTACAAAAATGCATTGCTCTATTAGACTAATGTTGGATAAGAATATGACAAATACTTATAATAAAGCAGCCCAAGGGATAAAAAATGCACCTGCATGGCAGCAAAAATACCGAGAAATAATGTTACTTGGTAAAACATTACCAGTACTTGCTGACGTTTTGAAAATAGACAGCGCATTAGTTCCTGGCTGCGAAAGTAAAGTGTGGCTATTTGTGGAGTTTGATTTAACCGAAAATACACTCGTGGTGATAGGTGATTCTGATACCCGTATTGTAAAGGGCTTACTTGCCTTAATATTAGCGCTATACAATGGCCTTACCCCAGAGCAAGTACTGGAGATAAACGCCTATCAAGAGTTTGAAAAACTAGGGTTAATTAGCCACTTAAGTCCATCTAGAGGGAATGGTATTAAAGCCATGGTAGAGACGATTCAAACCATGGCTAAACAAAAAATAAGTTAAATTAACCCAAGATCAGGTTAAGTTATAAGCAGCGTTATGCTTGGGAGCTAAGTAAACGCTGTTTTTTATCTAAATATTTACGAACGGCTTTTGCAGCTACAAAAAAGCCAAAGCTGCCAGTGATCATAGTCACTGAGCCAAAGCCATTATTACAATCCATATTCATACTACCATCGGCATTTTGCTTAGCATGGCAAACACTGCCATCACTGCCTGGGTATACCAGCTGCTCTGTTGAATATACACAATCAATATTAAACTTACGCTTAGGGTTATTACTAAAATTATATTGCTTGCGTAAAATATAACGCACTTTAGCTAAGAGTGGATCTTGGGTAGTTTTAGCCACATCGCCAAACGTAATTTGCCCCGGATCAGTTTGCCCACCTGCGCCGCCGGTAGTAATTACAGCTAGTTTATTGCGTTTACAATGCGCAATTAATGCCGCTTTTTCTTTCACTGCGTCAATACAATCAATAACATAATCAAAGCCCTGAATATGCTCATGAATGTTATCTAAAGTAATAAAGTCATCAATCACCTGCACTTCACATTGTGGGTTAATTAACTCACAACGCGCTTTCATCGCCTCCACTTTAGCTTGGCCAATGGTGCCGGTAAGTGCGTGTATTTGTCTATTTACATTAGTGGCACAAATATCATCTAAATCTATTAGGGTTAATTTGCCAACCCCAGTGCGCGCCAATGCTTCTGCGGCCCAACTACCAACACCACCAATGCCAACAACACAAAAATGTGCCTGCTGTAACCAGTCAAACTGTTGTTGTCCGTATAAACGTTTGATCCCGCCAAAACGTATGTCTGTTACTTTTTCAGTCATTTACCAATCCAGTTGCCATGGTGTTTTCCATGCTTGAAAATCTTGATGTTTAATTAATTGTGTAAACTCATCCCCGTTATCGGGTAAAAGAGTAAATTGTATTTGCTGCTCATTCCATAAGAAATCAAGCGCAAATGCATGCAAGTAAGTACGTGCGCTATGCGCACCTGCATAAGAGGTATCACCTAATATAGGTGCGCCTATACTTTTTAGCGCTACTCTTAATTGGTGCGTTTTACCTGAGTAAGGTTTTAAAATATACCCCCTAAAACCGGGTTTATAACTTACAGAATAAAAACGACTAATAGCAGGATTAGCTGTTGTTGTAAGTAACTTAAAAGTACCACGGCGTGATTTTGCCATATCGCCTTTTATCCAACCCTGCTTTTTTTTAGGCTTGGCGTCGCTAATAGCCAAGTAAAACTTATTAATTGTGTGCTCAGTAAACATTTGCGTAAATTTAGCGGCGGCGAGTTTATTGCGCGCTAAAATAAGCAAGCCTGAGGTCACTTTATCGAGGCGGTGTACTGCAAAGAGTTTTTCATTTAATTGCTGCTCTGCTAATACCACAAAACCTGCGGCGTCTTCTGAATGAAAATTCAGCCCTGCAGGTTTTGCTAAAATATAAAAGTCGCTATGACTATGCACAACTTTTAAATAGGCTTTATCCGTAATGCTCACGCGTGTTTACTTTGCAAATAGCTAATTACTTTAGCTAAATCTTCTGGGGTATCGACACCCGCTTGTGGAGTAATATGCGCTTGCTCTATTTTAATATTGTAGCCATGGTAAAGCACACGTAATTGTTCTAGTGATTCTAGCTGCTCTAGCGGCGACACACTTAGCTCAATATATTGCTTAATAAAACCAGCTCGGTAGGCATAAATACCCACATGGCGTTGAAACGGCGTTAAATCCAGCGTGCTCTGCTCGCCCATCATGGCGCTACGATCAAACGGAATACTGGCACGCGAAAAATACAATGCATTTTTATTAATATCGCTAACGACTTTAACTGCATTAGGATTAAAAACGTCTTCTTGCTCTTCTATCGCTACACTTAAAGTGGCCATAGGTGCAGTTGATTCATTTAATAACGTGGCAACTTGAGATACATTTTCTGGTGCCAATAATGGCTCATCACCTTGCACATTAACTACAATAGTGTTGTTATCAAGCTTAAGTAAATCAACAACCTCTGCTAAACGTTCCGTGCCTGACTGATGATCTTCACGCGTCATTAATACATCACTTGTAAAGGTACTCACAGCATCAAATACTTTTTGATGATCGGTCGCAATAACAACTTTACTCGCACCCGATAAACAGGCTTTTTCGTAAACATGCTGGATCATTGGCTTACCACAAATATCGGCTAGTGGTTTGCCTGGTAAACGGCTAGAAGCGTAACGCGCAGGAATAACAACTACGAATTCCACTTTTGTACCTCATCAAGTGACAATTCACGCGCTTCATTTTCAAGCAATACTGGAATGTCATCGATAACCGGATACGCCAACTTAGCGGCTGTACTTATTAGTTCGCTGTTTTCTTTATCAAAACGTAATTTACCCTTACATACTGGGCAGGCGATAATTTCGAGTAATTTTGTATCAAAGGCCATTGAGGATCCCTTTATCTTTTAATAATGAATTTAATTTGTTTATAACGCTATCGGTAGGTTGAGCATCCACTGGTAAGTAATACCAATTTTGTTTTGCAAAAGCACTACACTTTACAGCATCTTTTTCGGTCATTAACACATTTTCATCACCAAACTGAGTAAAATCATCAGCAGTGTATGCATAATGGTCTCGATAATGATGGGTTGATACTAAGGTAATGCCTTGTGCTTGTAATGACTGCTCAAAACGCAGCGGATTACCAATAGCACTCACAGCGTGGGCTGTTAATATAGGCTCTGTTAGCATACTATTATTGAGCACAGATTTTAAAGCTGCAGGCTGCAAATTATAACGTTGTGGGTTGTTGCCGCCATTTTCTATCACTAAATCAACGCTCTTTAAACGCTTTTTAGTTTCGCGAAGCGGGCCTGCTGGCATTAACAAACCGTTGCCAAATTGACGTGCACTATCAACAATACAGCATTCAATACTACGTGCCATTTTATAATGTTGCATGCCATCGTCAGATATAATTACATCAATAGCAGAGGTTTGTTCAAGTAATTCTATATTTTGTTGTCTGTTTGGGCCAACCGCTATGGGGCACTGCAAACGATGATATAAAAGTATCGGTTCATCGCCCGCCTCAAGCGTAGTACTGTTATGATCAACAAGCAATGGATATTGCTTAGCATGCCCGCCGTAGCCTCGGCTAATAATACCTACAGATAAACCTTGCTGAGTTAAATGAGCGTGTAGCCACAGTACAAATGGCGTTTTACCATTGCCGCCAACACTAATATTACCCACTACAATTACAGGTGTTTTGCTACTAAATTGCGTTAGTATACCGCATGTATAAAGCCATTTACGTAATGTTGATATTAGCCAAAACAGTGCAGCTAAAGGCAGTAATAATATAGTAATTAAACTGACAGGCTGATACCAGCTTTGTTCAATTTTGCTCACCCTTGCTCACCAAATTGCATTTTGCATAATGCTGAATAAGTGCCATTATTTGCCAGTAAACTTAAATGATCGCCACTTTCAATAACACTGCCATTATCTATAACATAAATTCGGTCGCTATTTTCTATCGTCGATAAGCGATGCGCAATTACAATCGAGGTTTTGTCTTTCATTAATGCCTCGAGTGCTTGCTGAATTAGTTTTTCTGATTCAGTATCGAGCGCAGATGTTGCTTCATCAAGGATTAAAATAGGCGCATCTTTTAATATTGCACGAGCAATAGCAATACGTTGGCGTTGACCACCAGAGAGCATTACCCCATTTTCGCCAACCATAGTATTTAGCTGCTCTGGTAAGTCTTTTACAAACTCCCATACATGCGCTTGCTTGGCTACTTTTTCCAGTTCTTGCTGCGATATTTCACGCTGTAAACCGTAACAAATATTATTGGCAATGGAGTCGTTAAATAACACCACTTGTTGCGACACTAGCGCAAACTGACGACGTAAATCGGTTAGCTTATAATCATGCAGTGCAATGCCATCGAGTAAAATTTCACTAGGCGCTTCTAAATCATAATAACGTGGCAATAGGTTAGAAATAGTAGATTTACCTGAGCCCGAACGCCCAACTAAAGCAATGCTTTCACCCGCTTTAATCGTTAACGATAAATTGTTTAATACCGGCTCATCTTTAGTTGGGTATTTAAAGGTGACATTTTTAACTTCAATCAAGCCTTTTACTTTATCTACGCTTACAGTACCTGTGTCTTTTTCTACTTCCTCGTCGAGTATTAAAAACACACTTTGCGCGGCTGAAACTCCTCGCTGCATATCACTGTTTACATTAGCTAGCTGTTTAAGCGGGCGAAGTAACATCATCATTGATGAAATTAATACTACAAAGTCGCCTGAGCTTATGGTGTCAATCATCGAAGGCATTGACACAACCCATAAAATAACCGCCATAGCGCTGGCAGCCAATACTTGAATGATTGATACACTCAAGGCTTTAGTTGCGTCCATTTTAATTCGTTGCTGACGATTATGATTATTTACTTTTGAAAACTGATCTATTTCTTGATTTTGGCCACCAAAACCATGGATCACTTTATGACCGCTTAGCATTTGCTCTGAGCTACGAGTAACTTGCCCCATAGCTGATTGAATACTTTTAGAAATGTGTCTAAAGCGCTTTGACACAACAGTGACTATGACAGCAACTAAAGGAATAATAACTAAAAATATCAGCGATAATTGCCAACTGGTATAAAACATAACTGCGAGTAAAAACACCACAAAAGCGCCTTCACGCACTACAATTAATAATGCCTTGGTAATAGCTTGTTGTACTTGTTCGGTATCAAAGGTTATTTTGGAAATAAGATCGCCGGTGGAATTTTTATCATGAAACGATACCGGTAAATGTAGAATATGTTCAAACAACTCTTGGCGCAGCGAGCGTACAACTTGTGAGCCTACATAACTCAAACAATAAGACGACATAAAGTTAAATACACCACGCCCTATTACCAAGGCAATAACTACAAATGGTGCATATTTTAATACATCAGCATTGCGCTCATTAAGACCTTCGTCAATAAACGGCTTCATAAGCTGAATAAATAAAGCATCCATACCTGAATACCCTATCATGCCAATAATAGCGACGATGGCGACTGTTCTGTACGCACCAACGTAAGAAATAAGACGTTTATAAATTTGTGTAGTACTTTGATCCATAACACTCTCTTTATACAGTTACAGCCCCTATTGTATCCTCAGGGAGGCTAAAACAAAACGTCAATCTTTAATAAACCAATAACTTTCACGCTCTCTCGCCGTTTCAACATGCAGATTAGTACTATAAAATTTAATTCTAATTTGTCCTTGCTGCCCAGTAATATATTGCGCAGCGCCAATTTTGTTAAACCGCGCAACCACTTCATCATTAGGAAAATGCCATTGCCCTTTGTAAGCACTCGAATGCACCACAACTTTAGGGTTAACAGCCGCAATAAACTCACTACTTGATGAAGTGCCACTACCATGATGCGGGCTTATTAATACATTGCTTGCTAAATTATATCCTGCGGCAATTAGTGCGTGCTCTCGTTGCTTAGAAATATCACCAGTAAAAAGTACACTGTGTTGCGCGCTACTAATTTTAACTACGCAGGAGTCATCGTTGTTATTGTTAAAAGTAATTGAACTAAACGTTTGTATTTTAAGCCCATAAAAATCCATAGTCATGGTTTTACATAAACTCGGTATACCATTTGGATGAAAAGTACTGAGAGTCGATTCAAAGCCTGCCTCAATAAAATGTTTAACTCCTCCTGCATGGTCGTTATCTTGATGGCTTAAAATAGCGGTCGCAACATTCAGGTTATTAGCTTTTATATACGGCAGTAAAATACTACGTGTACGGCTAAAGCGGTTAAAATAACTAGGGCCAAAATCATAAATTAATGCATTGTTATCTTTTTCTAACAACACCATCAAACCATGGCCAACATCAAATATGTTTACTTGCCAATCACTTTTGGAAGTAAAGTAACTATCAACCAGCAATACACTTAACGGGATACAAGCAAGCCATTTAAATTTCACTAAATACAGTAGTAGCATGGTTACATAACTAAACATTACTATATCTAAAGTAATTGTTCCTACATTAAACCAACGCCAGCCTGGCGGTATTGCCATTAATTGTTGATACAAAAAATACAATACGGGGTCAAATAACGACACTATCAGGCTCATATCAATAACACTGCTCAATATCGCAACCACTAATAATAATGGCATAATGATAAAGGCGAGCAACGGAATAGCGATTAAGTTCAAGACTAACCCTGCCAAACTCACACCATTAAAAAAGTATAAAGACAAAGGCAATAAGCCTATAAATAGTGCCCCTTGTATAGCACATAACATGCCTATTTTAGCGATAACAGAGGCCCCCTTAAAGGGTACTTTTGTAATAACAATAAAGATGATAACCACAGCTAAAAATGAAAAATACAAACCAGGATTTAATACATTAAAAGGGTTAATCATTAAAACTAAAACCAAGGCGTATAAAATACTGCGCCAACGTAGCGATTGTTTAGCTAGGTAATACAATAATAAGTAGCACCCTAACATTATTAAAGCGCGGGTCGCAGAGACAATAAAATCGCTTAAATATACATAAACAAATGCCGCTATAAAGCCCATTAAGCTATAACAAGTTGCAAGATTAATTGTTTGTTTTATTCTAATTCTGGCGTGGCTTACAAGTGAGCGTGTTACAAAAAAAGCAAAGCCAAAAACTAACGAAATATGCAACCCAGAAATTGCCAGTAAATGGCTTAACCCCAGCGTTTGCATGGTCAGCTTTTGTTCAAAGTTCATTAAAGACTTGTCGCCCGTCAGCAGCGTATAATAAAGCCAGTTAAGCTTAGACTCTTTAAATATGTGTTTAATATAGTGGCGATAAGCTATAACGTGTTGGTTTCTTTTTGTATCAGTAATAATTAAATTTTTATTGAGTACTTTCCCTTTAAAAAATATTTTTTGTGTAAATGCATAAAGTTGATTGTCAAAAACAGTAAAATTTTTTGTGCTTCTAAAGTTTTTTAAATGTGCGTGAGCACTGAAGGTTGCGCCTACTTCTAATATTTGCGCTGAATCAACACTTAACATAGCACTGGGGGCAGTAAAATAAGCGTAATCTTGCTCATCAAGCTTAATAATTTTTGCTTTTATATATTGCGGAGCATTAGCTGATACAACGTCTTCAACAACTAACTTTACTGAATATGCATACTTTTCACCCTGCGCTGGTAGCTCAAACGAGTAAAAAAGTGTGAAATGCACTAAGATAGCAAAAATAGCGCAAATAAAGCCTAACAAAACATTTGAAAACGGCTTAAAATAAGCGCTCGCAATTAGGATTGAAATTGTGATGAGTATAAATTCGAGGGTTTGAAAATAAAATACGGTTGCAATACTTCCGCACACAAATCCAAGACTAATCCACATTGATGTAAATGGTTGCTTTAAATGGCTAAAAAAACGATCCAACGATTTTTACCCGATCCAAATAAAATTAGGCATCACAAATCACTTAAAATATTTGGCCGTTTGTTACAAGACGCGAACCTTTGGCATTTAAATAGACGCTCTGCGCGTGGTGCATTTGCTGTCGGGTTATTTTTTGCGTTCATCCCTGTTCCTTTTCAAATGGTCCTAGCTGCAGCAACCGCTATAGTGTTTAGGGTAAACCTGCCCATTTCAGTGGCCTTAGTGTGGATAACTAACCCCGTTACCATGCCACCTATTTTTTACTGCTCTTATCTTATTGGCACCCTAGTACTAAACCAGCCAGAACAACATTTTTCCTTTGAAGCAAGCTGGCCTTGGTTCATCGAAAGCTTAACGACTATTGGTCCAGCATTTTTAGTTGGCTCCTTGGTGTCGGCATCAGTTGCCGCGATTATCGGCTATTTTGGAATAGATATTGTTTGGCGGCGTTCAGTTAGAAAAGCATGGTTAATACGTAACAAGTAGCCAATAGTTATAATGACTATAGACAAAAAAAGCCCAACTTAACAAGTTTGGGCTTTTTTAGTTTCTCGGCTTAAATTTTCGATTTAAATTCTATTAAAATCTAAATACTCGTCTAAACGCAATCAGTGGTAATAATAATAATCCATACCAAGAGAAGCTTGCAGAGCGACGCTCATACACTTCGGCATCAGGTGGTGCGCAATCCTCTATCGTGCCATTAGGTATTGGCGAAAGCTTTACTGCTACAGCAACACTTTCATATTCAGTTTTACCGTTAACATCGGTTACAACTTCACCTAATGAGTTACGCTTTTCAACAGTTTTAGTGGCCACACCAAATATTTCATTGTTTTCGTTAATCACTTTAGCTTCACTCATGCTATAGCCATAACTACTTGTACCGTCCATGTCGTAACACGGCAATAAGTCATTTAAATTAGTGATTTTATCATCACCTATTTTATAAATGAACGCAGCTGATCGACGTGAACTATCAGAAATACCAACCTCACCTTCGCCAACAATATAACCTTGATTATTTATACTGTTACCGTATGAGCTTGAGCTCGTAAAATAGCTATCTGGATAAACGGTAGTACCTGTTGCTATATCATGATAGAAAAACTTATTACGTAAAGCACCATCAACACGTCTTGTGGCATAACCTGTCACAATATTATTATCGTTAATTGCTAAAGATTTACCGCCTTGCCAACCGTCTGGTTGATTTATAAATTCAACCGCTTTGCCATCTTTAAAATACACCGGCATGGTTATAATAGTAGTATCTTTATCATAATAACGCGTGTTCGATACACCTGCTGCAATACCGTTCTTATTAACCGCGAATGCATTACTAATAAACGCAAAGTCAACTTCGTCTTCATAAGGAGTAAAGGCTAAACCTAGTACCTCGGTAGACGTGATATTAAATGCGTTATCAAGCGTCCATTTAGTTGCTTGCTTATTAAATATCCCACGGGTTGTTTGATTATTAATAACTTCAATACAGGTTGAAAATGGCTGATATTTATCATCACAGTTATCAGTAATATTGGTTTGACGCGTTTGCGGTATACCAAGTGACATATTACCAACAACAATATAACCATCTGCGGTTTTTACAATATCAGAGGCTTGGCTGGTACCACCATATTCACTAAATTGGGGTACTAAAGGAACTTCCATACCGCTTTCAGATATAACAATACCGCGCTCTATAAAGTCACGGGTAAACCACGGTTTAGGATCAGTTTCGTCCTCTATAGTAAACTCTATTTTATCAAAAGGAGCACTACCCCAACCAACTGTAGTGCCATCTTCTGCAACAGCGTTGTAAAAGTTAGTCACAGAGCGGGTAACGCCTGGGTAATCAGGCGAGTTTATATCAAACAATGTTTGCTCAACAGCAGCGCCGCTATCATATTTTATTGCCGTTAGTGAGCTTAACTTTTGAAACTGATAATTAGCCGACACATTTGCTAAAAAACGAATCATGAAGCTATGCGCATCTGCATTTGTTGCTACAGCATTGTTTTTTTCTATGTCTTCTAACGTAAAAGTAATCTCTTTATCACTAAGCTCAAATGCATTAACTTCATTAGTGTAAGCGTTTTGAATTAAACTCAGTGAAAAATCAATATGCTCAATATCTACAGGTAAATTATATAAGCCATTAGCTATACCTATAATATGACCACTTTCACTTACATCGGTAACATAAGAATATTTCGCGCCTTCAAGTGCACCCAATTCCGTTAATTGATAAGTCGCACTTAATGCTGAAGTACTCATTGTTGCTAAAATACTGGCAGCGAGTAATTTATATTTCATTTTAGTCCTTACTACTGATTTTTTAATTCTTCAAGTTCTTCCCAGCGCGAAAACGCGGCCTCAAGGTCTGACTCAAGTTTTGCCAAATGGTTCAATGCCTTAGCCGTTATATCACTGTCTTGCTTAAAAAAATCAACATCACTAACTATGGCTTGTTGAATTTCAACATCGGCTTCGAGTTGTTCCATTTTATTAGGCAGTTGCTCTAATTCAAGTTTTAATTTGTAAGAGAGTTTATTACCTTTAGCCTCTGCTTTAACTACTGGCGCAGCAGGTGCTTTTTCAACTTTTTTAGTTGCTTGCTGTGGTTGATTTTTTTGTTGCTCTGCTAAGTAATTAACATAGGCTTCGTAATCACTGTAGCCGCCAACAATATCAGTAATCTTGCCATTACCTTCAAATGCCCAAACACTAGAGCAGGTATTATCAATAAACTCACGGTCATGGCTTACTATTAATACTGTGCCTTGATACTGGTTAATAATATCTTCCAAAAGCTCTAATGTTTCTATATCCAAATCATTAGTTGGCTCATCGAGTACCAATATGTTTGACGGTTTTAAAAACAGTTTAGCCAATAACAAGCGGTTTTTTTCACCACCCGAAAGCGCTTTAACTGGTGTACGGGCACGTGCTGGCGGGAACAAAAAGTCTTGTAAGTAACCTAATACATGGCGCGAGCGACCACCCATCATTACTTCTTGCTTACCTTCAGCAACGTTGTCTTGTACTGTTGCTTCTTCATCTAATTTTTCACGGTATTGGTCAAAGTAAGCAAATTCTAAATTAACACCTTGCTTAGTTTCACCGCTATCTGGGGCTAGGCTACCAAACATTAATTTTAATAACGTTGTTTTACCAATGCCATTAGGACCAACTAAACCAATACGATCGCCGCGCATAACCAAGGTTGAAAAATCATCTGCAATCACTTTATCTTTAAATGCATGACAAAGATGCTTAGCTTCAAATACCAATTTACCCGAACGATCTGCGGTTTCAATATTAAAGTCTGTTTTACCTACTTGGTCAACACGTTGTTTACGCTCGTTACGTAGTTGCTTAAGTTCACGTACGCGCCCTTCATTACGGGTTCTTCGTGCTTTAACACCTTGGCGTATCCACGTTTCTTCTTCGGCTAAACGCTTATCAAATAAAGCATTTTGGCTTTCTTCAACTTTTAAGTCGTGGGCTTTTTGCTCTAAATAAGTAGCATAGTCGCCAGGGTATGATATTAATTTACCACGGTCTAAATCTAAAATACGCGTTGCAACAGCACGAATAAAGGCACGGTCATGCGATATAAATACAATGCCGCCTTTAAATTCTTTTAAAAATTGCTCAAGCCACATAACACTTGCCATATCTAAGTGGTTAGTAGGCTCATCGAGTAATAATAAGTCTGGCTCACTAACCAGTGCACGAGCAAGTGCAACTTTACGTAACCAGCCACCTGAAAGTGACTCAAGCTTAGCATCAGGTGTTAACTCTAATTGGGTTAAAACAACTTGAATGCGACTGTCAAAACGCCAGCCATCAACCGCTTCTAATTGGTTTGATAAACGCTCAAGTTTATTTAATAACTTATCGGTACATACGGTTTGTAGCTCTGTACTCACATGATGAAAATCAATCAGTAAGTTGGCAATTTCAGGCATACCTTGAGCAACATAATCAAATACAGTGCCGCTTGCGCCTTTTGGTGGATCTTGTTCTAAACGAGAAATTCTTATACCGCCAAGCTGGTTTATTTCGCCATCATCTAATAAAACCTCACCATCGAGTACTTTTAATAACGTTGACTTACCAGCACCATTTCGACCTACAACACACACACGCTCGCCACTTTCAATCACTGCATCTGCTTTATTAAGCAATGCATGAGTACCAAAGGCCAGTTGTGCTTTTAAAATTCTAATTAAATCCATAATTCTTCTTTGCTCTTATTCTGCTTGCGCTAAAAATTCACGCACGTCTAGTGCAGTAAAAGGCCAAAATAATTGTTGGCCTTGCTCACTTTTAAATACCGGAATACTAACCTGATAATCAGCAATAAGCTGATCATCAGTCATAATATCTACTAGCAATAATTCATTGTGGCTATTAACTAATCCCTTAATTAATTGCTCAGCTTGTTCACACAAATGACAACCATCTGTGTGATATAAAATCCACTTAGCCATGGGTAATTAACCAGCTATTATGAATTTTTTTATTACGCTTAAAATCAGGCGATAAGGTTTTGTCAGAAATATTAACCGCTTTTAAGCCCAAGCCAATTAAACCCACTTCATCCATAACAAAGCCACGTTTATTATTAGAAAAAATAAGCGTACCCGACGGGCTTAATATTTTTTTAACCCAAGTTAATAACTTAATATGATCGCTCTGCACATCAAATGCATCTTTCATACGCTTAGAGTTTGAAAACGTCGGGGGATCTAAAAAGATTAAATCGTACTGCGCCGTCGCATGCTCTAGCCACTTTAAGCAATCTGCTTGCTCAAAACGGTAGCGAGTATTACTAATATTATTTAAATCAAAGTTGTCTTGGCCCCATTTTAAATAGGTTTTTGACAAGTCAACCGTGGTAATTGCTTTAGCGCCACCAAGTGCTGCATGTACTGACGCTGTACCTGTGTAGGCAAATAAGTTTAAAAAGCGCTTATCTTTGGCGTTTTCTTGAATATAACGACGCATTAAACGGTGATCTAAAAACAAGCCAGTGTCTAAGTAATCAAATAAATTCACTTTAAACTTAGCGCCAAACTCTTCAACCACCATAGTGCGGTTTTGTTTAGCCATTGGCGTGTATTGCTCTTCGCCTTTTTGCTTTTTACGTACTTTTACAGCAATATTCTCTGGTGCTATTTTGAGTTGTTCAGCGGTTAAGCTGATCACATCTTGTAAGCGTTTTTCAGACGTTTTTTCATCAATTTCTTTCGGGGCTGCGTATTCAAAAATAACCGCTGAGTCACCGTAAATATCTACAGCAACGTTGTACTCAGGAATATCAGCTTCGTATACACGGTATGCTGTAATTTCGTTTTGCTTAAGCCAGTTTTTTAAACCCTGCTTGTTCTTTTTCAATCGATTAGCAAAAGACATTGAACCTTCAAAATTCAGCGCTTTTTTATCATCGGTTGTCAGGCTTACTTGTTTGTCATCAAGTTGATACAAGTTAAGTTCAACATCTAACGGGCCATTTTTAAATTTATAACGTTTCAGCCTAACCAACTTTAACAGCTTAAATAAGCTCTCATCCATACCCAGTAAAGCAAGCTTCCAATGATTGAAGTGCTTTTTAAAGCCCACGCCTAAATTACGATGTAAATCTACAAGCTCAGCCATAGAACCAATACGCTCACCATAAGGTAAGTTAGATATAACTACGCCAGGTAATTTAGCCACTGCGGTTAGTTTAGTTGCATCACTTTGTTTAAACTTAATAATATCGTCTAGCTCAGCACGTTTTGCGTTATCAATTGCTTTACCTAATACTTGAGCGTCGTAATCGTGGCCAATGAGCCATAATTTAGGGTCTATAATATTGCCCAGCAATTCTTCTTTTAGCTCTTTAAATTTCGCAGCTCTAAAACTTGGTAAGCGCTCAAATGCAAAGCCTTCGCGAAATAAGCCGGGAGCTTCGTTGCGCGCCATACCGGCAGCTTCAATTAAAATAGTACCTGCACCACAACATGGGTCAAACAAAGGCTGATTTACATTTTCAAGCCAGCCGCTGCGTTTGATTAATGCCGCTGCTAAATGCTCTTTTATAGGTGCTTTACCTTGGCCCTGTCGGTAACCACGTTCAGATAAACGCGGGCCAGAGTAATCTATATACATAGATACGCCATAACGATTTAAACGCGCAACCACACGCACATTAGCGTCTTGTTTATCAACATTAGGGCGCTGCTCGAATAAGTCGTTAAAGTAATCAACTATGGCATCTTTTATAACTAAACCAGAAAACTGTGTATTTTTTAATGAGTCGTTGGTGCCATTAAAGTCGACAGCAAACGTTTGTGTAGGCCCAAACCATTCTTGCCATGGTTGTGAGCGAGCAAAGTTATACAGGCTATTTTTGTCATCTACGCCTTCTTTTTCTTCAATAAGCATAAGCACGCGCGTAGCAAAGCGAGTCGATAAACACACCTTTTGCGCCAATAATGAGTCTGCCTCAAAGCGAACAGAACCAACAGTTTGCTTAGACACAGTTGCGCCAAGTTCTGTTAGTTCATCAACCAATAAATTTTCGATTCCGATAGAAGTAAGTGCGATAAATTGCAAAGTAGTAACCCTTAATAGCTAATTGCGCAGGATTATAACATAGGTTTGCATACAAACACGCCATAAACACGGGCTGAAAATAAAATTAGATTAAGCTATTTTGCTATGAATATGCTGATTTAAGAGAGGATGTACACGATTGTTTAAAACGCGAATGGCTTCAAACTGTACTAATGATAAATTATCATCTAATTGAAAATTTTCACTTAGGTTAATACACACAGATGCATCACTGCTGTGCTCTACAATTAAAAACTCTCCCGACTGCGCTTTAGAGGTTAAATTAATAACGGCTTCAGTACTTGGAGTGCTTCCTGTGTATTGCTCAAAAAACCAACTTTTAGCAAGTACTGGCTTTAATTGAAATTTCACTGCGGTTGCATTGAGTGATATTTGACATAATTGCGCTGGATTCCACAGCTTAAATTGCACAAGATATTGATAAACTTGTTCATAAAAAGCGGCATCTTCTAAGCTAAAATAAGGGTTTTTAAATGTACTGTCAGTAAGTTGTCTTAACTTATAAGGAGTGCAGAGCTGCATATCTTCATTTAAATCAAGTAATAAGCGGTTTTTTTTGGCGCAAGATATCCACTGCCATTGCTTTGATGCTTGTAACATATCCCCTCCACGCTTAACATTTAAATATAATAAAAACAATAAGCACAAAGTATAGCCGCTTTTAATCATTTTTAAAATGTTTTATTAGAACATTTATTGAACGATCAAAAGCTTAGAGGGCAAGTTAGCCTTTTAGTGTTAAAACAAACTTAACTTTTAAGGCTAAGTAGCCCTATTTTTTATAAACTATCAACTATCGATTTAATTAATTGTGGGCCTTTATAAATAAAGCCAGTATAAATTTGTACTAAATCGGCACCTGCGTTTATTTTTTCTTTCGCCGATGACACATCGTCAATACCGCCTACACCTATAATAGGTAACTGCCCATTAGTTAAGCGCTTTAGCTCGCTAACTACATGCGTCGCACGCTCCCTAACTGGCTGCCCCGATAAACCACCGGCTTCGTCAGCATATTGCTGACCCACAACCATGCTACGCTCAAGTGTAGTATTGGTAGCAATTACCCCATCTATTTTATTGCTTAGTAAAGATTCACTTACTTGAGCAATTTGGATTGGATCTAAATCTGGCGCAATTTTTACCAGCATAGGTACCTGTTTACCATGTTTAGCAACAAGATCAAGCTGCTCGTTTTTCAAACTTTGTAGTAAATCATCAAGGGCTGCACCGTATTGTAAATCACGAAGCCCTGGGGTATTTGGCGATGAAATATTAACAGTTATATACGAGGCATGTTCAAACACCTTGCGCATGCAATGTATGTAATCGTCTTTGCCTTGCTCATTCGGTGTGTCTTTATTTTTACCAATGTTAATACCTAAAATACCGGTATAGTTGGCTGCTTTAACGTTATTAACTAAATTATCAACGCCTTTGTTATTAAATCCCATGCGATTGATAATGGCATTTGACTGCGGCAATCTAAACATACGTGGTTTATCGTTACCAGCTTGTGGGCGCGGAGTAACTGTACCCACTTCAACAAAACCAAAGCCCATTTGTGCAAATGCAGTAATACACTCTGCATTTTTATCAAGCCCTGCAGCAAGACCAACGGGGTTTTTAAGTTCTAAGCCTAAAAAATTAACTGGTTTATTCACAATATTTTGTGACCAAGCAGCGCTTAATGGTGTATTGGCAAAACGACTTAAATTATTAAGAGCGAACTCATGCGCCCACTCCGCATCACGGGTAAACATAAAACGGCGAGCTAAATCGTAAAACATGAATATAATCCTCTTAAAATGCAGACAAAAAAATACCTCAGACTAGGCCGAGGTATTGTATAACAATTTTAACCATTAACTCATTATTTTCACCAAGGAAAATAATGAGTAGGCATTAATTATGGTTTTTATTCTATTACACGCAGTTATGGCTTAATAACATGAGTTCACGTAGTGCTACTGAAAACTTAGCAAAATCGTGAGTTTGTGATGTTCTAAACTCTGCAAGCATTTGCTTCCAACGTTGTAATAATAACTCTTGGCTATCCATCCATTGCTCAATTTGGCCATTAACATCTTTGTTATCATCGGCAAAACCGTTTAATACCACTTCTGCTAATGTACGTTGTTGCCAATCAAGCTCTTCGCGGTACGATGCAC
Source organism: Pseudoalteromonas sp. SG44-5 (assembly GCF_014164175.1). NCBI lineage: Bacteria > Pseudomonadati > Pseudomonadota > Gammaproteobacteria > Alteromonadales > Pseudoalteromonadaceae > Pseudoalteromonas > Pseudoalteromonas sp. SG44-5. The sequence goes on along the minus strand of NZ_JACJES010000002.1, from coordinate 332,170 downwards.
GCGCTAATGCCTGCCAATGGTTTGCTACTGGTTGCTTAGTAATTTGCTCTAAGAACCAATGTAAGCCCATGTTTGCACCAAGCTTGAAGTAAGTATGCGATACAGTATCGATACTTTGTTTCGAACTTGCTGAGATTTCAGCTAAGTCCATAGCAGAAAACAAGCTAGATAAACCAGTAATGCGATTAGCTAGTTCTGCAGGCACACCACTTTGTGTTAACTCTTGGGCAGCTGCAACTAAAAGCTCGCCTTCTTTATCAACCATATACGTTGTTAAATTAGCACTTAAATCTGCAAATGTTGGCGCAAAAAATTCAACTGTTTGGGTAATTGTTTGTGCTTTGTTGCGATGACGTAAGAACCAACGTGTTACACGACGAACCGTGCGACGTAATTGGTATAGCATTTCGGTTTGTACAGCAGCCGGAATTTTATTATCAAGTGCAACAACCGAGGCCCACGTATCGCTCATTTGGAACAACTCGCTGGCAATTGAATAACATAAAGCAATTTCAGCTTCATTTGCACCGGTTTCTTCATGCATACGCACCATGAAGTTAAGGCCCATATCGTTAACAATTTGATTAGCCAGTTTAGTGGCAATAATTTCTTTACGAAGTGGGTGATTATCCATCGCTTCGTTAAACTTCTCACGCAGTGGTAACGGGAACGAATTAACTAACAATTGACGGTAATATGGATTTTCCGTAATTTCATCTGTAACAAATGACTCTTTAAGTACCATTTTAGAGTACGACACTAAAATCGCTAACTCTGGACGTGTTAAGTCTTTGCCAGCTGCTGCACGTTCTGCTAATTCTTCATCACTTGGGATAAACTCAATCGCACGATTTAGCTTGCCTTCTTTTTCAAGAGCATGAATAAAGCGAATTTTCTCTTTAAGCGTTGATGAGCCTTTAGATTGAGTAATTGAAATAGTGTGTGTTTGACGATAACAATCATTCAATACCAGCTTAGACACTTCGTCTGTCATAGCGTATAAAAGTTCATCGCGTTGCTTGCGCGTTAAGTCACCTGAGGTAACTAAACCATTAAGTAAAATCTTAATATTAACTTCGTTATCTGAACAAGTAACGCCACCTACGTTATCAATAAAGTCAGTATTAACACGGCCGCCTTTCGCTGCAAATTCAATACGTCCTAACTGAGTTGCACCTAAGTTACCGCCCTCGCCAAATACTTTAGCACCTAGCTCGCCACCGTTAATACGCAGTGCATCGTTTGCACGATCCCCTACATCGGCGTCAGTTTCTTTGCTGCTCTTAACATAAGTACCAATACCACCATTCCACAATAGATCGTAATCCATCATTAGCGCAGCTTTGATCAGTTCAGTTGGTGTCATGCTGGCTTTTTTAGTGCCTAACATTTTTTTCATTTCTGGGCTTAGTGTAATCGACTTAGCCGCACGAGAGAAAACACCACCACCGGCAGAAATTAAATCTTTATTAAAGTCTTCCCACGATGAACGCGGTAATTTAAATAAACGTTCACGCTCAGGATACGTTGCTGCTGCATCTGGTGTTGGGTCAATAAAAATATGCATATGGTTAAATGCAACTTGTAAACGAGTATGTTTAGATAACAACATACCATTACCAAATACATCCCCTGCCATATCGCCAATAGCTACCACGGTAAAATCGGTTGTTTGACAATCAATATCCATTTCGCGGAAATGACGTTTAACTGATTCCCACGCGCCACGTGCTGTAATACCCATTTTCTTATGGTCATAACCCACTGAGCCACCTGATGCAAACGCATCACCTAGCCAAAAGTTATATTCATTTGCAATGCCATTAGCAATATCAGAGAAAGTTGCAGTACCTTTATCGGCTGCTACAACTAAATAAGCATCATCGCCATCGTGGCGAGTTACATCTACAGGCGCAACAATTTCACCTTGTACAATATTATCTGTGATATCTAACAAACCACGAATAAAGATTTTGTAACACTCTTGGCCTTCTTTTAAGAATGCTTCACGCTCAGTTGGCAATTGTTTACAAACAAAACCGCCTTTAGAACCTACTGGCACAATTACCGCATTTTTCACTTGTTGTGCTTTAACTAAGCCAAGTACTTCAGTACGGAAATCTTCACGGCGATCTGACCAACGCAAGCCACCACGGGCAACACTACCGTATCGTAAATGCACACCTTCAATACGCGGAGAATATACAAAAATTTCAAACGCCGGTAATGGTAATGGTACGCCAGGAATTAAGCTTGGCTTAATTTTAAACGATACATACGATTTAAATTGGCCATTGCCATCTTTTTGAAAGAAGCTAGTACGCAGTGTTGCCACTATCATATCAACGTATAAACGTATAATACGGTCATCATCAAGATTGGCTACGTTTTCAAGTTCTAAATATATTTCTGTACTAAGCTTTTCAAGTGTTTTTTCACTTGCAGGGCTTTTAACTGAGAACTTTTTAGTAAACAAGTTAACAATTTTTGCTGCAATGTGTGGATAATTTGCAAAAGTGCCTTCAATGTAAGCTTGCGAGAAGGTAACCCCAATTTGGCGCATGTATTTAGCGTACGCACGTAATATTGACGCTTCACGCCCAGTAAGACCACCCATTAATACTAAACGGTTAAAACCGTCGTTTTCTAAGCGGTTATTCCAAACACTGGTTAACGCAGCGCGAAAACGTGCTGAAATTTTATCAAAATCTGCCATCCCTTTGCTATCAATTAGCATAGAGAAATCCATGATCCAATTAATGCTACCATCGCTAGTTTTAACTGAATAAGGTGTTTCGCCAACGACACGTAAGCCAAAGTTTTCTAGCATCGGCATCACATCAGATAAGTGAATAGGCTCATCTTTATGAAATAAGCTTAAACGCACAACATTGCTGTTAGCTTCTTCTTGCGGGCGATAAAATAACATTTCAAGTTTGTTTTCATCGTTAAGCATTTCTAGCTTTTCAATATCAACAACAGCTGCACTTGGTAATACTTCATCTTTATATGAGCGAGCAAATGCTTGAGCATACTTACGGTTTAATTCATTACCGCGTGCTTCGCCAGCTTGCTCTAGTAAGGCTGATTGTAATTTATCTTCCCAAGTACGGGCCGCTTCAACTAAATTGTTTTCAATGTCTTTCACTTTATACTCTATATTATTATCAGTCACACGCACGGTATAATGAGTACGGGCTAGTGTTGACTCAGAGAAATAGGTTGTAAATTCGACTTTTTCGTCAGAATTAAATGCATTTGCTAAAATATTTTGCGTTTCATGACGCAGTGCCGTGTTATAGCGCTCACGTGGTACATAAACCATACATGAGAAAAAACGTCCATAGGCATCTTTACGTACAAACAAGCGACACATATCACGCTCTTGTACTTGCAACACGCCCATTGCAACTTCTAGCAATTCGCTTTCGCGGGCTTGTACAAGTTCATCTCGCGGGTAGGTTTCTAAAATATTAAGCACCGCTTTATAAGCATGGGTGCCTTTGGCAAAATCACACATTTGCATAATACGGTCAATTTTACTTTTAAGAACCGGTACGTCTGCCGCACTGTAGTTATAAAAGTTTGACGAGAACAAGCCAATAAAGCGATCCTCACCAATAACATTGCCTTTGTCATCAAAACGTTTTACACCAACATAGTCGATATAAGCCGGACGATGTACGCGTGATAATGAGTTAGTTTTAGTTAAAATTAGTAAGTTACTACTACGCGCATCTTGGCGAGCAGCTTCTGGTAATTCAGAAAGTAGACGAGTGTGTTCTACACCGGCATTTTTCATCAAACCTAAACTGGTTTCCATTACGCCTTTTAACTCGTAATCACCCTGTATTGGCGATAACTCATATTGGCGATAGCCCATTAGGGTAAAGTTGTCTTTAACTAACCAGTCTAAAAACTCAACCGTTTCATCTACTTCAGCATTATTTTTGCCAGCACGACGTTTTGGTAGCTCTTTACTAACTGCAATTAGCTTTTCGCGAATTGGCTGCCAGTCTTCTACCGCTACCGATACATCTGTAAGTACAGACTCTAACTCTTGTTTGAAAGACTCAATCACAGCTGAATCTGTTTGACGGTCAATTTCAATAAAGAATACTGTTTTGGTCGAGGTTGATTCTTGCTCTGCTTTTAAACCAGATAAACCTGAGATCTTGTCATTTTCATCTCGTTGGATTTTAAGCGGGCTATGTAGTAATAAGTGAGAGGCAATATTTTCACGAGTCATGGCCATACGTACTGAATCAACTAAAAACGGCATGTCTTTAGCTATAATCTCAACAATGGTATGCGATGACTGCCAGCCATCTTTTGCCACTTCTGGGTTGAAAACGCGAATAACCGCGTCATCAGACGTGTTCTTTTCTAGCGAATTCCAAAGGCTTAGTGCAGCACCATATAAGTCACTATCGTTACGATTAGCCAAATCCTCTTTAGACATATTGCTGTACAAGGCTTTGGCGAATTTTTCAACGAGTAACACATTATCAGCGCGAACTTTTTTGTGGATAAGCTTACAAACATTATCTAAAATAACTGAGGCTTGACCTTCATTTCGTGTCATTGTTTATTCCTTAAATCTATTACTGCTTAATAGCAGAATATTTGTACAGCATTTATTAGCGTGGAGTCGAGCAAATTCTAACTCGTTTACAACTAATAAACAGCCTTTTACGATGAAAACATTTTTAGCTTTTCAGCTATTTGGTCATCTATTCACAAATTATAGATATAAATGGCCTTTACAGGCCATTTAGGAGCAAACTTATTCACTTTATTTTTTCTGGTCAGTCCAGAGCAAGCTACCAATTGCTGGTAAAAGCAGCACTGCACCCAGCATATTTACTAAAAACATGAAGGTAAGCAAAATTCCCATATCAACTTGAAATTTCAAATCAGAGAAAATCCAAGTACTCACGCCAATAGCAAGTGTAATACCGGTAAATAATACTGCACTACCGCGCTCAATTAACGCATTTCGATAAGCCACACTCAGCGGTACATTTTGTTTTAACTGCCCCATCATCGACGACAATATATAAATACCATAATCAACGCCTATACCCACACCTAATGCAATAACTGGCAGTGTAGATACGGTTAAGCCAATTTCCAGCTGTACCATTAGTGCTTGTGCAAGAGTAGATACCACATACAGAGGTAACACTACTGCAATGGTTGCTTTTACGCTTCTAAAGCTTAGTAAACACAAAACAATTACAGCGCCGTAAACATACAGCATCATCGGAATTTGCGCCGCTGACACTGACTCGTTTGTGGCTGCCATTACACCTACTGGGCCTGATGCGAGTTTAAACGCAACTTTATCTGTACCCTCTTCTTGTGCAAAGCGTTTAACACTTTCAATTACAAGATCAATTGTTTGCGCTTTATGATCATCTAAAAAGATAATCACTGGCATCACTGAGCAATCGCCGTTGAGTAATCCCGTGCTGGTTTCTACCCGCGAGGTAGATTGTACTAAGCTTGCAGAGTTACGTGGCAGGCTTTGCCATTTAAGGTTACCTTCGTTATAACCGGCATTTACCGACTGCGCTACCGAGCTTAAGCTTACCGCTGATTGCACACCGGCAACATTCTCTACTTTGTATTGAAAACGGCTAATACGCTGCATCACATCATGCTCAGTACATGCTGCAGGATACGCTTCTACAATTACCTTTAAGATATCAGACGAAATGGTGTATTTGTCCGAGATTAAAAATGTGTCTTGGTTATAGCGTGCATCTTGGTGCAATGATGGTGCGCCAGCATGTAAGTCCCCAATACGCATTTTATCAGCTTGCCAATAACCAAGTGCAAATAACACTAAAGTAAAAGCAATTATCATTTTAGCAATTTTAGGATCGGTGGCTTTAACCAATAAATCTCTAATTGCATCAAGCATATTTGGTTTTTTAGCATCACCCGATTGAATATGTACACTATTTTCAAAGTGCATATACGACGCCCATACAGGGAGTAAAATCAGGTTAGTAAATATAATTACCGCAACACCTAAACTAGCAGTTATAGCAAGCTCTCTAATAATACCAATGTCAATGGTTAGCAGAGTTAAAAAGCCAACCGTATCCGATAACAACGCAATGCCGCCTGGGATCAATAATGCTCTAAAGCTTGACTGACAACATTCTCGCGTACTTTTACCCTCGCCTACTTTTTTACCTATCGCGTTAATCATCTGCACACCATGGCTCACACCAATTGCAAATACTAAAAAAGGTACCAAAATAGACATAGGATCTAAGCCAAAGCCTAAACTCGACAGTAGCCCTAATTGCCAAATTACAGCAATGATCGAACACATTATAGGTAAAATAGTCAGCTTTAAACTGCCACAAAATAGCCAAACCATAATAAAAGTAAAGGCAATCGCGATGGCAAAAAATACCACCACACCTTTTGCACCTTCGGCTATATCACCGGCCATTTTAGCAAAACCAATTATATGAATACTCACCTTGTCGGTGCTTAGCGGTTCACGTAGTTGTGTTTCGAGTTTTTGCGCAAATGCTAAGGTATCGAGCTTTTCTTGGGTTTGCGGATCGGTTTCCATTAATTGCGCTGTCACCATCGCACACGAATAGTCACTGGCAATCATGCGCCCAACTACTTTCGCTTTTTCGATATTTTCTTTAACGACCCCTAAACCCTGTTTATCGGCTTTAAAATTAGCAGGAATTATTGGCCCGCCGGCAAAACCATCTTCAACTACTTCAACAAATCGAGCGCTGGGTGAAAATATTGAATTTACTAAAGGTCGATTAACACCTGGGATAAAATATAGCTGGTCGTGTACCGCTTTTAATTGGGTAAAAAATTCAGGATTAAAAATATCGCCGCTGTCGTCACACACCGAAATTAAAATACTGTTAGCGCCACCAAACTGCTTTTCGTGTTTGGTGTATACCTTCATATAATCGTGGTTTAACGGAATGTTTTTATTAAACGAGGCATCAAGTTGAATTTGTGTCGCTTTAAATGCCAATAAACAGGTTATAAGCACAAAGCTTATAAGCATAATTAAGCGATGTTTAAATATCGCATTTTCTATAAAGTCTAAAATCTTATGCATTAAGGGGTCAACTCCTTCACTTTAATGCCATCTTCTGTTGCCATGATTAGTTTATTATTTAAAATCACACCATCTAGAATTGCTTTACCGTCGGCCAATTGCTCATGTGTAAGCTCAGCGTTTTGCAAATGAAAAATCACGCCGCTATTGGCCAACATTAGCCATTGTTCATTGTTATAATTTATGATGTTGTTAATCGTTGCTGTTTTTTTATTATCAAGGTGCTGCCAATTTTGATCACCTTGCTGGCGAGTAAAAACATTGCCTCGTAATCCTGCCACTACCTCTTGCTGCGCATTGGCGCTAAATGCAAAAAATGATCCTGGGTAAATTTCGTCAACTCGCTGCCATGTTAAGCCTGCATCGGTACTTTTTGCCATTAAGCCCATTTCACCCACTAACATTAAACCGTCTGGAGTTTGCTCAATGCGGTTAAAGTGCGGCAAAATTGAGGCTGTTTCTGCTTCATAACCTTCTGGGTCATGTTCTTTTAAATCACTCAAATATTCTCTATCGTCACTAAATAATAGCGAGTCTAAAAAACGTTTTTGCCAGTGCTTACCACCGTCGCTGGTTTGATAAAACATGCCATAAGCCCCCACAGCATAACCATGTAGCTCATCTTTAAATAAAATATCTAAACACGGTTTATCTATCTCTGGCTTAGCTTGTTGTAAATGCCACGTTTTACCACCATTTGTAGTATTTATAATTGTTGCATCGTGCCCACAGGCCCAGCCATTGTTTTCATTAGTAAAATCAACCGCAGTTAACAATACTTGAGTTGGCACCGATTCTGCTTGTTGCCAATCAATACCATTAATACTTGTAATTACAGTGCCATGCTTACCAACAGCCACTAAACCCGCTTTAGTTTGGGTAATATCAGTCAATAACGTTTTATCGGCGTTTATTGCACTAATAGCAAATTGAGGAGTTTCTTGTGCAACACTCGCACCGCTGAGGATCAGGCTGGCATATACCAAATACTTCATAAATTTAAATCGCCTTGAACTGGGGAATTGTTTGTCTATTTAGGTGAGGAAAAGCCCTGCGCGTCAAAAAGACAAACGCGATGAGAAAGGAAAAAAGGCACCTAACCAATCGGTTAGGTGCCTACTATTAACTATCTACCTTCGCGACGTAATGCGCTTGATGTAAACTCATTGTCGTTAAACGACTGAGAAAAATCATACATTTTGTGCTGGTTATCTAAACCAATTGCTAAGTAACGACGAGAGTTTAAATCATGATAAGCCTCTAACGTACTCCACTGCGTTGGTACTTCATAGTAGTTAAGGCCATAAGCCATAGCTACACGGTAAAGTTGGTCACGGTTATCGTAAATATCGGTAACCTGTACTTGCCAGCTATCTTCATCAATATAAAACACACGTTTTTTATAAATATGGCGCGTATCATCTTTTAATTTAGCTTCAACCACCCACACACGGTGCTTTTCGTAGCGTGTATGCTCAGGGTTAATATGTCCTGGCATTAATATTTCGTCATAGCTTAGTTTATCGCTATGGAGCTTATAACTATTGTATGGAATATAAAGCTCTTGCTTACCTTTTAATGTCCAGGTGTAACGGTTTGGTGACCCGTTAAACATGTCAAAGTCATCAGTAGTACGTAAGCTGTCAGCTGCTGTACCTGGTGCATCATAAGCAACGTTAGGTGCACGACGAACACGACGTTGACCACTGTTGTAGGTCCATGCTTGGCGTGGCGTTAATATTTGGTCCATGGTTTCATGCACTAATAACGCAGTACCCGCTAGGCGTGCCGGCTCTGTTACTTTTTGTTTAAACTTAAACAAAATATTTGAGTCTTGCAGTTGCGCAGGTGTAGCACTTGGATCTGAGTATTTAACTAGTAGTTGCTCATCAAAACCAACATAGTTATACGAACCCGAAGCGGTAGGTGCTGCTTGGCCGCCAAAACGCTCAATAGACTGACCACGGTAACGTAGCAAGTGATTCCAAATTGCCTCTAAACCAGTTTTAGGAATAGGAAATGGAATACCAATTGCTGTACTTTTAATCCCATTACCGCCTTCTATTAGCTCTGCAGTGGGTGCAAATTGCTTAGTTGCATCATATACAAATTGCGGGAACGAAGCAGAGCGACGAGTTGCATATACTGGCATTTTAAAGGTATCTGGATACGCTTCAAATAACGCAATTTGGCCAGGGCTTAAGTTCGCTTTATATTTTTCAATATTGCTTTTATCAATAGTAAACAACACTTTATCCGTATTAAACGGGTCTAAGTGATGCATACCTGCTTTATAACCTGCCGGTGCTGCGGTAATACCACCATTCCACGCAGGAATAGAACCATCTGCATTGCCTGCTTTTTGAGCGCCTAGTGGCGTTAAGTCTGCACCTAAGCGCGCAACTTCTTCGCTGCTAATTTTAGCTAAAGCAGCGTGACTTGCAAACAAGCTACAAAATGCAGTAGCAATGAGGGTAGGTTTTTTAATCATAATAATATTACCCCTAAATAGAATATTTTAAGTTAAATGAAATGTAATCGCGATCAGAGAAGGTATTAATGTCGCCGCCACCCCAAAATGAGTTGTAGCTAACATCTAATGACCACGCATTTTGATAGTTAAAGTTCATGGTTGCACCTAACGATTTACGATCCTCTATAAACAAAAACATAGGATCTGGCGTGCTACCATTTACGTCATGAGAAAATACAAAACGTGGCGAAAAGTTAATACCGTTATACAGGTTATAATAATCACCTTTAGCAATTAAGCGATAACCCCACGATGTAGCCGTAGCAAATTGTTTTTGCTCTGCTCCATTTGATAACGCCATATGTAGCGCAGAATAATCAGAACTGCCTGGGCCGGTCATAACGCCACTACGCCCAGTACCAGAAACGTTTAAACGCATTTCATCGTACTCCGGCATACTATGAATACGCACGCCACCAACCTCACCTACCACAGCCCAGCTATCTGCACCCAAAGATGGGCCAAATAAATGCGTCGCGGTAAATTGTAATTGACTGGTATTACGCTCTATATAACCTTTTGCTAGCTCGCCTGGGCCAACAACACTAACTGCATTGCCTTGGCTCATTTGTGAAATACCTGCAAATTCAGGGCGTAAACCTGCCACTGCTAATTGCTCTGGCATTGCAGCGTAAAGTAGCTCTACGTCATCAATTTGTAGTGGTTCATCTTCGCGAAAAGTAAACTCACCGGCAAACGCAGTTTCACCTAAAGATGTGTTGAAGCTCAAACCATAGAGTTTAATGTCTTCTGGGTATTCATTTTTTGCTAAAGAGAAAGCTCTTAAATTATGAATATTATCTTCAGTGATTTCGGTCGTTGTAATCATTGCTAAATCTTGGGCAAGTGAAGCTTGAGTGAAATTAGACACTCGACCAGATACTAACGGGCGACGGCTATGATAATTCACATGATAAAATGCCACTTCCGTGTCATTAAATTCAGGTAAAAACACGCCTAAACGTAAACCGTATTGGCCGCCGTCATCCGGCTCTACTTTACCTTCATCGCCTTTACCTTTTAGTGCTACCTTAGTTGGATAGGCTAAATACATTTCGGCCAGTAGCGCTTTGCCTTGAGCACTTGAAGGATCAACGCCTTTGAGTGAGGCTGCTAGGGCAAAGTCAGAGGTTAAATTATTTAAACTGTCGGTTAAAAATGCTAAATCAATATCAGGATTTGAAGTAAAACCTAACTGCACATTTTGCTGATAACCATTTTCAGATGCAAAGTCATTGGTAGAAAAATACGTTCCCGTTGCTGGTAAGCGTGTTTCTTGCCATTGGTATTGATAAAAACCCTCTAAGGTTACGTTATCAGTAATACCTAACGACGCCCATAACATACCAACAGGTATAAAGGCTTCTTTAAGCTCTGCACCAGGCGCTTTTAAACGGTCTATGTCAACTGGGTTAACGTTAATACCATGCGATATTAATGTACTTTCACCCCAATTTATTACTTGTTGACCAACGCGAATTGATAGTGGGTTTTTTCCTTCATTTAAATCAAAGCTTGCCCATACATACGCATCTAATAAACGGATGTCAGCACAGCTTTGTGCTTTTGTATCTTTGTCATCACATGGATCGACGCCTTGGCCTGAGGTAGGGTTTACATAAGCACGATCGCCATCCATTAACTCAAAGTCATAAAAATACATAAATCGAGTAAACAAACCATAATTATCTTTACTGATAGATAGATCATGGGTGCCCTTTAATAGTTTTGAAAACGAATCACCACTATCAAAGTTTAAATCGCCTGCATCACCATTGTTTGAATATGATCCTGGTTGCGCCCACACATCTTGCGATGAGTAAACGGTATTGTTTAAGGCTGGGTTATAACCCGTCCAATCGAATGAAGGGTTGTTACTTTTACCTATTAAGCCAAAGTCTCGGTCTTCTACACGAATACTTTGTCCATAAGAAAAAGTGGAGTCGAAAGTTATATCAAAACCTCCGGCTTCAAAAACTGCCGCTTGTGCAGTCATTGCAGATAACCCTAAGCTTGCGGCTGCTAAACCTATAGCGATTTTATTTTTAACAAAAAGCGATCTTCTTATCATTTTGGTTTCCCCCCTGTCGCGGGTCATTTTGTGTGATCAAGTTATTGTTTTTAGTGTAATCGTAACGATAGAAGCGAATTAAACAAATTACAAACAGTCGCCTTCAATCAGTCATAATCTTTTTTTATTCACTGACGTTTACGCAATGGTAAGACGTCATACCAGTAATTTATACACGCAAATTAACAATAGGACAAATCGAAATTAACAAAAAGGCAATATTTATGTATATCTATAACATAAATACAAGCGCTTAGGCTACTCGTTCGAGGCGGATAAACTTATTTTCGGGGGTAAGTATCAATCTAAACCTACCTCGCACCCCTAAACTAGAAATGTAGGGGCGCAGGTAGTTTGCGGCAAATCGAATGGTTTTACCGCTGTCATCTACAACTTGTACTGAGCTATAACGTCCATGGTAGTAATCCATGCATTCGTTGTAGCTCAAATTTAATCTAAAATAATATTCAATCATGATTTAATTTAAGGCTTTTTCAACCTTCTCAAATAAATCGTCGCTCAGCGTATCTAAATCAGCTAAACGCTGCAGTTGTGTTTTCATTGCTGCAGAACGTACTTTATCGTAACGTTTCCACGACATAAAAGGCGTTAACATGCGTGATGCATTTTGCGGATTAATAGTATTGAGCTTAATGAGTAAATCACCAAGCAAAGCATAACCTTTACCATCTAGGCGATGAAATTGCGCGGTATTAAAGTGGCTAAAACTGCCAATTAAAGCACGCACTCGGTTAGGATTTGAAAAGTCAAAACAAGGATGTTCATACAGTGCTTTAATATTGTCAATTGCATCATCACCCGACTGCATGGCTTGCAGTGCAAACCATTTGTCCATAACTAATACGTCGTGTCGCCATTGGCTATCAAAATGTGCAAGCAAGGTGTCACTTAATGTATGCGACGCTTTTATAGCACCACTGAGCGCACCGAGCACATTGGTCATATTAGTTGAGCTTGCAGCTTCTTTTATAAATTCAGCCGCTGGTAAACTGTCTGTTTTTGCTAGGTAATACAAACATTGTTGTTTTAATGAACGTATTGCCACAGCAGCCGCATTAACACTGCCATCGTCTTCAAGTGCTTGGTAACAATTAATAAATTCTTGTTCAAGGGTATCAGCTATTTGCTGTTCAAACTGCTGTGTAATAGTAAGAATGGCATCAACTGGGATCGTCTCAAACTCAGCTGCTAAGGTATCAAAGCTAGGGAGTTTTAACAGTTCAGCAAGTAATGCCAAGTCACCTGCTCTACTGGCTATTAATACCTGTAATGCTGCTATTATTTCATTACTTAATGGTTCAGGTTTTTTGCTTGCAATACCACGCTTAACCGCATTAATAAATAGCTGTTGCTGTGCATCCCAACGCGAAAAATCGCTACGCGCAAAGCGCATTATGTGCAATAGGTCTTGATCGTTACTGTGCTGCTTTAATATACACGGGGCTGAAAAGTCTTCCAATAAAACGGCAACAGGTTGCTCTGCTAGCTGATCAAAATTAAATGTTTGCGTTGCTTTAGTTACATCAAGCACATGATCAACGCTCTGACCTTTATATTGTAACGGTACACTTTTCCCCTTGCTATCTAACAGCTCAATTGCAAAAGGAATATGCAAAGTATCGTTTTGTGGCTGATTAATTGGCGCAGCCTGCTCAATGGTAAGGCTAAACGTTTGCGTCTCGCTATGGTAACTTTGTTGTACATTTAAACGAGGAGTACCCGATTGGCTATACCAGCGTTTAAATTGCTCTAAGTTAATATTAGATGCATCACTCATAGCACTTACAAAATCGTCACAGGTAACCGCTTGGCCATCGTGGCGTTCAAAGTAAAGTGTCATGCCCTTTTGAAAGTTAGTTTCACCAAGCAAGGTGTGCATCATACGTATAACTTCAGCACCTTTGTCGTATACAGTCACAGTGTAAAAGTTATTCATTTCAATTACTTTTTCTGGACGAATAGGATGCGCCATAGGCCCTGCATCTTCACTAAACTGGTGAGTACGCATTACTTTAACGGCATCAATACGGTTTAGCGCTCGCGAGCCCAAATCACTGCTAAATTCTTGATCTCTAAATACTGTTAAACCTTCTTTTAACGATAACTGAAACCAATCTCTGCAGGTTACGCGGTTGCCGGTCCAGTTATGAAAGTATTCATGCCCAACAATAGATTCAATGGTGTGATAGTCTTTATCGGTAGCGGTTTCTTGATTTGCCAAAACACACTTACTATTAAAAATATTAAGCCCTTTATTTTCCATCGCTCCCATGTTGAAAAAATCAACGGCAACAATCATATAAATATCAAGGTCATACTCTAAATTAAAGCGTGTCTCATCCCACTGCATCGCTTTTTTAAGTGAGCTCATTGCATGTGGTGTTTTTGACAAGTTACCTTTATCTACAAATAAGGCTAAATCAACATTCTTACCACTTTTTGTAGTATAGCTATCATTTAACACATCAAAGTCACCCGCCACTAAAGCAAATAAGTAACTTGGCTTCTTAAACGGATCTTGCCACTTAGCAAAATGACGACCGTCTTGCGTTTCACCGCTATCTACCATGTTGCCATTAGAGAGTAACTGCGGGTATTTTTTGTCTGCTATTATGGTTACATCGAATGTTGATAAAACATCTGGACGGTCCATATAGTAAGTTATTTTTCTAAAACCCTGCGCTTCACACTGAGTACAATAAGCCCCACCCGATAAATAAAGTCCTTCTAAAGAAGTATTTGTTTGCGGAGAAATTTCGGTCACTATACTAAGTTGGCAGTGATCTGGTAGGTTATTAATAATGAGTTGCTCACCCACTATTTTATAATCGCTAATATCATGAGTATCTATTGAAAGCGACACTAAGCGTAAATCAATGCCATCGAGTACTAAAGGTGCCGTTTTAGCGCCCACGCGGCTCAATGTAAGTAGCGCAGTGACTCTTGTTGTTAACGGCTGTAAATCAAAGTTAAGCTCGGTGTGATTAATTAAAAAGTTTGGCGCTTGGTAGTCTTTTAAATATTGTGTTTGCGGTTTTTGTGCGGCAGTCATAAATACTCCAAAAACAGCCTCTTTTATGTTTAAAAGAGGCTGTTTAAATTAAGCTGTCTGTTTTGGTTTAATACGTAATATTTTAATACCTAAATAAGCGTAAATAATTGCCAAGACAGGGTTAATTAAATTAAAGAAAGCATACAGTGCATAGTCAAATGGATTGATCAGTAACACGCTTTGCATATATGCACCACAGGTATTCCATGGGATCAGCGGGCTAGTAATTGTGCCGCCATCTTCTAAGGTACGCGATAAATTAACCGGCTTTAAACCACGGTTTGCGTATTCTTCTTTAAACATCCGCCCCGGTACCACAATAGCAATATATTGATCCGCTGCAATGACGTTTGTACCAATACAAGTCGCTATAGTTGCAGTGATTAACGACCCTGTGCTTTTTGCGATTTTAAGAATACTCTTAACAAACACATCTAACAGTCCCGTTTTTTCCATAATAGCGCCAAACATCAGTGCCGTCATAATTAGCCAGGTTGTTGTAAGCATACCTGACATACCACCACCACTGAGGAGCGCATCCATATTGTCGTCTTGGGTACTAATACTAAAACCATCAAAAAAAGTGGTCCAAATTAATTTAAAGTAGCCTATTAGCTGGCCTTGGCTTATGTCTATTTGGCTGGCAATTAAATCAGATTGAAACAACACAGCCCACACAGCGCCAAGTACCGCGCCTATCGATATAGCAGGAAACGCTGGCATTTTGCGTATCGCAAGTACCAAAAGTACAATTAAAGGCACTAGCATTTCTAAACCAATATTAAAGTTTTGCTGCAAAATAGCAGTAATTTCATCAATACGCCCTGCTTCACTCGATGCAGTCGCGTTAAACCCCATAAATATAAAGATTATTAAGGCAATTACAAAGCTCGGTACTGTAGTCCATAGCATATGCTGAATATGTTCAAATAAATCTGCCCCCACAACCGCAGGCGCTAAATTAGTAGTCTCTGATAGTGGACTAAGCTTATCGCCAAAATACGCGCCCGATATAACCGCACCAGCCGTTACTGTTTGCTCTAACCCTAAGCCTGTAGCAACGCCTAATAAAGCCACACCTATTGTAGCCGCTGTGGTCCACGAACTACCAATGCTCATTGCTACAATGCCACAAATTAAACAACTAGCTGCATAAAACCAACTCGGATTAATAACCTGTAAGCCATAGTAAATTAGCGTAGGTACTGTGCCCGAAAGCAACCAAGTGCCTATTAACGCACCTACCATAAGTAAAATTAAGATAGCACCTAACGACAAGGTGATCCCTTCAATCATCGCATCTTCTAGTTTTTTCCAATTGTAGCCATTTTTTAGACCTATTAATGCTGCTGCAAAAGTAGCAAATAACAAAGCTATTTGATTTGGCCCAGAAGAGGAATTATCACCAAATAGATAAACAGCCGCACCAAGTAAACAAATGAGAACTGAGATTGGAATGAGTGCATCAAAAAACGAGGCGGGTTTTATTGGTTTTTCTTCTAATGACTTCAAGATAAAGACTCCTACACACATCTAATGCATGTTAATTATTCTTCTTAGCACATACAGCGCATTAATCGAGCAACATTGATCTAGCTCAACTTTGTGTAATCAGCGATTATAACAATCTTGTAAATTATGGGTAGCAAAAAAGGCGCAATTGCGCCTTTTTTTATAGAGGTAAACCAATTATTACTTTTTGGCTATACGCCCGTATTTAATATAGTCTTGAGTGATCAGGGCTGCTTCCTCTAAAAATGGATCCAGCTTTTCAATTACTTCCGGCACATCATCTAGGTTTTCGATTGGTTTTTCACCTAAACGCGCTAAACGCTCATTAGTACGCACTAAAGCGCGTGCTTCATTTTCATCTTTTTCTTTAATACGCTGAGCTTCTACTAACGAAATAGTTTTGCGGTCTTTCTCTTCGTTGTAGCGAGTAATGTCTTCAAATACATAATTAAACTCTGGCTCTGACTGAATACGCTGCGCATGTTGCTTATCTAAATACGTAATAATCGGTTTTAAGTCACCCATTTCTTGGTATCTAGCGCGTACTATGCTATCCCACGGCAGTGCATTATCTTGTTTGCTTTCTCCCCACTCTGCGGGATCAATTGCAGATGGAAACGAAATATCAGGAATAACGCCTTTGTGTTGTGTGCTACCACCATTTATGCGGTAAAACTTAGCAATTGTATACTGCACACTGCCAAGCTCGTTGTCGTACAGGTCGTACGCTCGCCCTAAGCCTTTGTGCTGTTGTACAGTGCCTTTACCAAAGGTTTGCTCGCCAATCACAATACCGCGACCATAATCTTGTATCGCTGCTGCAAAAATTTCAGAAGCAGATGCACTGTATCTGTCTACTAGAACAGTTAACGGGCCATCGTAGTACGTAATACCATCGCGGTCTTTCTGCTCTTCAATACGATTATTAAGAGTGTGAATTTGTACCACAGGACCTTGATCGAAAAACAATCCAGAAAGCTGTGTTGCCTCGTATAAAGAACCACCACCATTTTGACGTAAATCTATAATAACACCGTCTACTTTAGCTTCTTTTAGTTTAGCTAGTTCAACTTTTACATCTTGCGACAAGTTATTATAAAAGCCAGGTATTTCAATAACGCCTATTTTACTGGTTAAATCGGAATACTGTGCTTCAAACACTTCAGATTTGGCTGCTCTGTCTTCTAGGCGTATTTTATCTCGGGTTATTTCAACTATTTTAGGCGTACCGTGCGCATCAGCGCCTTTTAGATACTGTAAACGTACTTTTGTACCTTTAGGGCCTTTAATTAAATCAACCACGTCATCTAAGCGCCAACCTATCACATCAACAAACTCTTTACCGTCTTGGGCAACGCCAATAATGCGGTCATCGGCTTTAATTTGTTGTGATTTATCGGCAGGACCACCCGGTACTAAACTGCGAATAACGGTATAGTCTTCGTCTGGGCTTAATACTGCACCTATGCCTTCAAGCTCTAGGTCCATATCCATTTTAAATTGCTCTGCACGGCGCGGCGATAAATAAGAGGTATGCGCCTCTATACTGCGTGCAAGCGAATTCATTACTATTTGAAAGGCATCTTCGGATTTTGATTGTACTAAACGCTTTTGTGCATTTTTATAGCGCTTTACAAGTACATCTTTTATACCTTCCCAATCTTTACCGGTCATTTTTAAGCGCAGTGCGTCATATTTAACGCGCTCACGCCATATTTCATCAAGTTCGTCTTGGGTAGTTACCCAATCAGCATCTTCTCGATCAAAAAAGTATTCATCTTGTTTATCAAACGTCATCTCATTTTCAAGTAATGAAAGCGAGTAATCATAACGCTCAAAGCGACGTTTAAGGCTTAGGTTAAAAATATCAAACGTAAAGCCTAACTTGCCGGTTACCAATGCGTTATCAAAGCCATTACGATATTGCTCGAATGACGCAATATCGCTGGCTAAGAATACACTTTTATTAAAATCAAGGGATTCGATATAACGATCGTACACTTTACTTGAAAGCTCATCGTTAAATCGAACCGGTGTATAGTGTGAACGAGTAAATAAGTTAACCACTCGTTTGCTGGCTGTAGCATGTTGACTTTCTTGCTTGAGCAACGGTAAGTCTTTTAACGTAACGGCTTCAACGGCAGCAAATAATGAACCTGAAAACAGGGCAGCAACTAACGGAATGAGCGTAAACTTTTTACTCATACACAACTCCTTAATTTATTTTCAGCTTAAATAATGTATAAGCTGTCAGCTTTGGTTTTAACTTGCATACCAGTCACTAATTCAACATGAACGTCGTCTTTGTTCACTTCAGTGATTATTGCATTAACAAGTGCTTGGCCAAGTTTAACCTTAACCTTATTATTAACCTTGACCTCACTTGCTGGTAAAGGTTCAATTTTTCCTGAACGCTTAACCGGTGCGGCTTTAGCTGTTTTATCTGCTGAAGTAGCATTTTTAGCGGCATGAGCAGGTTTCTTTTTGAAAGATTTTGCATCTGCATCTGGACGCGGACGTTGCTGCTTTTTGCGTTTAGCCATTTTCGCGCGGCTTTCTTCCAATGCTTTTTGTGCATGGTCGATATGCTCTTGCTCAACTTTTTCAGCTTGATTACCATCAAGATCAATACGAAACTCTGACTTAGTCACAGCTTCTAAATAACGCCAGTTAGACGTGTATTTTCTAAGCGCTTGGCGCACTTGAGTCTTGCTTACTTTTTCAGACCCTTCAATACGCTCAGCAATATCTTTAAAAATACCGACTTTAAGCGGTTTGATACCGTCTTTTTGTTTAAAACACTGCGGGAATTCTTGATATAAAAATTCCAACACTTCGTTCATATCTTTTAGCTTGTTTGTGGTTTCCATTTTAGAACCTATTTTTCACATCTTTTCATCAAGGGACGAATCAACATAGTGTATTACCCAGTCGACCAATTCTTCGAAGTCGGCCTCAATTACAGCCATATCACCACGAAGGTGTTCCCAAATACCATTAATTGTTTCATCGATAAATTCACACTCGGCTTCGTCTGGTAGACGATCCCAAGCAATATGAATCAAATCATTGAGCGTTTCCGCTACATGTTCTTCATCGCCTTCCCAATCGCCCACATCTTGTACGGCAAAAAGGTAGTCTTGAACATTTAGCAAGTCTTTCATTATAGGCTTGCCTCTAAGCATTTTACTAATGCTTCAAGACCCGCTTGATCGTCAGTATCAAATCGGCTAATACTTGGGCTATCTATATCAAGTACAGCAAATACTTTACCAGCTTTCATAATAGGTACAACTACTTCAGAATTTGACGCTGCATCACAGGCTATATGCCCATCAAAAGCGTGAACATCTTCTATTAATTGTGTTTGTCCGGTTGCAGCGGCGGTTCCACATACACCCTTTCCTACCGGAATTCGAATGCAAGCTGGGTTACCTTGAAACGGACCAAGCACTAATTCGGTAGGTGAATCCATAAAATAAAAGCCCGCCCAATTTACATCATCTAATGAAGTAAATAACAGCGCGCTTATATTTGCCATATTAGCAATTACATTCGATTCACCGCCTATCAGCGATTGCGTTTGCTTAACTAATGACTGGTAAAAATCGTGCTTTTGCATACCAAACTACTTCTTATTAAACATACAGTAGCTAAAGGTACTCTTTGTCGTGAAAAATTGAAACCTTTTGCGGCTAAAAAAAAGGAAAATGCACGCTTTATCAGCATGCTTGCTTAATAATGCTACGATTATTTTTTTGCGGTTTTACGCAGCCCAAACAAAAACAGCCCTGCAGCAAACCCAGACATCACACTATTTATTAAAAATATCTCGCCCGTAGTAGCACTAAGTAAGTAACTAAAAATAGCGCCGCCTAATAAACCAAGCGTTAAAACCCCTGAATAATTTACTTTAGCGTACTTAAACATAAGTAAGTAACCTGGCACTACAAATGCGGCCATCGTTAACCCTACAATATGTGCGTTTGCTATTGCCGTCATCAATAATTGAAAAAATATTGATAAAAAGTCGCCACTCATAGCAAGGCCATAATAAACACCCAACATACCACCAATAATGATTGGGGAGAGTAATGAAAGCCCGACACTTTTTGCAAGTTGATGTTTCATCGTAAAATCCTTAAATATACAAACATAAGCCTCAATAATATAAGCATGCCCTAAGCGAGGTAGCTTATAAATAGAGACTATGGTCGTAATTTAAACTTACAAAACAAACGCGTTATTTTATATGAGGCACAAAAAAGCCCGCTAATTAAGCGGGCTGTTTTGTTATATGGTGGAGAGATAGGGATTTGAACCCTAGATGGGCTATAAACCCATGCCGGTTTTCAAGACCGGTGCATTCGACCACTCTGCCATCTCTCCGATACTGCTATAGTTAAAAATAAGAGTGTATTTTTAACTATTTTAAATAAATGCTTACTATTGATTTTAAAAACCATAACACCATTTATTTGTTAAATAAGTGGTGGAGAGATAGGGATTTGAACCCTAGATGGGCTATAAACCCATGCCGGTTTTCAAGACCGGTGCATTCGACCACTCTGCCATCTCTCCGCACGGCCTGAATAATAGGGAAAGCGCAGAGGTTTGTGAAGCTTTATTTTAAATTAATTGTTTAAGTGATTAAAAAACAACTAATTTGTTTAAAGTTAAAGCAAAAGTGGCCTGTATTAATTGTAATTGAACTTTTATTTAAATATTTCACTCTATTGAACTACAAAGGTTTGCCCAAACATATAAGAGTTGTTAATCTAAATTTAGTTAAATTATCGGAACTACTCAGTTTCAACCACAGGAGCTCTACAATGGCGTTTAATCAATCGTACAATACCGCTAAACCGGTAATGTCTACCATTGAAACAAACAAGGTGCTTAAAAACACCTACCTATTACTTGCTATGACACTCGCATTTAGCGCTGTTACAGCGGGTATTTCAATGGCACTACAGTTACCATACTTTATGGGATTAGTGTTCACACTTGTCTCGTTCGGCTTATTATTTGTAGTAAATAAAAAAGCAGAAACTGCATCTGGTGTATTTTGGGTATTTGCTTTTACCGGCTTAATGGGCGCAGGCCTTGGCCCAATGCTTAACCACTATGCAGAAATGCCTAATGGCCCTATGCTAATTATGCAAGCGCTGGGCTCTACCGCGCTGATATTTTTTGGTTTATCGGCTTATGCACTTAACACTAAAAAAGACTTCTCATTTATGGGTGGCTTTTTAACGGTTGGTTTAATCGTTGTTATTGTGGCAAGCATTGTTAATATTTTCATCGGTAGTTCACTGATGTTTATGGTACTTAATGCTGCTGTGGTATTAATTATGTCTGGTTTAATTTTATTTGATACCAGCCGTATTATTAACGGTGGCGAAACTAATTATATTCGCGCAACTGTGTCACTTTACCTAAGTGTATATAACTTATTTACTTCATTACTTGCTTTGCTTGGCGCAAATAATGACTAATTAAAAAGTTCTGTTAAAATAGCCCCTTAATTGGGGCTTTTTTTTGGAATAATTTTGTCGCGTTTCGTCTTGTCTTTACATACTCCACCCTCTGATCACGATACTACGCAGCGTTTAGTTAAATTTGCGCACGCTTGCTTAGCGCAAGGACACACCATAGACGCTATATTTTTATATCAGCAAGGGGTTTATCATGCTTCAAACCACTTTGATCTTCCCACTGATGAGCTACAAATTCCGATGTTGTGGCAGCAATTAGCAGATCAAAAAATTAATTTAATGTTATGTGTAACCGCCGCTGAAAAACGTGGTTTAGACATTAAACACACCAATGTGTTTAATGTTGCTGGGCTTGCTGAATTTGCCATGCTTGCTAGTGATGCCGACAAATGGATACAGTTTAAATGATTAACGTACTCGTAATGAGCCAATGCAGTCCTTTTGATGACTTGCATATTCGCGACGCCCTAGACATGACCCTCATATTTGCAGCTGTCGATCAGAATATCAGTTGGCTATTTAGTGGCCCAGCTGTACTGGCACTAAAAAAGCAACAACAACCAAATATGCTTGGTATAAAAGATTTTTTTAAAAACATTAAAACATTGGAAATTTATGACGTTGAAAATATTTACGTCTGCGAAAAGTCACTACTCGATTATGGCTTAAACAAAAATGATTTATTGTTAGATGTGCAAGCACTAAACTTTGATCAGCAAAAAGCGCTAATTAAAACCCAGCAACATGTGGTGAACCTATGAGTAACCTACAAACTAATGCTTTGAGCACCTTACATATATTTTCTAAACCACTTAGCTACTACAGCGCCAATCGATTAGAAAACCTAATTCAAGCAACTGATATTGTACTTCTGGTTGGCGATGCCTGTTATGCAGCAAAGCAGTATCGACAATTTGCCGAATCATTGTTTATTTTAGCGCCTGATGCGAGTGCTCGCGCTATAAAGCTAAATAATAACGATAAAGTAATTAGCTATGACGAATTTGTAACCCTTAGCTTATCAACCAATCAATCTATTACCTGGTAACTTATGCTTGAAATTAACAACCAACAGCTTGAAACAGACAAACAAGGTTATTTACTTGACCATACTTTATGGTCAAAAGAATTAGCGCCCATTATTGCACAGCAAGAAAACATTAGTTTAACTGAGCAGCATTGGGAA
The DNA here is from genome assembly GCF_014164175.1 of Pseudoalteromonas sp. SG44-5. Classification (NCBI taxonomy): domain Bacteria; kingdom Pseudomonadati; phylum Pseudomonadota; class Gammaproteobacteria; order Alteromonadales; family Pseudoalteromonadaceae; genus Pseudoalteromonas; species Pseudoalteromonas sp. SG44-5. The sequence goes on along the minus strand of NZ_JACJES010000002.1, from coordinate 309,180 downwards.
GTTATTAACTTTGTTCGCAACTTTTACCTAGAATACAACACCAGCCCCGCTATTAGAATGCTGGTAAAAGCCATGGCTAAAGCACTCGGTGAAGATAAAGGTAATAGCCTATATTTATATAAATTATTTCCTAAAGGCCCGGCAAAACAAGCGACTAAAATTGCCGGCTTACCAAAACCTGCCAGGTGTATATAATGAATAATAAGTCAGCTAATAAGCAAGAGTACACAGCTAAACCCAAACGTAATACTGGCAGAACCTATTCTCGCAGCACGCTAAAAAGCGTCGCTTCAAAAAGAGAAATAAAACCAGCAATAGCTGCACAAGATATAAAAATAGTCTTATTTAATAAGCCTTTCGACGTTTTGTGCCAATTTACTGATGATGCCAACAGAAAAACCCTTGCTGAATTTATTCCTATAAAAGAAGTTTACGCTGCAGGCAGACTCGATAGAGACAGTGAAGGTTTATTACTGCTCACCAATTGCGGTAAATTACAAAACACCCTAACCGCACCGGGTAAAAAAACCAGTAAAACTTATTGGGTTCAGGTAGAAGGTGAGCCGAGCTCAGAGTCAATTGCTGCACTATGCACAGGCGTAGAATTAAAAGATGGCCTTACATTACCCGCTAAAGTGAGCATCATCAGTGAGCCAACAGTATGGACGCGTAACCCGCCAGTAAGAGAGCGAAAACTAATACCTACAACTTGGCTCAGCATAACAATAAGTGAAGGGCGTAACCGCCAAGTTAGACGCATGACAGCACATATTGGGCACCCTACTTTGCGTTTAATTCGCTATAGTATTGGTAAGTACACCCTAGATGGCATTAAAAACGGCGAGTATAAAGTCATGACAGGTATAGAGCATACCTAACTGATGTAAACCAACTTACAATCGCTAATTTATAAGCCATTATTAACTTTAAATTAGCGTTTAAGCTATTTGCCAGGGCTTAGCGCAATACAATTACGCCCTTGGTTTTTTGCATAATAAAGAGCATCATCGGCAGCTTGAATAAATGTTAAATGATCATCACACTGATGATGATTAACAGTATTAATTCCCATGCTTACTGATAAATACCCTGTAAAGCTATCTTCATGCACAATTGCCAACATTTCAATTGCTTTTTGAATTTGTTCAGCCACAAATAGCGCCCCTTGTTTATCTGTTTGTGGTAGCAATACAACAAACTCTTCGCCCCCATAACGGGCAACAAAATCCTCTGGACGACTCACTGTGTCGGCAAGTTTTTGTGCCACAGCGTATAAGCACTTATCGCCTGCAATATGCCCGTGACGGTCGTTAAATTTTTTGAAGTTATCAATATCAATTATAATGAGTGAAAGCTGACAGTTTGCTAATTTAACACGGGAAAATTCATCAACAATTTTTTCATCAAAGCGGCGCCTATTGGCAATTTTGGTTAACGAATCTAAAAACGCCATTTCGCTTAAAATCTCATGTGCTTTAATCCGCTCAGTGGCGTCATTAAAAACAACCAAAAATTCATTACCAATATTAATACCCGATACTTGCATAATGACTTGCTCACCATTTTTGCAGGTTATTTGGTAGTCGTTTGCAGGAATATCGCCTTTATTACTTTCGGCTTGTGCAAGCGATGCGTTCCATAATGCCCGAGCAGCATTTCTTTTATCAATATCTGGGTAGGCTTTTTCCCACCAAATATCTACATTGGGCGTATCATTTATAGTAAAACCAAATACATCAATATAACGCTGGTTAACTTTTAATATATCACCCGTTTCAACGCACACATTACAAATAGGCATAGGAAGCACTGTAAATAATTTCGCATAATGGCTCAGCTCATGATTACGCATAGGGTGATGCGTGTGAGCAATTAAATACTTTTGTTGTGGGTCGTTATGTTCGTTAAGTAATTTGGCATTCATAGTCGCTACAAAATGCCATTCAACCCACCATGTTTCTAAATGCTCTAATAATGCTTTTTCTACTTTTAGATTAGGGCTCAACGACTGTTCAATTAATTTAAATAACTCAACAATAGGATGTGGCTCTTGGAAAAAAATAGGGGGAGTTATTGTGATCAATTCATCAAACAAATAATAAGCTGTTTCTTTAAGTTCACTCAACGGGTTGTTAAGCAACTCACTTATATCGGTTTTTTTTGAGTAATCTAAAATAAAAGATTTTACTTTGTTGACGTGAGAAGCATAGTTCATATATTCATTCCATTGAGTATATTAATAATAACCTTAGTTACGCTTAAATATAATACTATAAAGCAATATAAAGCTATAACTCCTCCTACTATTACACAGCTAATATTCACACTTATTTACTATTTATATTTATTTTGCTTACTGCAAATAGCAAAAACGTTTTGCTGACGCTATAAAAATAACTACAAAAGCGCTGCATTAAGGCTAAGCCTCTTTAAGCGCTGCTTAAATACATGCTATAATCGCGGCCTTTCCAAGATGTTATTAATAACAGTAATCTGTATAAGCGAAATTATTCATGAGCGAAAATAGTCACATTAAAGTCATCGTAGGTATGTCCGGCGGTGTTGATTCTTCTGTATCTGCATATTTGTTAAAGCAACAAGGCTATCAGGTAGAAGGCCTGTTTATGAAGAACTGGGAAGAAGACGACAATGATGAATATTGCGCCGCAGCTGATGATTTAAAAGACGCGCAAGCAGTTTGCGATAAACTCGGTATTGAACTGCATACAGTTAACTTTGCCGCTGAGTATTGGGATAACGTATTTGAGTACTTTTTAGCTGAATACAAAGCAGGTCGTACACCTAACCCAGATATAATGTGCAATAAAGAAATTAAATTTAAAGCCTTTTTAGAATTTGCAGCCCAAGCATTAGGCGCCGACTTTATTGCCACCGGTCACTATGTACGCCGCGAACTACGCGATGACAAATACGTTATGTGCCGCGGGTTAGATGATAATAAAGATCAAAGCTACTTTTTATACACGCTTAGCCACGAACATATTGGCCAAACATTATTCCCTGTTGGCGATATTGCTAAGCCAGAAGTGCGCCGCATAGCTGAAGAGCAAGACCTAATTACTCACGATAAAAAAGACAGCACAGGTATATGTTTTATTGGTGAGCGCAAATTTAAAGACTTTTTACAAAAGTTTTTACCTGCCCAACCTGGTGTTATCGAAGACACTGATGGTAACAATGTAGGCGAGCACGAAGGATTAATGTATCACACCCTAGGTCAACGCAAAGGCTTGCTAATTGGTGGTATGAAAGAAGGCTCAGGCGAGCCATGGTATGTAGTAGATAAAGACCTTGAGCGAAATGTACTTATTGTTGGCCAAGGTAAAGATCACCCTCGCCTATACAGTAATGGCCTTAATGCTAACCAATTGCACTGGGTTGACCGTATTGGCCCTAAAGGCACTACTCGCTGCACAGTTAAAACCCGTTACCGCCAAGAAGACTTAAGCTGTACGCTACTTGTAGGCGAAGACGGCATGGCACGCGTATTATTCGACGAGCCACAAAAAGCCGTTACTCCAGGTCAATCTGCCGTATTTTACGCAGAAGATGTGTGTTTAGGTGGTGGTATTATTGATTCGGTGATCAAATAATGAATCAACACCAAGTCATGGCGCTTGCCGCCATGTGCCAAGTTGCTAAACAAGTTCAAAAAGTTGCTCAGTACGGCAATAATAATGAACACGATTTAGAAATACTACTTTCGAGTATTATTCAAACCTCGCCGGCATCGCCAGAGGATGTATACCAAGGCACAGATAACCTACGCGATGGCTACAAAACATTATTGGCACAGCTAAGTGCTGGCGCGCAAAAAGATGTTGAAATTGTAAAATACGTCGGTGGTTTAATGCAGCTAGAACGTGCCTTGAGTGCAAACGACAAAAGCTTAAACGAATTAGGTAAACGTATTGATGACATTCATCGACGTTTAGATCATTTTGCTATAACCGACGAGAGCGTTGTCGCCGGTTTAGCGGATATATACTCAACGGTGCTAAGCCCCCTTGGGCACCGTATACAGGTTTATGGTAAACCTGAGTTACTAAAGCAGCAGCTCACTCAAAATAAAATCCGCGCATTATTATTAGCCGGTATTAGAAGTGCAGTTTTATGGCGACAAATGGGCGGTAAACGCCGTCACTTTTTCTTTGCAAAAAGAAAAATAATCGCCATTGCTAAAGCAAAAATTTAATTATCGTTCAAACTAAAATTTAGGAGTTATTATGGAGCTTTCAGCGTTAACGGCTATCTCTCCAGTGGATGGTCGCTACGGCAGCAAAACCACTGAACTACGCAGTATTTTCAGCGAATTTGGGCTAATCAAATACCGCGTAACCGTTGAAGTGCGTTGGTTGCAAGCGTTAGCTGCAGCGAGCGATATTAAAGAAGTCCCTGCATTTAGCGAACAAGCTAATGCATTACTAAACGCCATTGTTGATAACTTCAGCGAAGCTGATGCACAGCGCGTTAAAGATATTGAACGCACAACAAATCACGACGTTAAAGCGGTTGAATACCTTCTAAAAGAAAAAGTAGCCGATAACGCAGAACTACATGCAATTAACGAATTTATTCATTTTGCATGTACCTCTGAAGACATTAACAACCTATCTCATGGTTTAATGCTAACTGAAGCACGCAATAATGTATTACTACCATATTGCGATCAGTTACTTAGCGCAATTAAAGAAAAAGCGATTGAGTACAAAACAATCCCTATGATGACACGTACGCACGGACAACCTGCTACACCGTCTACTATGGGTAAAGAGTTTGCTAACGTTTACATGCGCTTAAAACGTCAACGCGACCAAATTGCACAAGTAGAAATGCTAGGTAAAGTTAACGGTGCTGTAGGTAACTACAACGCTCACCTTAGTGCATACCCAGATTACGATTGGCACACACATGCAGACAAATTTGTATCAAGCCTAGGTTTAACTCTAAACCCGTTTACTACACAAATTGAACCGCATGACTACATTGCTGAGCTTTTTGATGCTATTGCCCGTTTTAACACAATACTGCTCGATTTTGATCGTGACATGTGGGGTTACATTGCCCTTAATCACTTTAAGCAAAAAACCATTGCTGGCGAAATTGGCTCATCAACAATGCCACATAAAGTTAACCCTATTGATTTTGAAAACTCAGAAGGTAACTTAGGTTTAGCAAATGCTATTTTTTCTCACCTTGCACAAAAGCTGCCTGTTTCTCGCTGGCAACGTGATCTTACCGACTCAACGGTATTACGTAACTTAGGTGTAGGTATGGGTTATGCACTTATTGCATACCAATCAACACTTAAAGGTGTAAGTAAGCTTGAAGTAAACGAGCAACGTTTATTAGAAGAGCTTGATCAAAACTGGGAACTGCTAGCAGAGCCAATTCAAACAGTTATGCGTAAGTACGGTATCGAAAAGCCATACGAAAAGCTTAAAGACTTAACCCGTGGCAAACGTGTAAACCAAGAAATAATGGCAGACTTCATCGATGGTTTAGACCTTCCTGAACACGCTAAAGTAGAAATGAAAAAACTAACACCTGCTAATTATATTGGCCGCGCTGTTGAGTTTATTGATGATTTAGTTTAATAACTAAACTAAAATCAATGAAAAAGCGAAAGGTCTCCTTTCGCTTTTTTTGTTTTAATACCACTTGCACTAATTTGTAGGGCCACTGTATGTATCAATTAAAAATAAATGACTTATCAGAGCAAGAGTTTTTAACTCAGTTCTGGCAAAAAAAACCACTCTTAATTAAACAAGGTTTTAGTAATTTTCAAGACCCGCTTGATGCGAATGAACTTGCAGGCCTTGCAATGGAAGACAGCATAGAGTCGCGTATTGTTACTAATCATAATAATGAATGGCAATCGCACCAAGGGCCGTTTGAAGACTTTGAACAGCTTACAGAGCAACACTCTACTTTATTAGTACAAGCGGTTGATCATTGGCATAACGATGCAGCACAGCTGCTAGAGCCGTTTCGATTTATCCCAAACTGGCGCATAGATGATTTAATGATCAGCTATTCAACGCCTGGCGGTGGTGTTGGCCCGCATTTAGATCAATACGATGTATTTATTATTCAAGGTGAAGGCAAACGCCATTGGCGAGTAGGCCTGCCAGATCCTAGCCTTAAACAATTCACCCAAAATAAAACATTATTGCAAGTAGAAGCGTTTACTGCGGTTATTGATTGTATTTTAGAACCCGGCGATATTTTATATATTCCACCAGGTTGCCCGCACGAAGGTTATGCCGTAGAAAACGCCCTTAATTATTCGGTGGGTTTTAGAGCGCCAAATCAACAAGATTTACTCTCTAGCTTTGCCGATCATATTATTGATACCGAAAGCGGACAAAAGCGTTACACCGACCACAACCTTACATTAAGAGAGTCTAAGGGCGAGCTGAGCGATACTGAGGTTGATAAAGTAAAAGTGCTAATGCAGGCATTACTAAACGACCACACCTTATTTAAACAATGGCTTGGCACAACTTTAAGCCAACCAAAGCACGATATGGACTTAATGCCTGTTGAGCAACCGTTTAATGCGGCGCAAATAGCCGATGCAATAAACAGTGACGACATAAGCTTTGAACGCCTAGGTGGAACGCGTGCTATATATCAGCAAACAGCTGATGAATTATTAGTAAGTGTTAACGGAGAAAACTACTCTGTACCAAATAGTGACTTGAATGCTGTTAAGTTACTTACTGATTTTACAGGTTTTAATGCGCAACAGCTAAAAAACACGGCCCCGAGCCTAGTTTTTATTGAAATATTCACTACACTAATTAATGAGGGTATTTGGTTCAATTAGAGGTGTATTATGGACTACCGGGTAGAACAGGTCGATTGGCACAGCCAAAAAGCGCTACTGCAGCAAATAAGAGAGCGTGTATTTGTTTATGAGTTACATATTCCTAAACATATTGAATTTGACAACCTAGACCCACTTGCCCAACATATTCTTGTCACCTGTATTACCAACGACACACAGTCTCCTGTAGCCACAGGCAGGCTGTGTAGCGATGGCCTTATAGGCCGTATAGCTGTATTACCCGCCCACCGCAATCGCAATGTTTACAAATCCCTACTTAACTTTATTGTTGCACTTGCTGCAGAGCAAAATATTGAAGTACTGAGTATTAACTGCATTTTAGAAGAAGTTGAATTATTTAAACAAAATGGCTTTAGCCAACAAGGCAATGTATTCATGGAGGCTGGCATTGCAAAGCTACGAATGCAATGCCCTGTTACCAGCTTTGAAACTCGTCCATTTACGTTAACGCATTAAAAAGCGAGCTACAATAAATAAAGTAGCTCGCTTTTTAATTTGTTATACAAACATATTAAACTTATTTAGGCTCGTTAGCCCACAGTTGTTCATTTTCGTGCATTTCGTATAAACCATGGGCACGATTGATCAGTAAATTGGCAAAATCAACCTTGGTTTTATCACTCGCCCCTGTTTGCATTATTTGATCAGCTTTTAACTGCCATTGCAGTGAAAAATAACGTATTGCATCGCGAGCATCTTTTGCAGCACTCACTTCAGCATGATCAGTTGGTAAACGACCGGTAATTACCCAATAGTTTTTACCGTTTTGCGCCTTAAATTTCCATAGAGCACAAAATGGGGCTAAAAAACGACTGTCTTTTTCAATCAACGTTTTAGGCATAATGCCTTTTTCAGCTAAATGCTTTTGTGCGTTTTGAAAGCATTCACGCTGCCATAATATATTTTGCTGCTCTACTTGAGCTTGTTCTTGTGCTGTTAACGGTTTTTTTTCTTGTTGTGTCATTATTAATAACCTTTTACTTCTTTTTTAACACTTTAAGGGCTTAACAAATAAGGTGCAAGTACAAAAATAGTATTTTTTGGCCTCAAACCCGCTGTTTGCCTGGTTTTTAGCCAAATTTATAAGCTTTACTTAACTATTTTAATATTATGATCGAATGAGCCCACATCCCCCGGAAATACCACCGGCGACTCAATCCCCTCTTTATTGATGGCTGCAACACCAAAATAGTAATTATCAATTACTACATTGTTAAGCGTAGCTTGAGTAACCTTACCCACGGTTTTACTAAACTGCCATTGTGGCTCGCTAGTATAACGCCAATAAATACGATAACCGGTTATATTATTATCTTTAGATGCCTGCCACGACAAACGCGTATTAGCCGTTACCGCACCCGCTATTTTCACGTCTTTAGGTGGGGCTGGAGCCCACGCCATTGACGCTAAACTTACAGCATTAAGTGCAGTTAATTTAGCCGCATAGTCAAAATCAACACCTTTGATCGTATCACCATATTCAATGCCGTTTTCAATGCGTAAGTCTTGATGCTGGCGATCGTAATGCTCGTTTGTTTCCATAATGCGCACTGCAGCAAAGCCCGCGTCATTAAAAGGTCTATGGTGCCCACCTCTACCAAATCGGTCTAACCGATAAACTAACATAGTATTTAAATTAGCAATGTATCTGTCGGCAATGGTATCTATGTAACGCGCCAAGTTACGACTAGCTGAGTCAACCTCGCCCCCCGTAAAGCGCCGCGTTCGTGCTTGCTCTTTAGTTTCTATTACGCGCGTACCTTCAGAAAATATCCGCGCTGTGGTGTTATCGGTTACGCCATTAACCCCGGTAATATTGCCTATCATGTCGTTGTTTAGTACTGCGTGTACTTGCCAGTCGTGTTTTTGCGCATAAGCGGTTAAAATTTTACCACCAAATAAACCCTGCTCCTCGCCCGACAGCGCCGCGTACACCACAGAGCCATTAAATTTATGTTTACTCAATACGCGCGCCGCCTCTATTACGCCCGCCACACCAGAGGCGTTATCGTTAGCCCCTGGCGAGTCGCTAGTAAAATCCATCACATCGCTTACGCGTGAGTCTATATCGCCCGACATTATTACCATACGGTTAGGCTCGCTTATACCGCGCTGAATAGCGACAATATTAACCACTTCGGTTGCATCAGGAATTCGCTTTTCACCCGATATAGTGTCTTTTACCTCAATAATCTCTAGGCATCCGCCGCATTGTGCTGATATTTTTTCGAACTCTTGTTTTATCCAGCGCCTTGCTGCACCAATGCCACGGGTTTCCGATTTAGTGTCTGATAATGTATGGCGCGTACCAAAATCCACCAGCGTTTGAATATCGCCACCAATACGCTGCGCTGAAATATCACCGGCTATAGCATGCAATTTTTGTTGATCAGTGTATTTAATCTCGCCCGCTGCCAATGCTTGCGAAGTTAAACCCACAAAACAAGCAGCTGTAAGGGTACTCACGCTAAGTAATTTTGTTGTTATTTTAAAAGGTGTTTTAAGCATTTATAGCTCCTTATTTTTATTATAATCACCATTACGCAAGTAAGCTTATTGCGCAATACTTTTGCGGTAGGCACCACAAAAAAGTAAGCTAGAGTACAGGTTAAAGGTTTAATTAAGCCAAATAATTAGCAACTACAATATTTAGTAATATAGTTATTTTATTTATGCCACACTAGGGTTTTTATTTATTAAAAACTTTATGCGCCAATTAAAAAACGATACCAAGCTCAGTAATCAAATCTATCATGCCGACAGTAAGTTTGGTCCGGTACGCGTTTATCAAAATGAAGATTATAGATGGCTCACTTTTAATAACGATCCGCCGCTAGGCTCTACCCTTCAAGGAGTAATGAGCAAAGCCCGGCCTGAACTATTATGTGTACCAATATATCAAAGCATGTTGTTATTTTTATTAGCCCCGGTTAGTGAGCTACGTATTTTAAATTTGGGCTTAGGCACTGCAGCAATAGAGCGCGCACTTAAACACATTGAATCTAGCCGCCGTAATTTAATTGATACGTTTGAAAGTGTAGAAATAAACCCTGATGTTATAAGTATCGCTAAGCAATTTTTTAAATTACCCAGTGATCATACTGTGCACCAGCAATGTGCTCAGCAATTTATTAGTCAATGCACTCAACAATACGACCTAATTTACATAGATATATTTAGTGGCGAGCACCACCAAACGTTTATTCAAAGCGAGTCGTTTTGGCACGCCATTAACCACTGCATTAATAAAAGCGGCCAGGCAATTATTAACCTAAACTCCAAAACAGGGCAAGAATTACAAACCACTTTAGTATTGTTACGCCATTACTTTAACTGTATTGCACTTATAGAGTTTTTTGAATACAAAAACATTGTACTTATACTAAGTAACCTGTCGTTAAAGCATATAACGGTAGAGGCAATACAAGCCTCAACAGTAATGCAAAGCATAGCGCCAAACTTGCATAGCAATATAAATACTATTTACCATATAGAAGCAAAATAAAACTTAATGGGGCTGTTCAATAACGGCTGATAATAGCAATCTTAGTATTGTTTTAATGCTTACTAATATTAATTATACCTTAGGGTATGAGTAATTAAGCCTCTACTAAGCTGCATTTAAAAACACAAAAATGCTATGATAGCTGCAATTACTTGCCATTTAAGCTATTAAAATGTATCGACTATTTGAGCGCATTACTAAGCCGTTCCCACAAGATAAGCCAACGCAACCACCTAACACGCTGCTTGCGTTTTGTCTTCATTACACCAAAGGCATGGGGCTGTCGCTAGCACTACTCTCGTTAAGTGCCGCCTTGCTCGCTATTTTAGAAGTATCGCTATTTAGCTATATGGGTCAACTAGTTGATTGGCTGGCAATTTATACACCACAAACACTCTTTGTAGAGCAGCAGTCCGAGCTGACAAAAATGGCCCTTATGCTCCTTGTGGTGCTGCCTGTAGTGGTGTTTTTTCATTCTGCAATTTTGCACCAGGCATTACTGGGCAATTACCCCATGTCGATTCGCTGGTTAGCACATAGATATTTATTGCGCCAAAGTGTTAGTTTTTATCAAAATGAATTTGCCGGACGCATCGCCACCAAGGTATTACAAACCTCTCTGGCTGTGCGCGAAGCTGTAACAAAACTACTCGACGTATTAATGTACATAATCGTTTATTTTGGCTCTATGTTGTTTTTAGTAGCCGAGGCCGATTGGCGCTTAATGTTACCCTTACTTGTTTGGCTTGTTTTGTATATTTGCATTCAACTTTACTTTGTACCGCGTCTTAAAAAAGTGGCTACCTCACAAGCCGATGCCCGCTCAGAAATGACCGGCCGCATTGTCGACAGCTACACTAATATTGCTACCATTAAACTATTTTCGTACACCCAACGCGAAGAAGAATACGCAAAACAAAGTATGGATGTTTTTTTACAGCCGGTGTACAAGCAAATGCGCTTAGTTACCAGCCTCAACTTTGTTATTCAAACTTTAAATTACTTATTAGTGTTTTCGGTCACTGCGGTATCACTTTACTTGTGGTCGCTAAGTGCCATTAGCGCAGGAGCAATTGCCGTTGCGGTAAGTTTAGCCCTTAGATTAAACGGTATGGCGCAGTGGATCATGTGGGAAATAAGCAGCTTATTTGAAAATATTGGCACCGTAGCCGATGGCATGCAAACCCTCTCTAACCCAATTGCAGTAGCCGATAAACCCAATGCCAGCACTCTTAACGTTAGCCAAGGTGCAATTGAATTTAACAATGTGCACTTTAACTACGGCAAAGCAGCGAGTGAAACGCTGCGTGGCCCAGTTATTAACGGTTTAAACTTAAATATTAAAGCCGGTGAAAAAATTGGCTTAGTGGGTCGCTCTGGCGCGGGTAAATCAACGCTAGTTAATTTACTACTACGCTTTTACGACACCGACTCTGGCAGTATAAAAATTGACGGCCAAAACATTACCGATGTGAGCCAAGAAAGCTTACGCCGTTACATTGCCATGGTAACTCAAGACACTTCCCTGCTGCACCGCTCAGTAAAAGACAACATTTTATACGGCAGACCAGATGCCACTGAAGCCGAAATGATCGATGCCACCAAGCAAGCTAAAGCGCTAGAGTTTGTAACCGACTTAGTTGATAGCAAAGGTAATAAAGGCTTTGACGCGCAAGTAGGCGAACGTGGCGTTACCTTATCGGGTGGGCAGCGCCAACGTATTGCTATTGCGCGCGTACTGCTTAAAAACGCCCCTATTCTCATACTCGACGAAGCCACCAGCGCGCTTGATTCAGAAGTAGAAGCCGCTATTCAAGCAAGTCTTGATGATTTAATGACAGATAAAACAGTAATTGCTATTGCTCACAGGCTATCAACCATAGCGCAAATGGACAGGCTTATCGTACTTGATAACGGCGGTGTTGTTGAGCAAGGCACACATGATGAGTTAATAGCTAAGAATGGGATTTACGCTGCACTTTGGGCACATCAAACAGGTGGGTTTATTGGCGTTGAATAGTTTTTTTAAGTATTAACAACAAACTTAAAATATTAAACCATAACGAAAAATGCGTTATGGTTTAATATTGTTTTATTACGTGCTAGCTCGCTTTACTTTTTTCTATGGTGTGAGTAGCCGATAATTCTAAAAAGTATTCTAATGAATCATCAAGTACATCTAACCACGGCACAGGAAGCTCAGGTGCCAAGGTGTTTGTTAAAGTAGAGCGATACGCTTTTTCTCTAAAACACATAATGTCTTGTTGTTTATCTTTTTGCCATTCTTTGAGAATATCTGCCTGTTTTTCAACTGCAAATTCAGGGTAATCTGTGGCATTAGTTAAATCACGAATATACGCTGCTTGATAATCAATAGAGCCTTCAACATTCGTTACTTCATCGTACTTAGCTAACCAATTTTTTTCATCTTCTTGTCGTGCTGCTAATGCTGGTATTTTTATTCTGTCTAAAATTTCGTCGCGTACATACCATGCTTGCGCATCAAACATATTAAAAGTGAAGTACTGATCTTGCATGCCTAAATAAACTAACTTAGGGTTTGGCTGCCAAAAAACACCCTTATACAAGTTTGCCGGATACAAACAGTTATGTGTTTGTAAACGTAGTTCGTCAGGTAAAAATGGAAAATGAAATAAATACCCAGTACACATAATCACAGCATCAAAGCGCTTACTAGTGCCATCTATAAAATGCGCAACGTCCCCTTCAAAGTGGGTCACAAGTGGCATTTCTGCAATGCCGTCTGGCCAATTATAGCCAAGTGCTTTAGTACGGTAGCTTATAGTTACCGATTTAGCGCCATACTTATAACACTGCGTACCTATATCTTCGGCAGAATAGCTACTGCCTATAAGTAAAACTTCTGAATCTTTAAATTCTAGCGCATCTCTAAAGTCATGAGCATGTAATACTCGACCAGAATACTCTTCTAGCCCTTCAAAATAAGGCATGTTTGGTGTAGAGAAATGACCTGTAGCAACAATAACATAATCAAACTCATTCACTTCCTGCTCGCCGGTTTTATGGTTCATAACCGTTACAGTAAACATTTGTGTTTCGTCGTCAAATGTAACCCAACGAACCGGGCACTCAAAGCGAATGTATTTACGAATATCTTGCTTGTTAATACGCCCCATTATGTAGTCTTTAAGCACTTCACGAGGGGGATACGAAGGAATAGGTCTACCAAAATGTTCTTCAAAAGAATAATCAGCAAATTCTAAGCATTCTTTTGGTCCGTTAGACCAAAGATAACGATACATACTGCCATGTACCGGCTCACCATTTCTGTCTAGCCCAGTGCGCCATGTATAGTTCCACATGCCACCAATATCATTTTGTTTTTCGTAACAAACAACTTCCGGTAAATTCTCAATACCGGCTAAACGAGCTGCTTCAAATGCACGTAATTGTGCCAAACCGCTTGGACCTGCGCCCAAAATAGCAATTTTTTTCATTATAAAAGTCGACTCCTAATAGCTAATACGAGCCTTACTATAACATTTTTTCATGCAAATTATTTGCCACAATAAAAATAAATCCTTTTTTATAACATTTACCTTCAAAAAAACATAAAATAAATCAATATTTTATTAACCAGCCGTCTATTATCACCGTAACTTATTTGGCTTAAAAAATTTAATCAGTAAGCACTCAGCCATTAGTTTATAACGGCTTAAATTTAAGTAATAAAAAAGCGAAGATGCTGTTTATGCTCCTTCGCTTTTACTACCATTAAATACTTAAATTAAAGCTTTATAGTATTGTTACTGTGATAAAAAATAGCTTATAGCGTTTGCTGGTATCTTTAAAATAATGATGCGTTAAGCCATAAGTGCAGTATTATGCTGGCCCCGTAACCTAACGCAATCACAGGCGTCCACTTTAGGTGACCAAAAAAAGTATAGTAGCCGCGTGCTTGCCCCATTAATGCCACTCCCGCAGCCGAGCCAATCGAGAGTAAACTACCGCCTACCCCCGCAGTTAATGTGATCAGCAACCATTGCCCATGCGACATTTCAGGATCCATAGATAATACCGCAAACATAACCGGTATATTATCGATCACTGCAGAAATCACCCCAAGAAAAACATTTGCCGTTGTAGTAGACCAATTGCCGTATAGCATCTCAGACATAAAGTTTAAATAACCTAAAAACCCTAAGCCACCCACGCACATAACAATACCGTAAAAAAATAATAACGTGTCCCACTCTGCCCGTTGCACTCTACTAAATACGTCAAATGGTACAACACTGCCTAGTTTAGCTAATCGTTCTTGATCGCCCAACTGCTCTGCATGCGCTCTTTTACGAGCCAGTGATCCTGGTAAAGTCATTCTTAAAAAATAACCAAAAAACTGTAAATAGCCTAGCCCCATCATCATACCTAATACTGGTGGCAGGTTTAAAAAGCTATGGCAAGCAACGGCAGTGGCTATGGTAAGTAAAAACAACACTAATATTCGCACTGCGCCGCGTTTTAGCTCAACCGCTTCGTATTGTGCGGTTGGGTGCTTATCGGCAACATAAAAGCTCATAATGGCTGCGGGCACTAAGTAATTAACTAAAGCAGGTAAAAACAGCACTAAAAACTCGTTAAAATGCACCAATCCAGCTTGCCACACCATTAGCGTGGTTATGTCGCCAAAGGGGCTAAATGCGCCGCCCGCATTAGCCGCAATAACAATATTAATACAGCTGATGTTTATAAATGGCTTATCACCTTCGGCAACTTTCATTACCACTGCACACATTAATAACGCGGTGGTAAGGTTGTCGGCAATCGGAGAGATAAAAAATGCTAAAAAACCGGTTATCCAAAATAAATTTTTATAGTTAAAGCCTTTACGGATCATCCAAGCGCGCAATGCATCAAATACTCCTCTTTCTTCTAACGCATTTATGTAGGTCATAGCGACCAGTAAAAAGAGCATAAGCTCAGCAAACTCAAGTAAATTATGCCTAAATGCAGTTTCGGTAAGTTCAGTAATATCATGGCTAACGTAATAGGCACCTATTAATATCCAAATTAATCCTGCTGCAACCAATACTGGTTTCGACTTTCTTAAATGTAGCTTTTCCTCGAGCATAACCACGGTATAAGCAATAAAAAATATACCAATACACAACCAACCAATACTCGATGATGTTAAATCTAACTGCCCTTGCGCAGCCCAAACTGGCGAGCAAAAAAACAACATAGCAATACATACTATGTTGAACCCCCGTAGCAAACTCTTCATTTTACATTTCCTGTTTTAATTACATAAATCAGCTGGCTTTAATTACAATAAAGCAATTTATCTGCTTTATTGATACGCATTTTGGTGAGTATTTATTGGTTATTATTTTTTCACCACAATAAAATAGCACAGCATTACCAAGTGGCTATTGTACTGAGGTCTATATATGCATAGATGGTTGCTATATTGTAAATAGAGTGTGTGAATGGTGGTTGTGCAAGCTTTGACATTTATAGATTAATTATTTAAAATTCAATTGGTTATATTGTTTTTATTTAGTGCTGCGAAAGTAGTTTACAAAAAAAGCGAAGTTGCTATGTAAGCAACTTCGCTCTTGGTTAATTGTTGTTTGTTATTTAATTTGTATTAGGCAATTAACCTTAAACCTACCATTACTAGCATCACAACATTGGCAAGTACGCCAATTAAAAAGAAGTAGCTACGTGGGCTAGGATTTTTATTAGTAGCAATTGCGTAGTACAGCACCATATGAATTAATCGCGCAATAACGTATATCCATACACATAGTGCAAATATTGGGCTTTGATAATTTATTACAAAAGCAAACAACACTGTTCCTATAAATAACGCACTATTTTCAAGGGTATTGTGAAAAGTACGGTGTGCTCTAAATATAAAACTATCGTGAGATAAATCGTCACTTATTTTACCCGGCACTGCATTAGGCTGTTTTGCTTTGCTAAAAGTTGCTACCGCCCACTGTACAAGCAACATAATTAAATACAGGTAAAACGCCAAATACGCCGAAAGTGCAATATTAGTCATAGTTAATTTCCTTGTTTTTATTAAAGATTATCAATTTTTAGATGTTTAACATTAATAACAGGCAAGTTTTAGGCCGAGTTTAATTATTTGATAGTTATACAAATAATTAAAGCTATCGTTTAAACTCAGTAATTTATTCCGACGTTTTTACATAAAAGCACTTAATACTTAAATTAAAAACCGTAAAAGTAATATTGTTAAACAAATATTATTAGCAATATTAATCATTAAAATTATAGCCTACGACCTCAAAGTTAAAGTAACTATAACCACCCCATGGTCGGTACTTAAATCGTCTCGCTCAAATACTGGGTTAATTAAATGCCGATCGTAAGTGTTATAGTCACTTACTTCAAAAAAGCTATCATGGTAGCTGGCATCAAATTCACTAGACAATAAAATATAGTCAAGCACTGAACTGCTCGCGCCATAATAATGGGTTGGCGTGCGTGGAGTTGCTGGCTTAGCCACATTATTTGTATCACCTTGCTCAATTACAACACTCGCTATATCACTATCAACACGCAAGTCGTCTGTTGGTGCTTGTGGCTCAGCACTTGCCAATTGCGACTTTGTAAATAAGTCCCATGCATCATTTAAACAATATTTAGCAAGGTAAGTTTTAGCGTCAAAAGCAGAGGCAAAACGCAGTGTATTAGTAAGCATGTGGCTTAACACACCATCAGCTATGCTGTTATTAAAGTCGCCCATTAAAATCATAGGCTGCTGCGTAGCTTCGCGGCGCGCAATCATTTGTATCATTAATAATGTGGCTTCGCTGCCGCGCTGAATAGTTGATCCCCAGCCACCCGCTACATTCGCTTTTAAAATCTCAATTATGTTCTTTTCGGGCGAAAGTGCTTTATTGTGCTCATCAACCTCAATCATTGGGCGTTTAGATTTAAAATGCACCACATAACAATCGGTATTACCTATGTGCGGCAAAGTTACTGTGGCTCTTAATACCTTGCGGCTAAATGTAAAATCAGCACTAAGCCCAAGGGTAGCTACAAGTTCATTATCGTGCTGCACCGCAGCCACTTCAACAATAGGATATTTTGCGGCAATTGCCACTACGGGGCGTTTATAAATAAAGTCGTCAATCACCTCGGGCGTATCTACCACTGCAAAGTGCTCATAACCTTGCCCACGTACTAATTCTTGTAACGACTCAATACTAAACACTTCCTGAAAACCAATCACATCAGGTGCGTGCTCTGTTAAATAATCAATAACCCACTGCTGCTTTTTAGCCCACTGTTGCGCGGTATAAATTTTCTCAAACTCATAGTATGCATTGGGCGGCTCAAGGTAATTAAACAAGTTAAATGTGGCTATTTTTAGTTGAGTGTTTTTTATCAAAAGAGGTTCCACTGCTGTACATTTTAAAATAACAAACATCGCTGAGTTATTAGCCCTAATGCTTGCTTAAATGAATACGTAAAAGTATGTAATAACAGTATACCCTATTGCTTATCGTTTTTAAGGCTTTAGGGGGGTGTTCAAAACCTGTGCTATTTCAGTAAATTAGTAAAAACAAGATCATACATGGTAAATCAATTCAATTTCATACATCAAACAATAGCATTACAAATTTAGCTGCTTACGTATTCGTACGCTATATTTTTACCCTTGAGTATCGCTACGCGCTATTAAAACCAAAAACCCCCTCATCTTTTACAAATACCTCCAAAAAGCACAGTGCCTATTTTATTACTGCTTTATTATGTTTGTATGCAATGAGGTTGCAGTAACAACCTTTAAAACTACGCATTGAATAATTCTCAACTTACTATTTTAGCCCTTTATTTAGGCTATACTGCCCTTTCCATTACCAACAAACGCTATGTATTATGAACTACTCAAACTTTGGCACTAAATTTACACAACCCAACGGCATTACTCAGTTAATGGAAGACTTAGGCAGTGCTAAAAGCAGTAACAATCCTAATATTGTTATGCTGGGTGGCGGTAACCCTGCATTAGTACCACAAGTAAATGAGTTTTTTTTAAGTGAGTTACAAAAGCTCGTTGCCAGTAATAAAGTATCGCAAGTATTTGGTCTTTACGACGGCCCAACCGGTAACGACGAGTTTAGAGCTGCATTGGCAGGCCAACTAAGTAAAGAATATGCATGGGATATAAGCGCCAACAACGTAGCACTTGGCAATGGCAGCCAAGCTAACTTTTTTGTGCTGTTTAATATGTTTGCAGGCGAAATGCCTGATGGCAGCCATAAAAAGATTTTATTTCCCCTCGCGCCAGAATACGTAGGTTATGCCGACCAAGGTTTATCGGACGATATGTTTGTTGCCATAAAGCCCGATATCGAAATTTTAAATACCGGTAGCACATCTAAACAATTTAAATACGTTATTGATTTTAAAGCGGTTGAAAAAATATTAGCAAACGACAGCAGTATCAGTGCGCTGTGCGTATCGCGCCCTACCAATCCAACCGGTAATGTAATAACCGACGAAGAAGTAAAACACCTTGATTTACTCGCTAAGCAATACAACATTCCACTCATTATAGATAACGCATATGGCGATCCATTCCCGGGCTGTATTTACACCGACGCAAACCTAACCTGGAACTCAAACATAATTTTATGTATGTCGCTTTCAAAGCTTGGCTTACCGGGTTTACGCAGCGGTATTGTGGTTGCAAACAATGAAATTATTAAAGCAATTGGCCGCGTAAATGGCAGCATGGTTTTATCGCCAAATAGTATAGGCCCAAGCTTAGTTACCCGTTTAATTAACGACGACGAACTACTGCCGCTGTGTCGTAATGTTGTGTTGCCTTTTTATCGTAATAAAGCACAAGTAGCGATTGAACTGTTTGATGAAATATTTGCCGATATGAGTGTTTACTTGCATAAAGTTGAAGGCGCATTTTTTATGTGGCTGTGGTTTAAAGATGCAAAAATAACAAGCGAAACACTATACCAAAAGCTTAAAGAGCAAGATGTGTATGTAATTCCTGGACACAACTTTTTTATTGGCATTGACGATAGCTGGGCGCACAAGCACGAGTGTATTCGCATTAACTATGCAACCGATGAAGCAACACTACGCAAAGGTTTACAAACCATAAAGTATTTAATGGCTTAAATTAATGCTTATGCTATCTACGCTTTGGCTATAACTTAACATCCACTATAACGGCACGCTATTGAGCAAGTGTTGCCTTTATCCCTTATTTACCTCTGTAATACTGTACTCTTTTTGTGCAAACGCGCGCTATACTCTTTAAATTTATATATAAACTGTTATTCTACGCGACCTTTTTTACACGCTATTTACTAGCGGGTAGCATAAAAGGTAGTTCAGGCTGCAAACGCTTACTAAGTGGCAGTAATAAACGCGCGCCCATACAGGTGCACACTTTAAACACCAACATACAGGTAAATTATGCGATTAGGACCAGGACTACTAGTCACCGCAGCCTTTATAGGACCAGGCACCATAACGACTGCTAGCGTAGCAGGTGCAAACTTTGGCTTTGCACTTATCTGGACATTACTTTTTTCAGTAATAGCCACTATATTATTACAATCTATGGCTGCTCGCCTTGGCGTAGCAACAGGCAAAGATCTTGCTCAAGCACTGCGCGCGCATATTCATACCCCAGTGCTTAAAATTCTCGCTAGCTTTTTGGTAATAAGCGCCATTGGCGTGGGCAGCGCCGCCTATGAAGCGGGTAACCTTAGTGGCGCTAGCATGGGTTTAATAAAGATATTTCCGACAATAAATGCGCAAATATGGACGCCGCTCATTGCTTTTATTAGCGCATTGTTACTGTACAGCGGAAAACATAAAGTGGTAGAAAACGCGCTCATTTTATTAGTGATTTTAATGAGCTTAGTGTTTATTTCTACTTTAGTTATGGCTGCTCCGCCTATAAGCAAAGTACTAGCGGGTTTTATTCCTACTATGCCTGAGGGCTCTGTTACCACTGTACTTGCACTGATTGGCACCACCATAGTACCTTATAATTTATTTTTGCATTCAGGAGTGCTCGCAGCAAAGTACAACAATAATAGCGATAAACGTAAAATAATTAAGCAAACAAATATCGATACCAGCTTATCAATCACTTTAGGTGGAGTGATCACTTTGGCTATTTTATCTACCGCCTCGGTGGCTTTTTATGGTACCGACGCGGGTAAAGTTAGCGCAGCAAATATGGCTGTACAGCTTGAGCCATTATTAGGTGGCGCTGCCCATTACTTTTTTGCTATTGGTTTATTTGCTGCAGGTTTAACTAGTGCAATTACTGCTCCTTTAGCGGGAGCCTATGCAGTTTGCGGAATGCTTGGTTGGTCTAACAAAATGCAAAGTAGCCGTTTCAAATCGGTAGCATTAGTTATCTTATTGTTTGGCGCAGCTGTTGCCTCTTTGGGGTTAGATCCGGTTGCCGTGATCATTTTTGCCCAAGCTGCTAATGGCTTATTACTGCCTATTATTACTGTTTATTTACTCTGGTTGGTAAATCAAAAAGCGGTGATGGGCAATTACACCAATTCTGTGTTATTAAACCTTATCACTGTGCCTATATTACTGCTTATATTTGGCTTAAGCAGCTACAAGCTGATTAGTTTGATTTTTTAATTAAACTAAAAACATCTAATTAAAAGCCACTGTTCACTACAAACAGTGGCTTTTTTACTTATTCATTATAATAAAAACCTTTCCTGTATCCTGCAGTAATTAAAATCAGATAATATTTGTTTTTGTTAAGCGTGAAAACACATAGCCCCCAGCTGCACCTGCAAGCAATTGAGTGTAAAACCCCCAACCTCTTGCGCCCGCTATAATATGTATATTCATAATCAATTCAATGGCAATTAACACCATAGCAAACGCCACAATGCCAGCAATAACAAATAGCTGAGTACGGTATTTTTTAACCTTTTTATTAAGCTGCACCGTAACTAAAAAAGCGATGGCAAGTGCAATGGCAATAATAGCACCATAGGTAGGTAATAAGCCCAGCCAATCATCCAGTGTTAAACTAACACGGTCGCTAAAGCTCACTACAACACCTACATTAACTAATTGATTGACAACGTATTGGCTATGAAACAAGCTAGCAAGTGTGAATGTAAATAACCAAGAAACTAAAAATGAGGGCAATATACGTGTTAAAAATGACATGGTTATCTCAACTTAAAATAAAGTTTTTTTCTTATATAAGCCATGCTAGCAAAGGCTTACCCCGTAAACAATGTATCTCTTTTTTTACTCTGCTTTCGCTTTTTGCGTTTTCTGTTAATGCAGGCGCTGCGTTACCAAAAAAGCAATACAGTACAAAAACCCTTGCTACACAATTACAGTCTCCGTGGAGCATGGTTGAACTAGCAAACGGTACATGGTTAATTACAGAGCGCGATGGCCACGTAGTTATAATTAAAAATAATGCGCAATCAAGAGTAAAACTAAACCTAGAGGGCTTATACCTTGCAGGCCAAGGTGGCTTACTCGATATAGTATTATCGCCAGATTATAGCAACTCCAAAGAAGTAATTTTTACCTACGCCCAAGGCGATGCCAACGCAAACAGGCTTGTTGTTGCCAAAGCCACCTTTAATGGTACTCGTTTTTCAAAGCCGCAAATTATTTATAAAGTAGCTACCAATAAAAACACACCACAGCATTACGCTGGGCGCGCCCTTGTCCTACCCGACAATACGTTATTAGTTTCAACGGGCGATGGCTTTGACTTTAGAGAGCAAGCACAGGTTATTACCAGCCAGCTTGGTAAAATATTACGTATAAACTTAAACGGCAGTATTCCAACAGATAACCCATTTATTAACCATACAAATCCAAATGCCCATGCTGTTTACTCACTTGGCCACCGTAACCCTCAAGGCCTTGTATATGATTACGATACACAGCAAATTATTAGCCACGAACACGGCCCCGCAGGCGGCGACGAGCTAAACTACTTAACCGCAAGCACCAATTATGGCTGGCCAGTAATTACTTACGGTAGGGATTATTCGCAAGCGCGTATTTCACCTTTTACGCAATACCCAGGCATGCAAAAACCAAGTGTTAATTGGACGCCATCAATCGCCCCTTCCGGCATGGCGTATTACGGCTCTAAGCACGCGGCTTTCCCTTCACTACAAAAACATGTGTTAATTACGACTTTGGTTGATAAAAAGCTCTACGCTGTAAATTTAGCTAATGGTGAATTTACCCAATCTCATATATTCCCAGAGGCCACAGGCCGATTAAGAGATGTGTTTGTAACCACTGAAGGTAATGTAGCAATATTAACCGATGGGGAAGATGCAAAGCTGATGTTAGTTAAATCAAATTAGTTCACAAGAGGGTTAGAGAGACTTCGCTTTTAGAGGGTGATAGCGCTTTTAGTAATCCGCTTTAATAGGTTTAATAACTCTGTTGGGTGGCGCCTTCGGCTTAACCAACCTACCTTTTGACGTAAGTCGGATAAGTGGCGAAGCCACGCCATCCGACAAAAGTGATGAGTTTACTAAAAGCAACCCGACTTACCGCGTTATGCAGTAACCGAAAAGTGTATTAAAGGTAATTACAGAAACTTTACACCTAGTTTTTACCCGATTCTAATTTCTGTTTTAATAATTCAATAAGTTGAATGTTAAGCCCGGTAATTTCACCTTCTAGCACCTTCACTTTAGTCTGAGACTCTTCATCATCTTTACTGCGTAACAATGCAGTTTCTTGCAGTAGTTTTTCAAGCTTTTCTTGTATTTCAGCAATTAGTTCATCAAGGGGGTCACCTTCAGATTGTGAGGCTTGATCTACATCTTCATTACCTAATAACTTGCGAAACGCCGCTTGATTTTTATCTTCCAGACTTTTTTCCGCCCCCTCTTCAGATATATCTACTTGGACGCCTTGAGCCACTCCCTTTTGCACTGTCTCTTTTTCAGAATCGTCATCAGCCACCACCTTTAAAATTTGTTTTTTCGGGTAAGTTTCTAAAGGTTTAGATGTTATGTTAACTGACATTTTATCCATTTTAATACCCTTTATTTAATCAATTATTGCTGGCTATTGTTCATCTATAAATATAATACTTCGCTAACTGTTATTTATTCTTGTATATAAAAACTTTGTGCCTGTTCTATTTTTACTTTTAGACCACTGACATTTAAATAGATAAGGATTGTATTTAGGTGCTGGAAAACGAATACACCCTACGATGAATCGACGTATTTAGCAGCATTAAAACGCAGAGGCTCACCACTTTTAAAATTTGCAATTAATAGCTAAATTTTACTAGTCGTCCACCTCAGGGCGTGTTGTTATAAGCAACCTTACCGCGGCAAGTGGAATGCTTGGATAGCAATGTGAACTTCTCGATTTGAATCATCATTAATGTGAAACCGATACTGATACCAACCTTCTTCCACCTCTTTGACAAATCCCAAATGATTCGGATGTTCTGAAGTAACTTCACGAATAGTTTCGAGAACGGGGCTGAACTCCTTGTTGGATATGAACATAACCACTGCTGCCTTTGAATCCCTCCAAGTGAGATACGAAAGCAACTGAGTTATTGTTTCGAGATAGCCTTTCTTCCCATGCCAATATTTCAATTCGGCCACGAACACATTTGAGCCCTCGTGACGAAGCAAAATATCTGTTTTACCTTTCTTATTAAATGTTTCGCCCGTTGCAGAACCCTCAAAATTTGGCTCTAAAATCAGAAGCATATGATCACGAAGATGTTCCTCACCTTTTCCAGCGTATGTACTCGGCAACCGCTCAAATTGCTTGCCAACATCGTGGATAATTTTGAGAATCTGATAGTAAATTGCGTTATCAAGAGTTGGTTCCGGCTTATAGCCTTTGGCAGTAACTTCGGGCTTGGGCTTGCTTGGTATGGCTGGGGTTCGTTTAGCTGGAACTGAGAACGTAGAAGGTGTGCTGTGAGCTTTTCGAACAGGAATACCCAAAGCCGAAATCACGTCATGTTTCTTTAACAACTGTTCTTTTCGTGCATCGAATGCTTTGCTCAACAGTGACTCCAACGACCCGTTGAATCTTACTAGATCGTTCGTAAGATTCTGGTTTTGCGACGTTAACTGCGCCACAACATTATCAGCCTCGCGCTTTATCGCTTCCGCTTCTTGGTTAAAGTTAATAATTTCAAACTGAATTTCCCGACCATCAGTCTGAATACGCGGAGATGACATGCTGTATGTACTTGCACGAACCTTGAGCAACTGAGCATCCCCAGAAAACGGCAGATGGAAGGTGTACACATCTTTTGGATAGGATTTTCCATTGTCCACCCAGTATGAACTGGGATGTCGTTTGGCAGGAATCATCCGTTCTTCAACAGAAACCGATAGTTGCTCTTGATGAATTTCCAATGGCTGCATTGAAAACTCCGAACCCAAATGATCAAGGTATTCCGTCTTGTTTACATTCAGAATGTAATCGTCAGCCTGGCCCTTTATAGCTTGAAGGGCTTGTTCCTTCCTGCCTTCGATTACGCCAAATCCATCTAACTCATAAAAGGCTACAAAATAATTATGCCCGTATCGACTCATCTCAGCTCCAGTAGCTTATAACGAGCCTGTAGATTAACTCGTTTTTTATTTGTTTTTATTGATTAATAAACCATAGCTGAGTTCCTATTTTGGTTCAATCGATTACTGTATTTTATGCAGAATATAAAGTGGGAGTTTGATGTTGTTTTAATTGGCATTTTAGAAGGTATTACTGGTGTTTAAGTGGCTTTATTGAGGTTAAAAGAGCTTCCCCCTCTTAATGTATCGTGTTTGCAGCTTTTCTATATTATGAACAAGGCAATACAGTTGCCACTGCTCATTCACCTGACTCCATAACAGATAAAAAGTCGTAACATATAAAAAGGAAAGTAAAAAGGACAGGCGCATAACTTTGTCAAAAAACTATAAAGCGCTAAAACACGCCCTACATATTAGCTGAACCTTTTTACTTTTAACCTATAATAAAAAAGCCGCTG
The DNA here is from genome assembly GCF_014164175.1 of Pseudoalteromonas sp. SG44-5. Classification (NCBI taxonomy): domain Bacteria; kingdom Pseudomonadati; phylum Pseudomonadota; class Gammaproteobacteria; order Alteromonadales; family Pseudoalteromonadaceae; genus Pseudoalteromonas; species Pseudoalteromonas sp. SG44-5. Next base: position 283,752 of record NZ_JACJES010000002.1, on the reverse strand, counting down.
TTTATTACAAACAGCGGCTTTCCTTTTAAGCTCATAAGCCTAAAACCTGACTTAAAGCTTAAGTTTTGTTTTATTGCTTACCAATCACTTCAAGGCCGCCCATATATGGGCGTAATACTTCTGGTACTACTACTGAGCCATCGGCTTGTTGGTAGTTTTCTAGTATGGCTACGAGTGTGCGGCCAACGGCTAAACCTGAGCCATTTAGTGTATGTAATAACTCTGGCTTTTTAGCCCCTTCGCGGCGAAAACGTGCTTGCATACGACGCGCCTGAAAATCAGCCATGTTTGAACATGATGAAATTTCGCGGTAGGTGTTTTGCGCTGGTAACCATACTTCTAAGTCGTAGGTTTTAGCTGAGCCAAAGCCCATATCACCCATACATAAAATCACTTTACGGTAAGGTAGTTCAAGCTCTTGTAGTATTTGCTCTGCATGACCTGTTAACTCTTCAAGCGTTGCCATTGAGTCTTCTGGTTTTACAAGCTGTACAAGTTCTACTTTATCAAACTGGTGCTGACGAATTAAGCCGCGAGTGTCGCGACCATAGCTGCCGGCTTCACTTCTAAAACATGGCGTGTGCGCAGTTAAACGAATTGGCAAATCGCTTTCGTCGTAAATTTCATCGCGTGCACTGTTAGTAAGTGGTACTTCTGCTGTAGGGATTAAGCTAAAGCCTGATTGCTGTTCGCCATCGTCGTTTACAAGGCCTAATGTGTGGAATAAATCGCCCGCAAACTTAGGTAATTGGCTAGTGCCGTATAGACTTGCGCTATTTACTAGGTACGGTACGTACATTTCTGTGTAACCGTTTTTGTCTGTGTGGGTGTCTAGCATGTATTGCGTTAATGCACGGTGCATACGCGCTACTTGGCCGCGCATTACGGTAAAGCGTGCGCCACTAATTTTAACGCCCATTTCAAAGTCTAAGCCGTTTAAGTCTTGGCCTACATCAACGTGATCTTTCACGTCAAAATCAAACTTTTTAGGTGTGCCCCACGTTAGTATTTCAACGTTGTCGTCTTCGTCTTTACCTGCAGGTACTGATTCGTCTGGCAAGTTTGGAATTGCTAAGGCAATGTCGTTAATTGCGGCTAATACTACATCTTGCTGCGCTTTTGCTGCGTCTAGTTCGCTACCTAAGTTAGCAACTGCATCTAGTAGCGGTTGAGCGTCTTCGCCTTTGGCTTTAGCTTGGCCAATTGCTTTTGCGCTTGCATTACGCTGACTTTGAAGTTCTTGCGTTTTTACTTGTAATGTTTTGCGTTTTTCTTCAAGTGCCGTGACCGTCGCTACATCGAGTTCGTAACCGCGAGCCGCTAAGCGTGCTGCCGTTTGTTCGATATCTTGACGTAAAAATTTAGAATCTAACATGTTAGTTTTTAACCTTTTTGCATTACTAGCTGAAGGCCCAGCCAAGCCATAAAAATACACACCATCACGTTTAAGATGATATTGAGGGCCATTTTAATAAAGTGACCTTGTTGTAACAACAACAGCGAATCCATTGAAAATGTTGAAAAGGTGGTTAACGCACCTAAAAAGCCAACCCCGATCAGGGCTTTAGCAGGGCTTTCGGCGATTATATCTTTATCTAGTAAACCGTACAAAATGCCCATCAACAATGAACCCAGAATATTAACCGCCAACGTGCCAAAAGGGAATCCCCTACCGAGGAGTTTTAGCATGCTTTCGCTAATAAAAAACCGTAAACACGCTCCTGAGGCTCCGCCAAGGGCGATCATCATATAAAGTTTAATCATTTTCGTATCGTTTAAGTGGGCTTTGCGCGTCGCGCTCTTTTAGGTAATCGAGCTTTTGCTTAATTTTTTGCTCAAGGCCACGATCGCTCGGTAAGTAATACTCCCTACCTTGCATTTCTGGTGGTAAATACTTCTCTCCGGCAGCAAAAGCGCCTTCTTCGTTGTGCGCATAACGATACTCAGCGCCATACCCCAAGTCTTTCATTAAGTTGGTTGGCGCATTGCGTAAATGCTCGGGCACGGGATAACTAGGCTCGTTTTCGGCATCGGCCTTGGCTTGATTAAACGCCATATACACCGCATTACTTTTAGGTGCGCTGGCTAAATAAAGTGTGGCTTGTGCAATTGCACGTTCGCCTTCGCTTGGGCCTACTCGCTGAAAAATATCCCATGCGTTTAGCGCCACTTCCATAGCGCGCGGATCGGCGTTGCCAATGTCTTCTGTGGCTATAGCAAGTAAGCGCCTTGCTACATATAATGGGTCACCCCCACCGGCTAAAATACGGCAATACCAATACAGCGCGCCATCGGGAGAGCTGCCACGTACTGATTTATGAAAGGCCGATATTAAGTCGTAAAACTCATCGCCGCCTTTGTCGTATTTAGCTAAATGTGTGGGCAGCACTTGGCTAAGTACGTGCTCGTCTACCTTGTATTGGCCGTTTTGCTCTGTGGTTAAATCAACCGCTTGCTCAAGTAAGTTAAGTACTTTGCGCGCATCGCCACCACTTGCTTGGCACAGTGCTTTTTTAGCGTTGTCGGCAATTACTATGTGCTTTTGGCTTAATTGTTCGTCTTGTTTGAGTGCACGATCTATTACTGTGTATAGATCGGTATCGGCAAGCGATTTTAAAACATACACACGCGCCCGCGACAAAATAGCGTTGTTAAGTGCAAATGATGGGTTTTCGGTGGTTGCACCTACAAATATAAACGTACCGTCTTCTATATGCGGTAAAAATGCATCTTGCTGAGATTTATTAAAACGGTGTACTTCGTCAACAAACATTAAGGTGCGTTGGCCACGGCTTTGTAGGTTTTCGCGCGCCTGCGTAACGCTGTCGCGAATGTCTTTAACGCCTGCAGTAACTGCCGACATTTGAATAAGCGCAGCATCGGCATGATTAGCAATTATTTGCGCGAGCGTTGTTTTACCTACGCCCGGCGGGCCCCACAATATTAAACTATGGCAGCGCCCTGCAACAATTGCCTGATGCAGTGGTTTATCGGCGCTGAGTAAGTGCTGCTGGCCAATGTATTCATCAAGCGTTGTTGGGCGCATACGCGCTGCGAGTGGGCGTACATCGGGCCCAAAGTTAAATCCTAAGTTACTCACCGTTACTCTGATCGTCTATTTCAACACCTTCAGGAGGCGTAAATTCAAAGGTGCTTTTATCAAGCGGCGTATTAACTTGTGCATCATTAAAAGTAAACGACGATAACTGCCCTGAATTATCGGTTACCACTAATTTAGCCAAACCTTGCTCGTTACCAGCAAAGGTTATATCTAGCTGCTCTACTTGGCTTTCTACGCCTTTATTTGGCGTTACGCTAAAGCCGCTATTTGTAGCCAGTACGCTGTATTTTTCCCACTGCGCTGGGTCTTTTGAAGTAAGTAACACAAACGGCGTTGAATCTATAAGGCTGCTAGTTTGCATAATAGTTACTTGCTCGGCAAAACTGTCGAAGTAATATGTTTTATCCCCATTAGATACAAATAATGTATCGTCTGGATTGGTTTGCTGCCAGCGGATCATCATAGGTTGTTGCAGGGCAATCGTGCCCTCGCCTTGCATTACTGCTTGGCCTTGTTTGTCTGTTACTTTTTGCGAGAACTGCGCTTTAAAGCTTTTTAGCGTTGCGAGTTGATCTTGTAATGCTTGGCTGTCGTCTGCAAAGCTTGGCGTAGCAACTAAGCTGCCAAGTACTAATAATAAGGTGTTAAGTTTTTTCATTAATTTGCTCCATTAGGTACTAATACATCGCGAGCGCCATTGTGGCCAGCTGAACTCACGATACCCGATGTTTCCATTTGTTCTACTAAGCGTGCTGCGCGGTTATAGCCAACACGTAATTTACGTTGCACAGACGACACCGATACTTTACCGGTTTCAATTACAAACGACACGGCTTCGTCGTATAGCGGATCGTTTTCTTCATCTGCGTTTTCGCTGGCTTCACCCGGTAATAAAATATCCTCGTTCGCGTCGCCATTAAGTATTTCGTCTATGTAATTTGGTTTAGCACGGGCTTTCCAGTCGTTTACTACTGCGTGTACTTCGTGGTCGTCTACAAACGCGCCATGCACACGCTCAGGAACACTTGTACCTGGCGGTAAATACAACATATCACCCATACCTAGTAAATTTTCGGCACCTTGTTGGTCAAGTATAGTGCGCGAATCTATTTTACTCGATACCTGAAACGCCATACGCGTTGGTATATTTGCTTTAATTAAACCGGTAATTACGTCTACCGATGGGCGCTGTGTTGCCAGTATTAAATGAATACCTGCGGCACGTGCTTTTTGCGCAATACGGGCAATTAGCTCTTCTACCTTTTTACCTACAATCATCATCATGTCGGCAAATTCGTCAATTACTACCACTATACTAGGTAGTTTTCCAAGCTCATCTGGGCCATCTTTCATGCCATCGGTGTCTTTAAATAATGGGTCCATTATTGGATAGCCCGCTTCTTTGGCTTCAAGCACTTTTTGGTTGTAACCTTTTAAGTTACGTACACCCAAAGCCGACATTAGCTTATAACGACGCTCCATTTCGCCCACACACCAACGCAGTGCATTAGCGGCTTCTTTCATGTCGGTAACTACTTCACACAATAAATGCGGAATACCTTCGTATACCGAAAGTTCAAGCATTTTAGGGTCAATCATGATCATACGTACATCGTCAGGCCCCGATTTGTACAGTAAGCTTACTATCATCACATTAACGCCCACTGATTTACCCGAGCCTGTAGTACCGGCTACCAGTAAATGTGGCATTTTACCAAGGTCGGCACATACCGGCTCCCCAGCAATATCTTTACCTAATACCATAGTGAGTGGCGATGGGTTTTGCTCAAATTTAGGGGCGTTTATTACTTCTGATAAACGCACTATTTCGCGATACTTGTTAGGCAGCTCTATGCCTACATAGGTTTTACCCGGAATAACCTCAACCACACGTACACTAATTGCCGAAAGCGAACGGGCTAAATCTTTTGCTAAACCGGTAATTTTAGACACCTTTATACCGGGTGCCAAATCTAGCTCAAAGCGTGTAACAACTGGCCCTGGGTATACTGCTACAACCTTTGCTTGTACGTTAAAGTCGAGCAGTTTTGTCTCTACTAGTCGCGATACTGTATCGAGCTCTTCTTGCGAAATAGGGTTTTTAGCTTTGTCGGGTCTGTCGAGTAAATCAAGCGATGGTAATGGCCCTAGTGGCGGCTCTTGATTAAGTAATTGTTCAAATTTTTCTTTGGCTGTTGGCGGCGGCTGATACGCAGCTTTTGGCTTGTTCATTGGCCTTGCTGGCGATACTACCGTAGTTACAGGCTTTTCTGGCTCTACTACTGGGCTCTGATCAAGTGCATTAAGTGCAGCTTCTGTATCCATTGGATCGTCATCTATGGCGCTAAAGCCAATTTCTTGATCGAGAATGTCGTCTAGCTCGTCAAACGGCATAAATTCGTCGCTAATTTGCGGCTCATTAAATGGCGTTTGCGGTTTGTTAATTGATTTTTGTTTATTTACTTTTTTGGTATTTGTTTCATCGGCTTGCTCGTTGGCGTCTGGTTCAAATTGTGCGTCTATTTGCTGGTTATCATTACCCGCTAAACGCTCTCGGTTTAGCCAGCCTTTTACATAATTGCTAATGTAACGATAAAAACGAACGATTAAATCACCTAAATAATCAACAAAATCTACCCACGATACGCCCGTTAATAATGTTAAACCGGCAAAAAAGAAGCACAATAATAGTATTGAAGTACCGGTAAAGTTAAATGCAGGCATCATTGCCGATTCAATCACATCGCCCACTACCCCGCCTGATGAAAAGTTATAAATATCATCAAAATTAATGCTGCTAATAGCGGTAGCTGAGGTAATAAATAAAGCAAAACCAATAACACGCAATGCTAAGGTGGTGTAGTCGAGTTGTAAAATTCGGTGCGGTTGTTTAAATAGTAAATAACCAAATATCTGAATTGCGGCCGGTACTAAATAAGCCAACCAGCCAAAAGTGAGTAATAATATGTCAGCAATCCATGCACCCGCAGCGCCAGTAATGTTTTTTACTTCGCTAAAGCTAGTTTGCGACCATGCAGCATCCGCCGGATCAAAGCTGATTAAGGCACATAAAATAAATATTGCTGTAAAAGTGCTGATTATCAGCCCTGTTTCTAATAGCCTTTGCACACCGTTTAGGCGCATAATTCCCTATTCCTCTTTATTATTTTTACACTCACTTAGCAGTGGAATACCTTAGCAGGAAATGTATTTTGTTGCACTTTATCTTAACCTTGATGGCCTGATTATGAACAAGTTTTTATAATTTAAACTCATATTGTGCGAAACTAATTATAAATTACTATATTAGCCTATAAATAACACACATATTGTAAATCAGCTTAAGCAACATAGGGGCGAATAATTACGCCTTCCTCGCCTTTTACTTCTTCCATTACTACATAAGTACGACTTTCGCTAACATTGGGTAACTTTAAGAGTATATCGCCCAGTACTCCTCGATATTCTGACATGTCGTTTACCCGCGTTTTAAGTAAAAAGTCAAAATTACCCGATACTAAATGGCACTCTATTATTTCGTTATGCTTTTTAACTGCAGCACTAAATTCGTCAAATACATCTGCCGATGTTTTAGTAATAGTTACCTCAACGTATACCGATAAACCTTGGCCAAGCTTAGCCGGATCAACCACAGCCTTGTAACCAAGTATATAACCTTCTCGCTCCAACTTTTTTACACGCTCTAAACAAGGTGTCGCACTTAAGCCAACTCGTCGGGCCAGTTCCACATTAGATAACCGCCCATCCTGTTGTAATTCCACTAATATTTTGCGATCTATTCTATCTAATAGTGTATGCATACTCACCTAGTTTATTATTCTGTTTAAAAGCCAAAAACAGATATTATCACTATAATATGTTAAAAAAAAGGTAAGACACACTAGCAACTCATGAATATAATAGTGAAAAAACTTATCCCGTTCTAACAAGGCAAAATTATGATTATAGGTGTACCTAAAGAAATTAAAAACCATGAATACCGCGTAGGTATGGTTCCTGCTAGTGTTCGTGAGCTCGTTAATCACGGCCACCAAGTATTAGTGGAAACAGATGCGGGTATGGGCATTGGCTTTACTAACGACGATTACGTACAAGCCGGTGCTGAAATTTTAGCAACACCTGCTGATGTATTCGCAAAAGCCGAGATGATAATTAAAGTAAAAGAGCCACAAGCGATTGAGCGTGCCATGCTGCGCGAAGATCAAATTCTTTTCACTTACTTACACCTTGCCCCTGACTTACCACAAACTGAAGACCTAGTTAAAAGCAAAGCAATTTGTATTGCATACGAAACAGTCACAGACTCTCGCGGTGGCCTTCCTCTTTTAGCACCTATGAGTGAAGTAGCAGGTCGTATGTCTATTCAAGCGGGCGCACAAGCACTTGAAAAAATAAATAAAGGCAGTGGTATGTTACTTGGTGGCGTACCGGGCGTTGAGCCAGCTAAAGTAGTTATTATTGGCGGCGGTATGGTTGGCCGTAGCGCTGCCCTTATGGCGGTTGGTTTAGGTGCAAACGTAGTAATACTTGATCGTAACATTGATGTATTACGCGCACTAGACGCACAGTTTGGCAACAAAGTACGCGCTATTTACTCAACTGCCGACGCACTTGAAAAACACGTACTAGAGGCCGATTTAGTAATTGGTGGTGTACTTATTCCAGGTGCAGCTGCACCTAAACTAGTAACTGCTGCGCACATTAAAGCCATGAAACCAGGCTCTGCAATTGTTGACGTTGCCATTGACCAAGGTGGCTGTATTGCCACCTCTAAAGCAACTACCCATGCTGATCCTACGTTCATTGTTGATGACGTTGTTCACTATTGTGTTGCTAATATGCCGGGCGCTGTGCCACGTACTTCTACGTTTGCACTTAACAATGCAACCTTGCCGTTTATTATTAACCTTGCAAACAAAGGTTATAAAAAGGCATTGCTTGACGACGCTCACTTCTTAAAAGGCTTAAACGTAATAAAAGGCCAAGTAACTTACAAAGAAGTAGCTGAGGCGTTTAACATGGAATATGTTGATCCTCGTACTGCGCTAGAAAACGTTTAATTTAGCGTAAAGCACTCAAGCATTAACTTACTTGAGTGCTTTAGAGTAAACATTAGTGCAAACAAAAAAAGCAGCTATTAGCTGCTTTTTTGTTGTATAGATTTTAAATTTATAAGCTTATATAAAACGTTTAATTATAAAATCTACTTTTACACGTTTTGCTTGGCCAAGTAACTTTTTAACCGCTTGCGGATAATCGTCCATGGTTTCTAAATCATCTGGGCCAGTTAAACGGCGACAGTGCTGCAGAATTTCTCGCTTTTCGTTGTCAATATCTTGCATTATTGTTTGCTGTGGATCTTCAATTAAAATACCATTTTCAACATCTAGTCCCCACGCCCGCGGGTTAAGGTTATGACCACTGAGTAAATGTACTTTTCTGTCTGAACAAATGCCTTTTAAATGAAACGAATTACTGTCGTGCTTCCATAAATAAACGTTTAAATTACCGTTATCAATATGGCGTTTTTGCGTTTTAACAAATTTATGCAAAATAGTTTCGTATAAATACGGCAACGCGCCTATTTTACTAAATGGCTCGCTAGGCGGTACATAAAAGTCGTTAGCCGTTTTATCGCCTACTACAATAGTGACTTGCTTACCTTGTTTTAATAAGCGGCGTAATGAGCGCATTAATGGCGCCGGAAAATTAAAGTAAGGCGTGTACAACACTAGCTCTTGCTCGGTGGCGTCAAACATGGTTTTAATTAAACGATTAAGTTCGTTATTGCGTCGCCCTAATCCTAAAAACAAACGAATACCTAAGGACTGAGTATTATGCAGCTCGGCGCTGTTATACCTTGCTGTTTTTAAATCACGCATTAATTGCTTTTGATCTAATCTAAAGTCATTAAGCTTTGGCAGCGGGCGGCTATCAATACGCGGCACTGCATTTGAGCTAAGTAATGTTGTTTCAATAAAGTCTATTACAGCATCGCATAACGCGTTTTGCGTAACTAAAAAGTAACGATCGAGGCGATAACGGTCGTTATACTCTAAATACACATTATTTATACTCGCGCCGCTATAAAGCAAGGTGTCGTCAATCACAAAACCTTTTAAATGCAATACGCCAAATAACTCTTTCGCTTTTACTGGTACGCCGTATACCTGCACGTTCGATTGAAACTTTTCGAGGTAATCACAATATAAACTGGCATTCCCCTCAGATTTTTCGGCACCAATAAGGCCACGTTGCGCGCGATGAAAATCTACCAGCACTTTTATTTCAAGCGCTGGGTTAGCTAATGACACCTGGTGCAGTGCCTCTAAAACTTCACGTCCGGCTTCATCATCTTGTAAATAAAGCGTGGTTATATAAATTCGTTTTTTTGCGTTGGCAATTAAACGTAGCAATTGCGTACGGTACTCTTGCGCATTGGTTAAGACGTTAAGGTCTTTTGAAGTCAACCCAAATGCGGGTTTTTCCTGCCAAAATAACATAGTTGCCTATTCACTTAGGTCACATAATCTTTCAGTGACAAATCAAAATTAGGTAAAACATATCAAAAAAAATCAAACCGGTCATGAATTAACGCAGTTTTGTTGCGTATTAGTCTGTTTATTGAACTAATTTTACTTATTAGACATAAATTACTCCATTTTAAGTACACAATATTGCACAGCTTTAAAATTTGTTAAAAAAATTAATCACGGATTTTGTTTACTTCCTGCTTGTTTTTCTTAGAATCGAGCGCATTACAGAGTGAATTAAACGTTTAGGAAAAAACCATGACTGAAGCAAAACATTGTAAGTTACTTATTTTAGGCTCAGGCCCCGCTGGTTACACTGCCGCAGTTTACGCAGCCCGCGCAAATTTAAACCCAGTATTAATTACTGGTATGCAACAAGGTGGCCAATTAACCACCACTACCGAAGTAGAAAACTGGCCTGGCGATGCGCATGGCTTAACTGGTCCTGCGTTAATGGATCGTATGAAAGAGCATGCTGAGCGCTTTGAAACTGAAATTATATTTGATCACATAAATAAAGTAGACGTGTCTAAACGCCCTTTCACTTTAACTGGCGACCAAGGCACTTACACCTGTGACGCACTAATCATTGCAACAGGCGCGTCTGCTAAGTACCTAGGCTTAGAGTCAGAAACAAATTTTCAAGGCCGTGGCGTATCTGCGTGTGCGACCTGTGATGGTTTTTTCTATAAAGGACAAAAAGTAGCGGTTGTTGGCGGCGGTAACACAGCTGTTGAAGAAGCGCTTTACTTATCTAACATTGCCGATGAAGTGCATGTAATTCACCGTCGTGATAGTTTCCGTAGTGAAAAAATACTAGCCGACCGCCTTGCTGAAAAAGCAGCAAACGGTAATGTGGTAATGCATTACAACCGTACGCTTGACGAAGTATTAGGTGACCAAATGGGCGTTACCGGTGTGCGTATTAAAGATGCAAACTCTGATGCAACCGAAGAGTTAGACCTAGCGGGCGTATTTATTGCTATTGGCCATAAGCCAAATACCGATATGTTTGTTGGCCAACTAGAGATGAAAGACGGCTATATAATTGTTGAGTCGGGCCTTAATGGCAACGCTACACAAACTAGCGTACCAGGCGTATTTGCCGCTGGTGATGTGTCGGATCATATTTACCGCCAAGCAATTACTTCAGCCGGAACAGGTTGTATGGCAGCATTAGATGCTGAGCGCTTTTTAGATAATCTATAAGCTGTTAAGTGTTTAGTGAAAAAGGCTGATAAATCAGCCTTTTTTTATGTCTAAATTATAGTTACACTTTTGTTATTCGTTTTTATTGAAGTATTGTATGAAAAAGCAGCTGTACCAGCTAAGTAATACCGATATAGCATTTCCACCTATAGAGTGCGCTCTCGACTCCCCCGACGGTTTACTCGCTATTGGTGGCGATTTAAGTTTAGCGCGGCTAAGTAACGCTTATAATAATGGTATATTTCCGTGGTTTAGCGAAGACGAGCCAATAATGTGGTGGTCGCCCAGTGAGCGCGGCATTGTAGAGCTCGATAATTTTCATATTAGTAAAAGCCTGCGCAAGCATTTAAAAAAGCACCCGGTCACCGTTACTATAAATAATGCCTTTATTGAAGTGATTGAAGCATGCTGCGAGCAACGCATTGATACCGATGGTACGTGGATAACCTCTGACATGCTCACTGCGTACATTAACGCCCATAACGCAGGCATTGCTCATAGTGTAGAAGTGTGGCGCGAGGGAGAGCTTGCAGGTGGCTTATATGGCATTATGCAAAATGGTGTTTTTTGTGGCGAGTCGATGTTTCATCATCAAACAAACTGCTCTAAGCTGGCTATGTGGGCGTTGGTTAATTGGCTTAAGCGCCATAACGCGCATTTTATTGATTGTCAGCTCGAAAACCCCTATTTAATGTCATTAGGGGCGACAGTGATCTCACGCCCTGCATTTTTAGCTAAACTACACGCAGCGCAAAATTATAAAGTAGACCCTGCTATGTGGATACCACAGGAGCTTAACGCTATTTATGAATGAACATATTCCTGCACGCGCTGGTTTAAGCCAAGAGTTTGCTTGTAGTTATTTACCCAACCGCCAAGAGCAGTTATTGGTCATTCTTGATCCAAGTTGCTACAGCAGCGATAAATTTGAGTCTTTGCTGGTGTTAGGTTTTCGTCGCAGCGGTAACCAAATTTACCGCCCGCACTGTCCAACTTGCAGCGCATGTAGCTCTGTACGTGTATTAGCACAAGAGTTTATTGAGACAAAATCGCACAAACGTAAACTAAACAAAGCAAAAACACGCTTTGAAGTTAAATATTCTAACCAAGAGCGCCCGCAATACTACGCGCTGTACAGTAAATATATTAGTTTGCGCCATCAAGACGGTAGTATGTATCCTCCTGATAAAACACAGTTTCAGAGTTTTTTATTATGCAGTTGGTTAAACATCACTTTTATAGAACTTTGGGATCAAGATAATTTAGTTGCAGTTGCCGTAACTGATTGTATGGACAAGGCTATTTCAGCTATTTATACTTTTTTTGACCCCGACTATGAGCAGTATAGTTTGGGTACTGTGATGATTTTACAGCAGCTAATATTTGCTAAAGCACAAAATAAGCACTACGTGTACTTGGGCTACCAAATAGACGAATGTCCTAAAATGAACTACAAAACGCAATTTTTACCGGCGCAAAAACAAGTCAAAGACCAGTGGTTGACTATTTAATTTGCAAAAATAGCCGCTGCGCCTTTACTTATTGGCGTATTTTGGGCAGAATCTGCAGCGTTTAACTATTAAAGAGGTGTTACGCTAAACATGGCGAAAGAAGACGTAATCGAAATGCAAGGGACAGTCCTTGATACTTTACCAAATACAATGTTCCGAGTTGAGCTAGAAAATGGTCACGTAGTTGTGGCTCATATTTCAGGCAAAATGCGCAAAAACTATATCCGTATTTTAACCGGCGATAAAGTAACGGTAGAAATGACTCCTTACGATTTATCGAAAGGTCGTATCGTATTCCGTGCTCGCTAAGTAAGTGCGTAAACGAGATTTAGTTTTTGGCTAGTGTTTCACTAGCTTTAAGCGTTTATTAAATGTAATTGATGGATATTAACTAGCAATTACATTTAATAAACAAAAAACCCAGCCTTGCTGGGTTTTTTGTTGTCTATAAAACATTACAAAAAAAGGCCTGCTTTTTAAAAGCAGGCCTTTTTATTTAACTCATTTAGCGCATATTAAACTAAGCTGGTGTTAAATCACTTTGATAATCAAAGCGAATTTTTTTATCTTTAACCGATACTTTAACCGTACCGCCTTCAACAAGTTCACCAAAGAGTATTTCGTTGGCTAATGGTTTTTTAAGCTGATCTTGGATAATACGTGCCATAGGACGTGCCCCCATCGCTTTATCGTAACCTTTGTCAGCCAACCATTCCCGTGCTTTAGCACTTAGCTCAAGATTAACTGACTTTTTATCCAGTTGCGCCTGAAGCTCCACAATAAACTTATCAACCACAAGTAAAATAACGTCTTTATCAAGGTGATTAAACCAAATAATGTTATCTAAGCGGTTTCTAAATTCTGGTGAAAATACTTTATTAATTTCACCCATTGCATCGTGCGTATGGTCTTGCTCGCTAAAACCAATTGACGCACGCGTTGTTTCTTGCACGCCCGCATTGGTGGTCATTACCACGACTACATTTCTAAAATCGGCTTTGCGGCCGTTATTATCAGTTAATGTACCGTGATCCATTACTTGCAGCAATATGTTGTAAATATCTGAGTGCGCTTTTTCAATCTCATCTAACAGTACTACCGCATGCGGGTTTTTAATTACCGCTTCAGTGAGTAACCCACCTTGCTCAAAACCAACATAACCTGGTGGCGCACCAATTAGTCGACTTATTGCATGGCGCTCTACGTACTCCGACATATCAAAGCGAATAAACTCAACACCCATACATTTAGCTAGCTGTTTAGTTACCTCTGTTTTGCCTACCCCTGTTGGGCCTGCAAATAAGAACGACCCTACCGGTTTTTCTTCGTTGGCTAAACCAGAGCGCGATAAGCGAATAGCTGATGTAAGCGCATCAATAGATTGATCTTGCCCAAACACCAACATTTTTAAATTGCGGTCTAAGTTTTTTAGCGTTTCTTTGTCGCTAGATGACACACTTTGCGGTGGAATACGCGCCATTTTAGCCACAATGTTTTCTATATCGGCAACGCCAATGGTTTTTTTACGTTTAGAGCTAGGCAATAAACGTTGGCTTGCACCGGCCTCATCAATTACGTCAATTGCTTTGTCGGGCAAATGGCGTTCATTAATATATTTTGCACTTAGCTCTGCCGCTGCTTTTAATGCTTTTTGCGTATAACGAATGCCATGGTGCGCTTCGTAACGCTCTTTTAAACCATTTAATATTTTAGTGGTATCGGCAACACTCGGCTCAAGCACATCAATTTTTTGAAAGCGACGTACCAAAGCACGGTCTTTCTCAAAAATATTTTTGTACTCGTTATAAGTTGTCGAACCCATACAGCGTAATTGCCCACTAGAGAGTAGCGGCTTAAGTAAGTTTGATGCATCCATAACTCCACCCGATGCCGCGCCGGCACCAATAATGGTATGAATTTCATCAATAAATAAAATAGAACCCGGTTGTGCTTGCAACTCTTTTAGTAAGCTTTTAAAGCGTTTTTCAAAATCGCCACGGTACTTAGTACCTGCCAATAATGCGCCCATATCAAGCGAGTAAACAACTGCATCGGCAATTACTTCGGGTACTTGCTTATTTACAATACGATACGCTAAGCCTTCTGCAATTGCTGTTTTACCAACACCTGCTTCGCCTACTAATAGTGGGTTGTTCTTTTTACGACGACACAGCACCTGTACAGTACGCTCTACTTCACTATCGCGCCCTATTAATGGGTCAATGTGGCCTTCGAGCGCTTGTACGTTTAGGTTAGTGGTAAAGCTGTCGAGCTTGCTTGCTTCTTCGCTTTGCACTTCTTGTACATCTTCGTGAATATCGTCGGTGTCATCGCCTAATTCATCATCGCCTTTGGCAATGCCATGCGAAATAAAATTAACAATATCGAGACGTGATATGTCGTGTTTTTTAAGTAAATAGACTGCTTGGCTTTCTTGCTCAGAAAAAATAGCCACCAGCACGTTTACGCCTGTCACTTCGTTTTTACCCGATGATTGCACATGAAAAACAGCACGTTGCAATACACGTTGAAAACCAAGTGTTGGCTGAGTTTCACGCTCTTCTTCTAAATCTGGAATAACCGGCGTGGTTTCGTTAATAAACTCAAGGAGTTCAGTTTTTAACTCTGCAACATTTACTGCACAGGCACTTAGCGCTTCCCCAGCAGATGGATTGTCCAAAAGCGCAAGTAAAAGGTGTTCTACCGTCATAAACTCATGACGACGTGTACGCGCTTCGCGAAACGCGCTGTTCAAAGTAAGTTCTAAATCTTTATTTAGCATTGGCAACCCCTTACAGAGATAATAATTTTATACCATTACAATCGAACGAAAGATCATTCGTTTGGTATTTATTCCTGCTCACAACTACATAGCAGTGGATGCTCGTTATCCCTTGAATATCGGTTAACTTGTTCAGCTTTTGTATGGGCTACATCTGAGCTAAATACGCCACAGATCCCCTTCCCTTGTTGATGAATTTGCAGCATCACGTCGGTTGCTCTATCGCTATCCATATTAAAAAACGTCATCAGGACCTCAATCACAAAATCCATCGGCGTGTAATCGTCGTTATTTAAAACAACTTTATATTTTCGCGGTGGTTGCAGCTTTTGCTTTTCCTTGTCGCGAACGATGTCTATAACACCTGAATCTTTCATACCACTCATAATTAAATATAGTCTTGTCTTTGTAACTCAAGCAAACTTGAATAAAAAAATAAATAAAATGTTAATAAATAGATCAAAACACTTGACTGACTGGCTAAATAAACTACAGTCAAACATAGATTGATTAAACCTTAGTCAGTCTAGCAAATTATACAGTTTAGATTAACTAAATTAGTGAACTTATAGAAGGATGTAGAAGTATGGCTTGTGGTAAAGTCAAATGGTTCAATAATGCCAAAGGTTTCGGTTTCATCGTAGAAGACGGCTGCGAGAATGATATTTTCGCTCATTACTCAACAATTGTAATGGACGGCTATAAAACACTTAAAGCTGGTCAAGATGTAACATTCGAATTAGAACAAGGCCCTAAAGGCTTACATGCTAAAAATATAGCGCCTAACGGTGATATTATTGAGTGACTGTTATTTTGTTCTACTAAAGCGAGTGACCTGCTTAGATCCTCGCTTAATTCCTTCAACATCTTTTTTATCATCTCTTCTTCTGTATTAATAGCCTCATTATCTGCAAATTCAACCCTTTTCCTTGAATTTATTTTATCTACCCCAATATTTTCTGTATTGAATGTTAAATATCAATTTGTATTAAATACGCGAATATACCAATAACATTAAATTAATGAGTAATTTCGGCGCAAAACAAATGGCTTAACAATAGGGTTAAACAATGTATCCCATTGTTTTAACTTAGTTATTTTAAAAGTAACCAATAAGTCATTTAATACGCAAGCATGCTCATATTTTTAATAAAATTGGCATTTACTATAGCGACAAGTAAAAAAGCTTAATAATTAAGCATAAATTTAAATGTATAGTTATTCTATATGAAAATTTTAATGCCATTATGAAACTTTAGTCCGTTAGAACGATCAATGTTTTTAATTCAATTGGTATAACTACTTGGATGGTGCTTGCAAAAACTAGCCCTTTTAAACCAAGCTTGTTACACTCTTTACCCTAAAAATAACGTATTAACGCTAGCCTAAAGGCTAATTTATTTTTATTAAATGTTTAGTTATAAATACGGTACTAGCTGGTCAGGTGTGACTATTTTGCTTTATATAAATATAGGGCAATAAACACCTAACTGACTGCTCGTTGCTCCATTATTAACGCTTTAATGTATTACCAATACTGGTGGCAATGATTTCTTTGCATTGTTGAATATGGTCGTTATGGCCAACTATCTAGGAATGATGATGACATCAAAAATTATCTATACAAAAACGGACGAAGCTCCGGCACTCGCAACTTATTCGTTGCTACCTATCATCCAAGCATATACAAATGCGGCAGGTGTTGAAGTTGAAACTCGCGATATTTCATTAGCAGGTCGTGTAATTGCAAGCTTCCCTGATTATTTAACACCAGAACAACGTATTAACGATGCACTGGCTGAACTTGGCGAACTGGCTAAAACACCAGAAGCTAACATTATTAAATTACCAAACATCAGCGCCTCTGTACCACAGCTTCGCGCGGTAATTAAAGAGCTTCAAGCTAAAGGTTATGCACTTCCAGAATACCCTGTTGAGCCTAAAAACGATGAAGAAAAAGCAATTCAAGCTGCGTACGACAAAATTAAAGGCAGTGCAGTAAACCCAGTACTACGTGAAGGTAACTCAGATCGTCGTGCACCTGGTTCTGTAAAAGAATATGCACGTAACAACCCGCATTCAATGGGTGCGTGGAGCAAAGATTCTGAATCTTACGTTGCTAGCATGAGCGAAGGCGACTTTTTTGGTTCTGAGCAATCAGTAACTGTTGATACAGCCACTGATGTGCGTATTGAACATGTTGCAACTAACGGCGACGTTACTGTGCTTAAACAAAGCACACCGCTTTTAGCTGGCGAAGTTATTGATGCATCAAGCATTAGCGCTGCTAAACTGCAAGCTTTCTTAGCTGCCGAAATTGATGCTGCTAAAGAAAAAGGCGTATTATTCTCGCTGCATATGAAAGCGACAATGATGAAAGTATCTGACCCAATTATTTTTGGTCACGCTGTAAAAGTATTCTACAAAGATGTATTTACTAAGCATGGCAAACTTTTTGAAGAGCTAGGTGTTGATGTAAATAATGGTTTAGGCGATGTGTACTCTAAAATTCAAACATTAGATGACGCTAAGCGCGAAGAAATTGAAGCAGACATTCAAGCTGTTTACGCTAACCGCCCTGCTATTGCTATGGTTGATTCTGACCGTGGTATTACAAACTTACACGTACCAAGTGACGTGATCATCGATGCATCTATGCCTGCTGCAATTCGTTCAAGCGGTCAAATGTGGAATAACGATGGTAAATTACAAGACACTAGCTTTGTAATTCCAGATCGTTGTTACTCAGGTATTTACCAAGCAACTATTGATTTTTGTAAAGAAAATGGTGCGTTTGATCCAACAACTATGGGTAGCGTTCCAAACGTTGGCCTTATGGCGCAAAAAGCTGAAGAATACGGTTCACACGACAAAACGTTTGAAGCTAAAGCAGACGGTTCTATCCGTGTTGTTGATGCAAACGGTACTACTTTACTTGAGCACAGCGTTGAGCAAGGTGATATTTGGCGCATGTGTCAGGTTAAAGATGCACCAATCCAAGATTGGGTTAAGCTTGCAGTAAACCGTGCACGCGCAACGGGCGTTCCTGCTATTTTTTGGTTAGACGAAAACCGTGCACATGATGCGCAGCTAATCAAAAAAGTAAATAAATACCTACCAGATCACGATACAGCTGGTCTAGATATTCAAATTTTAGCACCGCTTGAAGCAACTTTATTCTCTTTAGCGCGTATTAAAGAAGGTAAAGACACTATTTCTGTAACAGGTAACGTTTTACGTGATTACCTTACAGATTTATTCCCAATTTTAGAGTTGGGTACAAGTGCTAAAATGCTGTCAATTGTTCCACTTATGAACGGTGGTGGCTTATTTGAAACTGGCGCAGGTGGTTCTGCACCTAAGCATGTGCAACAATTCGAAAAAGAAAACCACTTACGTTGGGATTCTTTAGGTGAATTTTTAGCACTTGCTGCATCGCTTGAGCACCTAAGCGTAACGACGGGTAACAACAAGGCACAAGTACTTGCTGACACCCTAGATAAAGCAACTGGTACTTTCCTTGCAGAAAACAAGTCGCCTTCACGTAAAGTAAAAGAAATTGATAACCGTGGTTCTCATTTCTTCCTATCTTTATTTTGGGCACAAGAACTTGCTAAGCAAAATGACGACAGCGAACTTAAAGCGCAGTTTACGCAAATTGCTAGCGACCTTGAAACTAACAAAGAACAAATTGTTAGTGAGCTAAACAACGCTCAAGGCCCAGCGGTAGATTTAGGCGGTTACTTCCAGCCTAACGACGATGCTGCTTTTAAAGCGATGCGTCCAAGCACTACCTTTAACGATATTCTTGCTAAATTAGTATAATATTGAAATGAATTTAAAAGCCGCTTACTTGCAAAAGTAAGCGGCTTTTTTATGTCTAAAATTTTACAAATAAAAAGGCCGCTATTTATAAAATAGCGGCCTTTTTATTAGTAGCTTTAACCTCCAATATATAGGATGTTTAGCTTAGTTTCTGATTACTTAGTATATGCGCGTGGCATACTTGACTCAGTTGTATAACGGTCACGCAGTTTATCTTGGCGAGATTGTGTAGATACCTCAACCCCATTAATAAACATTTTGCTCACGTGGCTGCTAAGCTCAAACGGATCATTGCTCCACATAACCACATCGGCCGCTTTACCTACTGCTAGGCTGCCTGCATTAATGCCAAATACATCAGCCACGTTTGCTGTAACTGCTTTTAACGCACCTTGTTGGCTCATACCATACGATACAGCATTACCCGCATCAAAACGTAGCTGGTAAACATTATGACTGGCATCGCCGCCCACTGTTAGCAGTACTTTTACGCCGGCCTTTTCAAGTAATCCTGCATTATTTAAACTCGCATTTAATGAGTCAAAACTACCTGGCAAACTATCCATAGCACTAATGATCACTGGAATGTCTGCTTTAGCTAAACGCTCTTTAACTACAACAGCATCTTGCGCACCATTAAGTACTAAGTTAATGCCAAACTGCTGCTTTACTTTAATAAGCTCAACTATATCGGCAGCGCGAGATACATTAACGATTAATGGCATTTCACCGCTAAGTACTTTAGCCATTATTTTATCTTCGGCGGTTGGCTTTTTGTCATCTTTTTTAGCTTTTTTACCGGCTTTAGTTTGATGTTCTTCAAGCTTATTTATAAGCGTTTGCAAAGTAAACGCACGCGAACCTTTACGGCGCTCACCTAAATTAACCACTAGTGCCACTTGTTTTTGCAGTACGCTTTCAAAACTACCACTTAAATCAACTACACTAGCAAGGCCTGCAAAAATACTCTCGCCGCCCTGTGGGGTGATCACATCGCGTGTAATTCCGCCTTTACGTGCGTAAGGAATTAACCCCGAGTGGCCGTTAAAAGCTAAACTTGCATCAAAATCAATACCGGCTTTTTCATCGCCGCCATCGCGTGAGCCTGCAACCGCACCTACTTCAACTAAACCTAATTGGTTAATACTGGCAATAAAGCCAGGCGTTACTATTTGGCCCTTAGCATCAATAATTTTGTCGGCTTTTACAGCGCTTGGATTAATGGCAGAAATTTTGCCATCAGTCATTACAATGCTCGCGCCCTCTAATACACCTTGCTCTGTTGAGGTGTGTAATGTGGCGTTAATAATTGCCAGTGACTGCGCATTAACCGCGCCTGCTGCTAATAACCCTGCAGCAACCAGAGAAAGCGAAAACGAACGTGATAAATTTTTCATTCTGGGTGCTCCTTATTGTTGACCTAACATAAAATCACTTGTTGCCTGATACGTGCTATCGTTTCTATCGTAAACTTTTGCACCATCAACAAACACTTGCTCAGCTTTAGCGTAAACACTAAACGGGCTTTGGTTCCAAATAACCACATCGCCCTGTTTACCCGCTTCGAGTGAGCCTGTTTTATCATCAATTCCTAGTGATTTTGCCGCATTAGCAGTGATCCACTTAATTGCGTGTTGCTCCGAAATATCAAAACCATTTTGATTAGCGCGGAACATTACCTTAGCGGCCTCTTGGTTTAAGCGCTGAATAGTCGTATCTGAATCAGAATGAACTACCGCACACGAGTTTTTAACCGCATCAACAATGGCCACATTTTCTTGTACCATGTCGTAGGCTTCCATTTTAAAGCCCCACCAGTCTGGCCAAAGCGCAGCACATGAACCGTTTGCAGCTAGCATGTCGGCAATTTTATAGGCTTCTATACCATGATGAAAAGTACCCGCGTGATAATTAAATTCTTTTGAAAGGTCAATCATCATCGCCATTTCTTCTGCTTTATAGCAATGGTTATGAATGCGCACTTCGCCCTCTAACACTCCTCGCAATGTATCGTATTTAATATCGCGGGTAGGTGCTGCTGGGTTTTTACCCGCTGCATAATCGCTATCGTATTTATCCCACGCGCGTTTGTATTCTACAGTTTCGGCCCATGCCATTCTGTAACCGGCCATGTTCCCCATACGGGTTGACGGTAACGTGCCTTTGCGACCATAAACGCGTTTTGGGTTTTCGCCACACGCCATTTTTAAGCCGTACGGCGCATCTGGAAATTTCATTGCTTGCATTGTATGCGCTGGTACGTTTTTAAGTGTTACGCCGCGCCCACCAAACAAGTTAGCAGAGCCAGGTAATATTTGTAGTGAGGTAATACCGCCTTCGCGAGCACGGTTAAAGCCTGGATCTTGTGGCCAAATAGAGTGCTCTACCCATACTTCTGCTGTATTTGGGCTGGTCATTTCGTTACCGTCTTGATGCGACTCAACCGAGGGGCTTGGATATGCACCTAAATGTGAGTGAACGTCAATTATACCCGGTGTTACCCACTTGCCTTGAGCATCAATTGTGGTATCTGCTGATGCAGTTAAATCTTTGCCTACTTGTTGTACTTTACCATCAACAAGTAATACATCGGTATCATCTAAGCGCTCGCCCGTACCAGTTAATACAGTGGCATTAGTGATCAGCGTGCTTGATGTAGCAACCACTTTATAAGTACTTGGGTAAGGGTTTTTGTTTATTGTTATTTTATCGTCTTGTGGGCCGTTTTCTTGGCAACCAACAAGTGCAGTTGCTAAGCCAATAGCTAACAATGAGGGAGCAAATTTTTGCATGTTATTCGGTTCTCCTGTTTTTTTGCTACTTTAGCTAAAGCTAACTAATAAAGCTAAAAAAACAGGCCAAAAACCAATAAATTGAGATGAGTTGCTGTAATTACTTTTTTATATAATTGTTATAAAGTTTCTCTAGTGCGCCTTCGGTTGTTAACACTGGATCTTTTTCCATAAAGTGCTTAACAGTGCGAGTTACAAAATCAGAGTTTTGTTTGTGCAGCTTTGAAAAATCTTTAATTAACGTGTTGCCATCTTTAGCGGCAGTTACTTTGTCATGCCGATGACGATACTGGCTAAGTGCTTTGTTAAAATCACCTTGATAGTCTTCAACCAATATTTTATAAAAATCACTTTTATCAACATTTAAGTCGGTAATGCAGTAGCTTAGTGCCTCTTTAAAATCAGTAAATAACATGCCTTCTACGTCAAATTCTTTGGTTTTTTCCCGCACTGTGACCTTAGCCTCTTCAGTGGCGTAACTAAAGCCAGTAAATGCTAAGCGCTCTGCGGCTTCTTTACCTAGTTTCATACCCGCTTGAATGCTGTGCGCAAACTCGTCGCTCATATCACCCAGTTCACTTTCTTCCCACATGTTATAAACACGCAGTGGTTTAGCGTATTTATTAGAAAGCTTTTTTTTCATTTTAGTAAAGCGCTCATCTATCGTCATTAACCTTTCGTTATGTAGTAGCGCATAGCACTCATAACATGCCGGTATTGATACAAAGTCGGCTTCTTCACCCAGGTCAATAATGCTTTGTAGCATGTGTAATGGCGGACAATGGTCGCGCTCTGTCGCTTCACAGCCACAATAAAAACATTGGTTAAAGTGCTGTTGGTCGCATGCATACGCCTGCTGATAATAACTGGCTAGCGTTTTACTCACAGTGGCTCCTTTTAATTAAACACTAAAAATTAGGGGGCGATAATAACAGTCTGAAAAAATATGTCAGCAGGAAAAATAAAAGTGTGTCAAAAAATACACTTAATTTAAGTATGCTTTCAAACACCTAAACGATAAGCCAATTTACGTACACATGCCCTTACAACTGGGATCATTGAGTTAACAGTATTTTGTTCAAATTGAGCAATACTGAACTTGCACATTCACATAATGAGGCTTAAATAATGAATACTCTAAAAGCAACTTTATACTCTAGTGTGCTATTAAGTGCAGTCTCAATAGCATCACCCGTAATGGCAACCCAGTTTATTGCTGCGGATTCAACTCCCGGTACGCAAGCATGTATGGCGGTAGCGTCAAACAAAAGGCTAACCATTAACAACACAATGAAAAGTTTACGTATAAGTAAAGCCGTCATCAGTAAAAAACTGCTATGTAATGATTTATCGGTAGGCGATTTTGTCTCGCTGTACAGTCTTAATAAATCGGCACGTTTTTTAAATATAGATATGGATACACGCACCTCAATTACCGATTTAGCAAAGGCTAAAATGCCTTCGGTGGTTATTATGGCCGGCTCTAAATAATTAATTACAGTTATATTTATTAAGCAGGTAATAATTACCTGCTTAATTATTCAATGCTAAATTTGTGGTTAAATTATTGCGGCAATAAGACCAAACAATCCACCAAACACGCCGCCCCATACAACTAACCAACCTAAGTGCTCGCGGATCATGGTTTGAATAATCTCTTTAACCATTTTAGGGGTTAGCTCATCAAGGCGCTCATCAACTAATTTAAGCACTGTATTGTGTAAGCTTTCAGCACTATTACTTTGCGAAAGTGTTTGACTAACTAAGGCTTTAAAGTTATCAGTTTTAGATATTTCTCCAAGCGACAGTTGCATT
Organism: Pseudoalteromonas sp. SG44-5; assembly: GCF_014164175.1. Taxonomy (NCBI): domain Bacteria; kingdom Pseudomonadati; phylum Pseudomonadota; class Gammaproteobacteria; order Alteromonadales; family Pseudoalteromonadaceae; genus Pseudoalteromonas; species Pseudoalteromonas sp. SG44-5. The sequence goes on along the minus strand of NZ_JACJES010000002.1, from coordinate 260,203 downwards.
TTTTCAATGAATTTTTCACGCATTGGCTCAACCGCCGCACTGCCACCAAACATAGCAAGCATGCTGCCAAACTGAGATTGCTCAATTACCTCTAGTAAACTGTCGAATGCGGGGTTTAAATCAACATTATTTATTATTGGTTCAAAGTCGATATTAGGTTGCGCTTTGCTGAGTAAGCTATTAATTTTTTGCTCTGAAAAAAACTCAGTTAAAATTAAGTTTCTTATTGCTACTTTAAAGCTTTGAAACTTTAACGCGATTACTCCCGAACCATATAAAAAAGGTACTTTTTCGAACAGCATATGAATAGCTAATAAATTAGTCACTGCTCCAGAGAGTGCAAATAAACCAACCGACAGCACAATTGCCTGATCAAATATAAAGCCGAGAACAACAAATATACCCGCTAGCAAATTGGTTATTAAACTTTTATTCATTTTTATTCCATTTCAGTGATTTATGGCATTAATTTTACAACGATTAGTTTGTTAAATTAATACCTTTTTGCCATAGTTTAAGTATCGGTTTAAAAAGCGAGCAATTGTTATGTGGAAAACAGTAAACGAGCAAATAAGCCAAGCCATACATTATGACTTTAAACATACTCATAAACAGCAACTTCAGAGCACCAACACAGACAAACTTTTTCATATAACCAATGGTACGCACAACTATTTAGTAAAAGTAGCGTTAAAAAATGAGCTTGAGCGCCTAGAAAGCGAATCGCTTGGTTTAAAGCTGCTCACAGAAAACGGGGTGTTTATAGTGCCTGATTGCATTACAACAGGTGCAAATATAGAGTTCTCGTTTATTGTTTTAGAGTGGTTAGAATTTGACAAACAACCACACCCCACATGGAACGCAATGGGTAAAGGCTTAGCAATGTTGCATCAAAAGCATCAGCAAGCCATGTTTGGTTTTGATGTAGATAATTATTTAGCCACTACAGTACAGCCTAATAGCTGGCATAAAAAGTGGAATATATTTTACGCCGAAGAGCGCATAGGCTGGCAATTACAATTATTGGCAGAAAAAGGCATTATATTTATAGAGCCAGAGCGATTAATTAATTTAGTAAAAGAGCAATTACACAGCCACCCCGTAGAGCCATCATTATTACATGGCGATTTTTGGCGTGGTAATGTAGGGTTTATAAATACAGTACCGAGTATATTTAACCCTGCCTGTTATTACGGTGACCGAGAGGTTGATATAGCCATGAGCGAGCTATTTGCACCACTGCCAGATGATTTTTACAGCGCTTATAATCAACAATATCCGTTGCTAGCAAGTTTTGAGCAACGTAAATTAATATACCAGCTTTACCCTATTTTAAACCACGCTAATATTTTTGCGGGGCATTACCTTACCCAAGCAAAACAACACATAGAAAGGTTAATAAAGTAATCCTAATAAACTAAATTAAACGCAGTAAACATTCAAACCCGACTATATTGAGCTTATACCAATAGCATTAAGTAAGTGATTAATTAGTGTAATTATATTATTGAAAGCCTACTTAATAATGTACATGGAGTGATTATGAAAAACTTTGTATCGCAACGTATTTCATGTCCGCACTGCGGGCATCATATTCATTTAGATTTAGATGCCAGCATGGGAGATCAAGACTACATAGAAGAGTGCAGCGCCTGTTGTAACCCTATTCATTTAAACATGCACATTGACCATGCTCGTAATAAACTAGAATTACATGTAGATAGCGGCGACGAACAAATATTTTAACTCTGCTGACGCAAGTAGTTCTCAACCGTATTTATTATGGTATAGGTTTGCTGATCTACCTCAATATTAAACTCATCACCTAGCTTAGCTGCATCTAAGTTGGTAATAGCGAGGGTTTCGGGAATAAGGTGCAGCCAAAAGCCCTGCTCATCAACATTACCTACAGTTAAACTTGCGCCATTTATAGCCACAAAACCTTTATACAATACATACTTTTGCCACTGCGGCGGTATGCACAATTGCATTTTATAATTACTTTGCTGTTTAACTATTTGCACCACTTTAGCCGTACAGTGAATATGGCCAGACACAATATGCCCGCCAAGTTCAGTACCAAAGGTTACTGAACGCTCATAATTAACTAAACTGCCCAGTTCAAGCTTACCTAAGTTAGTTAACTTGAGTGTTTCATCAATCACATCAAAATATACCTGCGCCATTAAATCATCATCACTTGCTAATACTTTAACAACTGTTAAACAGCAGCCATTAATAGCAATACTCGCCCCTAAATTTAGTTGCTGTATATATTGCTTTTCAACCGCTATGGTTAATTGCATCACGCCATTTACTTGGTTAGCCGACACGACTCTCGCTTGGGTTTGTATAATTCCTGTAAACATATAATCTCTTAAGTTTATTACAAAATTGGGGCTGTTAAGCCTTTGCTGCTTAATAGCCTCTAGTTTAACGTATCAAGTTATAAAATCATGCACTCTTAATAATTATCTTAATGGATTGGCACCCCGCAATAGATTACAATTATGCCCTGTATTATTTCTTAGCTGTTTGTTATGACATTTAGTAATTGGGAAGCTAAACGCTTACTTTCCCTTGCCATCCCCGTTTTTTTAGCTCAGGTTACCCTTGTTTTAATGTCTGTCGTCGATACGATAATGGCAGGCCAAGTAAGCCCAACTGATTTAGCTGCTTTATCTATTGCCACTGGTATTTGGAACCCATTATTACTTGCACTGCAAGGTATTTTACTCGCTTTAACCGGTGTTATTGCACAGTTTGCGGGGGCCAACGATAAAAAAGGCATCAGCCATTATTTTCAACAAGCTTTATATTTAACTGCGCTGCTATGTATTGCTGGGTTTGGTATTGCTCAATTTGCCGATATTATTATTTTAAAACTCGACACCAGCCCTGCTATAGCAACACTTGCCAGTGATTATATTCGCTTTGTTAAATGGGGAGTGTTTGGCTTTTTAATTTTTACCGTTTACAGAAATATGACCGAAGGTATGGGCATGACCAAACCCGCTTTTTATATCAGTCTGTTAGGTTTAGCGGTTAATATTCCGGTTAACTATATTTTTATTAATGGCTTATTTGGCCTACCCGCTTATGGCGGCGCAGGCTGTGGTATTGCTACTGCATTAGTATTAACTGTAATGGCAATAGCCCAGGTTATTTATTGCCAAATGAGTAAAAAAATAGATGCTAAAGGCTTAATGACTCCATTTGAAAAACCTAATTTAACCACTATTGGCATTATCACTAAATTGGGTATTCCTATTTCATTAGCTACTTTTTTTGAAGTAACCTTATTTGCCTGCATTCCATTATTTATAGCCCATTTAGGCGCCGTAGCCGTATCTGGCCATCAAATTGCCGCCAGTGTTACCACTTTATTGTTTATGATGCCGCTCAGCCTTTCTATTGCTATAAGTATACGTATAGGCAACTTATATGGTCAAAACCATTTAAAACAACTAAAAGTTGCTGTTTCAACTAGCTATATACTGGCAGCGCTCATTGCCCTATTTGTTGCCGTAACTACCTTTTTAGGCCGCGATTTAATAAGCCAACTGTATAGCGACAGCCCCGAAGTACTGGCACTGGCTTCATCAATCATGATTTTAGCCTGTATATATCAATTACCTGATGCACTACAAGTTGCTGCAAATGGCATATTACGTGGATTAAAATACACCGCACCTATTTCATATATTACATTTGTATCGTATTGGTTAGTTGGCTTTGCACTAGGCTATGTATTAGCCAGAACCGACTTAATCGTCCCAGCAATGGGCCCACATGGTTTTTGGTTGGGCATTATTGTTGGCTTAACACTCGCTGCTGTATTGTTAATGTACACAGTACATAGACGTTTTAAATATGAACCATCTTTGCAAGCTTAAACGGCTATTAGTAAAGCCACTGCCAATAATCTGTTTATTGGTAGTGTGCTTTATTGCATTAACCGCTTGTAGCGATAAGCCCAGTAATGCAAACCATACTTATATCCAGCGGCTAGCAAACACGCTTGATTTACAGCCAGTAACACCAAAACCGCTAGAACCACTAAGCTTAATACCATTAACTGTATTAAGTGATAGCAACATCACCTTGGGCATTATTCAACTTGCCAGTTTAAGCCACTGCAAACTTAACGTCCTCATTAGCGAGCATAATAACCAACTCGGTAAAACCGCCACAGCGGCAAGCATATTAATCTATCAAATAAAATTTATACAAAGTGCGCAGCAGTGCTTAACTTCGCTTGAAAAAGACTCTTCTATTTATAAAAAGATTTTGGCGGCAACCGAACACAAACAAAATAACTTAATGCACTACTTTAATAGCATGCTCTATAAAGAGTCCGAGCTTAATCGCATTTGGCAACTGAGCTCGCGAGAGCTTTCAATAACCCCAGCAGGCTTTAGCGACACAGTAAATGCCGTAACAAAGCTGGTAAATATTAAACAACAAATAACCAAGCAGCAGTTTGCACAAATAAACTCCGAGCATTTATTTGCCGCACTAGAGCAGCTTAATAAATACCAGTTTAACCAGCAGCTAATTCAATCAGTAAGAACGCAAATAGCCCTAAATAACAGTGCTACCCAATTTATAAACACCATAAATATTAGCCAGCTATGCCAAGCAGGTAAAAATAATAACCAAGCGCAAATTGTAAATAATATCTTTAAAAAATATTACTTAGGACAAGTGCAACCTTACCAAGCACAGCTCGCCGGCTACTTAGAAACCCTGCAACCGCTATATCAACAACTTTGGTATAAAACAGCAATCACCAGCAAACCAATTAATAATTTACTCCAGCCCAATGCAAACAGTAACTTATTGAACCAACTAAAATACTCAGCTAAAAACCATGTATTTTGGTGGCAAAAATTTTATAAAATGTGTGAAATCAGCCCAATATGAATAAAAAAACGGCAAATAAACGCAAAAACTATAAAGCTGCTTGATCCAACTCCCATCACGCTATATATTAGCGCCCGTGCTACCTAGTTAGCACTTAGCTTAAATTAAAGTAATACGACTGTAGCTCAGTTGGTTAGAGCACTACCTTGACATGGTAGGGGTCGGTGGTTCGAATCCACTCAGTCGTACCAACATTTAAGAATCCTAAAAAAATTGTACGACCGTAGCTCAGCTGGTTAGAGCGCTACCTTGACATGGTAGAGGTCGGTGGTTCGAATCCACTCGGTCGTACCAATTAAACTCTATATTTCAAATAGTTAAAATACCTATTCAATCTACTCGTTTAATTTTTTGTTGAAAATTAAATTCTTAGTTTTTTATTATTTTGTATTCAAAATTTAAAAATAACGAGAGCCAAGCCTTAAAAGATCATCCTAAAGATTACAGTTTTTATCGATTTGTGCCCAAACTTGTGCCCAAGCGCCCAAAGCACATTTTTAGCTCTTTAATCCTCCTCAAAATTAGACCCCTACCCTTACTAATTCACGAACATCAAATCACAAATTCCAAACCAAAAATTTCAAATCAGGTGACCACTACCCTAATATTTTCAGTGTCATTTCATGAAATACTCTATGATCTCTATTCCATAAACTACTTTTGTGACTTGTTTAGACATCGGTGCCCACACAAGGCACAAATTCACTAATTAGTGTCCGGTTTCATTGAATCACAACAATATAACTTTAATAATATGAGCATTATAATAAGTATAATTGCCGTGATTAGGTGCAATTAGCCTAATTCACCTTAATCTACATTTAGTTTATAGTTAATCAACTCAGCAAGCTAAACCAGAGACAAACAATCACTCCAAAGCTTTACCAAGAGCATGGTATGAAAGCGCTGTTTTTATAAAAGGTATGTTTCATTTGTGCGCCAGTTTAAAGAGCTTATGATTGCAAACCCACGACTAAATAAAAAGTTTATTGAAGAACATTTTTAAACTAATTTTATAAAGTAGCTATGTAAAGCCAAGTTGCATATTCTCTCCAGCTTTGATCACCCAATTGCATTAACTTTGATCGCTTATTCTCATTAAGCTTTGATCACTAAAATCACTTGTAAATGATCACTTTTATGCTCTTAATGATTTTGCCGATCAAAGCTTAATACCACTCGTAACCGAGTTCACGTTTTATCATTTTTGTAGGTGTGTTAAACCGTTATCTGAATCGTTTGATGAGGATAACAACAATGACAACAAGACCTATATCTATGAGTAAATTACATTCCATTTTACGGCTGAAGTACTCAGCACAATTATCCCATCGAGAGATTGCCAGAAGTTTAAATATTTCACCTGGTACTGTGGCTAATTACCTTAAAAAGGCCAATGAGTTAGGCTTAAATCAATGGCCAATACCAGAGGATAAACAGCAAAATACATTTTTCAACACCAAACTCAAGCGCTTCTCAACGCGTAAAAAAAGACACCCAACGCCTGACTGGTTAAATATCAATAAAGACTTAAAACAACATAAACACCTAACATTACAGCTCGTATTTGATGAGTTACTTGAAAAAGTGGGTGAACCTTATTACAGCTACAGTCACTTCTGCCGAGCTTATAAACAATGGTTAGGTACCCAGCGACTCTGAATGCGTCAGCAGCATAAAGGGGGTGAAAAGCTGTTTGTGGATTATTGTGGCCCCACAATTACCATTACTTGTCCGACGACACAAGAAAAGCGCACTGCTCAGATATTCGTTGCTGTGCTAGGTGCATCAAATTATACCTATGCTGAAGCAACGTATAGTCAGCAACTTGAAGATTGGGTAATGAGTCATGCGCGTTGTTTTGAATTTTTAGGCGGCGTTCCTGACGTTGTTATTCCCGATAATCTCAGAAGTGCTGTCAGTAAAACCTGTCGCTACGAGCCTGATTTAAATCCGACGTACCACCAGTTAGCCGAGTACTTTAACGTTGCTGTCATTCCGGCTAGACCTTATAAACCCAAAGATAAATCGAAGGCTGAAGTCGGCGTACAAATTGTTGAGCGTTGGATCATGGCACGCTTACGTAACCAAATCTTCCACAGCTTAGCGCAACTCAATCATGAAATAGCAAAGCTACTGGATATGATGAACAATAAGGTGATGAAGCAATATCAACAATCACGCAAACAGCTATTTGATATGGTGGATAAAAACGCATTAAAGCCATTGCCTGAAAAGCCCTATCAATATACACAAATCAAAACAGTACGTGTGCATATTGATTACCATGTTGAAATAGAAAAACATTACTACAGCGTGCCTTATCTGTGGGTTAAAAAACAATTACGCGCACACATATCCAATCAACTCGTGCAGCTTTATTATGACGGCACTTTAATAGCACAGCATCCTCGCTCAAACCGTTTAGGCGGACATACGACACAGACACATCATATGCCAAAGGCGCATCAAAAACAGCATGAGCAGTCACCGATAAATTTACGCTCATGGGCATTGAGTATCGGTGATTATACTCATCAAGTCGTTGAATTATTGCTTAATAGCAAACGTCATCCAGAGCAAGCTTATCGCACCTGTTTAGGGGGGTTAAGTTTAGCTAAAACGTATTCAAAGGAACGCCTCGAGCGAGCATGTTACCGAGCAATTTGCATGAATACGACCACACACAGATCTATTAAGCAAATGCTGCAAAAAGGGTTAGACCAACAACCATTACCCACACTCCAAACAGAGCCAGAAAAGCCAATTACACACAGCAACATACGTGGCACAGACTACTACCATTAAGGAATGCAAACATGATAGAAACAATTAATCAGCAACTTCAATTGCTCAAGTTATCGGGTATAAAGCAAGCACTCAAGCAGCAGCTTGAACAGCCAAACCTCTATCAAGAACAAAGCTTTATAGAGCGAGTCAGTTTATTGCTAACGCATGAAATTGATACGCGTGACCAAAGAAAAATAGAGCGACTGGTGCGACAAGCAAAATTCCGCGTACCGGGTCAGTTAAATCAACTCATTTACTCGCCGAAGCGCAATCTAGATAAAGCACAAATACGCAGCCTCAGCCAAAGCACCTGGCTGAGTTTACATCAGAATATATTAATTACAGGCGCCACAGGCTGTGGCAAAACCTACCTCGCGTGTGCCTTGGGTCACGAGCACTGTTTACAAGGAAAAAGTGTCTTCTATATTCGATTAAAAGAATTACTTGAAAGTCTATTTCTAGCACAGGCCGGTGGCAGTTATCGAAAATTATTGGGTAAACTCATTAAATACGACTTACTTATTTTAGACGATTGGGGGCTAGAGCCACTCAGTGCTCAGCAACGAAGCGACTTACTTGAATTAATCGATGCTAGATATGGTTATAAATCAAACATCATCATTAGTCAGTTACCACAGGAAAATTGGCACCAAATGATCGGCGAATCAACGCACGCTGATGCTATTTTAGATAGGCTGATTCATGGTGCAATTAAGTTGAATTTAAAAGGAGAATCGATACGAAAACAGTTAAATGAATTGACTGATGATGATCAGTTAAGTTAATTTAAAAATGGCTCTACAAAATGATAAATCAAGCGATCAAAGCTGATGAGAATCGGTGATCAAAGTCATGAGAATACGCACTTATTATATTAATGAGTAACTCGTCAGATTCAGTAAAACCTGCTGCTTGCCAAAGTACTGCGCCATAGTAAAAAACCACGTTAATCCCTACTAATTGCTGAAATGTAGCTAAGCCTATTCCTATCCATACAATGGGGCGCAAACGCTTTTTGGATTTATCGATTAAATCAGATAGTTTAGGTTGGTGTTTATCGCCAGCAAGAGACTCTGCTATTTCATTTAATTTAAGAGCGGCAGTTTCAGCACCATATAATGACGATAAAACACGTGCAGCAGCGTCTTTTTTACCAGCCATAATTAAGTATCGAGGGCTTTCGGGGATAAAAAATAAAGCGATTAAAAATAAACAAGCAGGTAATAACTCAACCCAAAACATCCAACGCCATATTGTTGAAGTGTAGAGAGCGCCTCTGTATCGTGCGGGAAAAATTGTGTGCCTATTTTTATTTTTGATAAGACATTCCATGTCCCGTCTATCAACATTAATCTTGCCATGAGGGTACGTGTAAAGTTTTTGGTGAATTCAATTATACTTTATATTAGTGTTGTTCTTTAATGCCGTAAAAATCCCCCCCCCTCTAACGGCTGTAATCACAGGTCACTGAGTTATTTTCTAAGTTAAAAACAGCGCCGCTATAACCACCCAACCAATCTACATAGACTTGTTTGAATGAAGGCTTTAAATCGACAAAGTTCTTATTTTTAAAATACAACGTATCGTAAGCATAATCAGTTTCAGGCTTAAAGAAAATCACAAGCTTGTCGAGGTCATGGTCGCGGTAGGTCGCATTTTTGAAGTACATACTATAACGCATACTTCCTTCTTCATCCTGCTCAACCTGAATATTATCAATGGCTTTACGGTACGGTTTAGGTATATTAGACAATGGTTTTAGATAGTATTGGTCTTCAAATGCGGCATTAGAATCATGACCAATAAAAGAAGATTTGAACGTCTCAAACTCTTTTTTACTAGGACTAACGTCAAAGCCATTATTTTTTGCGCCATCTACAAAACCACAGCTGTCTTCAAAGAACAGAAGAGCCTGAAGCAACTCTTGCTTTGGTTGTTCATGAGTGCCGATGAGCTGAGTAGGCGTGCTATTGACCTTGGCTGATACGGCTTCGCTATTGACCTTTTTCTCAGTACATCCTGATACGATAAATCCTGCACATAATGTTAATAATAGTCTGTTTTTATTGTAAGAAATCAAAATTAATCACCTTAGATAATGTTATGACAGCTGCTTGGCTGATTACGTCCATACGCCATCAGTTAATAGCATTGAGTCGCAAAAAACCAGTGGCATCATACCAGCTAACAACAGATAACTGACAAAGTTTACATAAAGGGAATTAAAAATAGACTGCAAATATTCGTTGGCACCCTTGATTAATACTTTGTTATTCGCGTCATCATGTTATTCCCTCTAAATAAAATTAAGTAACCTGAATTCTGGATAACAAATTCATCTCAAGCAGCTATTGACACGTAAATTAGCTCTGTTTTACTAGGGTCTGTTGCTTAGTAAATATCTTAACTAGCGTTCAGGTTAATTAACGTGATCAGGGGCATCAAGTGTTGCGCCATGCATTGAACCCGTTACAGCAGCAATATATGCCTTAGCGGTGTCATCTGCCGACAGTCCGCCTTCGGTGTCCATGCCCATCATAGCCATTGTTTCCTTTACAAAAATTGGCGACACAACATTAAGTCGAAAGCTGTCAATTTCAAGCGACGCTGCTTTAACAAAGCTTTCCAATGCTCCATTAACCATACTAACGGCTGTGCTACCAATCATAGGCTCTCGTGACAATACACCCGAAGTTAACGTTATTGAACCACCGTTGCTTATATAAGCACGTCCCAAGCGTACTAAGTTAACTTGCCCCATTAGCTTGTTGTTAAGTGCTAGTTGATACTCATCATCAGAAAGTTGATCAAAAGATCCAAAGTTTGCAACCCCAGCGGTTGAGATAACCGCATCAACTTGCCCGACTTGTTCAAACATTTTTTTAATTGATTCTGCGCTACCTAAATCTACAATCACATCTGCGTTTGAGTATCCTGCAGCTATAATCTCATCGTTAATTGCTAGGCGTTTAGTTACTGCTTTTCCGATAGTGCCAGAGGCACCTATTAATAGAATTTTCATATTGTTTATTCCAATCTCTTTAAGGTTGAGTAAACTATAACAATAGACTTATAATTGAAAAATAAGCAAAAAATAAAAACACTATTCACATGAAGAGAAAAATAGATATTGTGCGTGCAATAACAACTTTTCAAGTTGTTCTCGATTTAGGCAGTTTTAGCAAGGCAGCGGACCAATTGGGTATTGTTGTTTCTGCAGTTAGCAAACAGGTATCTGAGCTAGAAAAGCACCTTGGTTGCCAACTGCTTCATCGCACAACGCGTGCTATGAACCTCACTGCAGAAGGTGAGCATTATTTAGAGCAGTTCAATCTGATTGTTGATGCTTTGGAAAACCTTGAGGGTCGAGCTGATATCAATCAGCACACTATTGCTGGGCACCTTCGAATTAGTGCTCCCCCTAATGCTGAACAACTTGGTATCACTCGCTTAATAGGGGAGTTTTTGCATCAACACCCTGCTGTAAAAATCACGCTCATATTACTAAATCGTTATATTAACCTGGTTGAGGAAGGTATTGATCTTGCTATTCGAGTACATGAATTGTCGGATTCTCGGCTTATCGCGCGAAATTTTACTGAATTAAATGTGTTATATGTCGCAAGTCCTGATTACTTAGCAAAATACGGTACACCTCAACACCCTAAAGAACTTATAAAACACAATTGTATAATTGATTCCTCAATTCGTACCCCCTGTCGCTGGCGCTACTTTGAAGATAACAATGAGCGACATGTTAATGTTACGGGAACGATTGAAGTTAATTATGGAAATATTACGGCTGAATACTCAGCCGCAGGTCATGGTATCGCGTTTTTGCCTGATTTTTTAGTGCAGGACTACATTAATAGTGGCGAACTCGTATCTATTCTTGAACCATTTCATATGCCTGCAACACCTGTTTCATTGGTCTATACGGCTAATCGCATGCAAAATCCTGTACTGAGTGAAATGGTACGACACTTACTTAACAACAAACCTAAACGTATTATGTAAAGCAACACAGTGAACTGCTAAAGTATTATTTCTTTTTAAATATAAAATTTGGTTTACATCTCAGCCCCGGTAAGCTTAAACACATACTTTCTAGCAATAGGAACAAATACAGCAGATGCAGGAAAACCGATTAAAAACCCCGCTGCCCAAGCATGCATCCACTTATTTAAAAAAATTGCGGTAAATCCTACATTCATAGAAATCATTACAAAGGACATAACAAAGCTCATTCCTAAAGAAATAATTAGCCCCATTAAAGGTCCGGCATATTTTGGATTTATTGTCATTTTTTCGTACTCCACTTGTATCCCAAAAAATAAAATTAAACGCCTACTCAATAGCGTAATTAATAAATCAGGTTTATGACCTATCTATATGTATATTCATAGCATTGGCAATAACTATAAAGTCAGCCTCTTGTACTTCAAATAATCCGCGTCGAAATGGATAACCCCAATACTTTTTATCTTTAATGAAGTTAAGGGATTCAATTAGGTCTCTAATAGGTGTCTCGGTCGCTTTTATGAAACTTACTTCTCGTCTCCATGGATGAAAATCAGGCGTCATTGACGCTTGATAAGGTATTTCATCAGTAATCCTACCAACCGCTGTAAAAGCTTGCAGAGCGATAGCGCCTTTCTACTCAGTTTTAGGTGAGTAGAAAATAATATAATCCCCCTTTGCTAACGCTTTAAGGCGAGTGTTTTTACCATGGTCAGCTTGTGTAAACCCGCCTTCGACTCCTTTGAGAACATGGTTTTTTGATATCGTATTAATCCAGAATTTCATTTTACTTTACCTATATTGAAGCGGATTCACAGTAGATAACCTCACATAATACGGGGGTGATACTCTTTGTTATTTCTCTCGCCTTTCTCATATGCATTTGTACTTCAGGGTTCTCAAGCATCGCCTCAAAATGGGCTTTACTTTTCCATTGTGCGTAATTAACAATGTACCTTTTATCAATGCTCATATGTAAATTTGCAGAAATAAAGCCATCTAATTTTGTCATTACCCCTGTGGTTGCGCTAACTAATAAACCCATAAGTAATTGTTGTTTATCTTTATCAACATCGAATGTGTTAATTAGTGTCAGTATTTTTTCATCAGAATTAATTTTAGCCATTGTGGTCTCAACAAAGCAGTAGTAAAATATAAGGATGCTGATATTAATATAAGGACACTGATATGTCTAGTGGTGATTTTTCAAATCAATCTGTACAAAATTTAGGATATCTATTAAAGCGAGCACAACAATCACTAAGAACAAAAATAGATTCAGAACTAAGAGCTACTGAAATAACACTTCCTCAGTATGCGGTTTTGTCTACTGTAGCCATATCTCCTGGGATATCTAATGCAGATCTTGCCAAAGCTGCATTTGTTACACCTCAAACGATGCAAGGTATTATTTCTACATTAGAAAAAAGAAATTTTTTAATTCGCTCAAAAGATCCACAACATGGCCGAAGGTTGATGACCAAATTAACAAACGAGGGGAAGACGGCTATGGAGGCAGCTCAAATCGAAATAATAAAAGTTGAAAAAATGATGTTAAACGCTATTGCAGATCGTGATATTGAATTCGCGACTCAAACTTTACTTAAATGCATTGATAATTTAACTACGGAAAAATAAAATATTTATTGGTAACTAATCTGAATTCTGGTTAATAAATCTATCTCAAGCAGCTATTTTCAGCGCTAACTGCGTTGACTTTACTTGCAACAGGCCAGCTATTGACGCGTAAATTCGCCTTGTTTTCATTAAAAACTTCTGGTTAGAGAAAATAAAATTAAATATCACTATGATTCAATACGTTAGTAAATCTCTTAACCAGAGTTCAGGTTAAATAGAGTGAACTCGATACTCCAATAACAGGGTTATAATTGTGTTATTGGAGTCGCTATTGCAGTGTTTATTACAGTAAGGCATTCATGTTTTTAGTATTAAAAGCCTTCGCCTACTTTAAATGAGATCTAAAGCCTGAATTAAGTCATCTAATAAATCGTGTTTATCTTCTAACCCAATTGATATTCTCATATCACCTAGAGTAATACCCATCATATTAATTTGCTCTTCAGTTAACTCTCTTATACAGCTAATTGCAGGTGCATAAATAAGACTTTCATGCCCGCCCCAACTGACCCCTTTTTGAAATAGTTTTAAAGAATCAAAAAATTTAATAATTTGAGTTAAATCATTAGTATTTAATTGAAAGCTTATTAACCCACTAAAGCCACTCATTTGTTTACAAGCAAGCTCGTGTTGGTTAAAACTTTTAAGCCCCGGATAGGTAATATTTTTTATCTTTTCATGTTTTTCTAAAAACTCTGCTATAAACAATGCATTACTTTGGTGTTTAGCCATTCTTATATCTAGAGTACGTAGACTACGCAGTAATAAACTTGCCTCATGGGGTGATAGTTTAGCTCCTAAAAGTTCATACTCGCACCCAGCTATAGAATTTATAACATCTGTACTGCCTATTAAAGCACCGGCAATAATGTCACTGTGCCCACCTAAGTATTTTGAACACGAGTGCACCTCTAAATCAATGCCCATAGGTAATGTTTTTTGGAATATTGGCGTGGCCCATGAATTATCAATTACGGTTGCTATATTATGTTTTTTAGCAATTTCTACTATTTTTTCAATATCTTGAATTATAAACGTAACTGATGTGGGACTTTCTAAATAAATTAACTTGGTATTAGGTTGGATGCTGTTTTTAATTTCTTCAATATCATTTCCAGATACATAAGTTACTTCAACTCCCATCTTAGGAACCATAAAATTATTAAGTAAGCTATGTGCAGGACCGTAGATATTTTTTAAGGTGATCATGTGATCGCCATTATTCATAAAGTGCAAAATACCTGATGAAACTGCAGCCATTCCTGAGGCAAACAGCTTTGATTTTTCGCCTTTCGCTAGCTTAGCTATTTTCTTTTCTACAAAGGTGACAGTTGGATTGTTGCCTCGAGTATAAATATGACTATTTACTTTATCCTGAAATGCTTGCTCCAAAGCAGCCCAAGAGTTGAATGTAAATAAAGAGTTTTGATAGATAGGAGGAACAACCGCACCGTAAGCCTCTCCTTCTTTATTACTATCGTGAATTAAATCGGTAACAAAGTTGTGCTCTTTATTCATTATCTATCTCCAAATCAGATCTACTTTTTGCATATCCAATACCCAAATAAGCAAAAGTGAATGCTAAAAAAATATTTATAATTGATAAAAACTGCCAATTCCAATACTCCAATACCCCAACTCCAAGGGAGGTAAAAATAAATACTGATGTTGTGCTCCACGGGATTAGGCTTTCAATCATGGTTCCTGTGTCCTCTAAAGATCGAGACAAAACAGTTCTAGGTATATTTAATTCATCGTATTTTCTTGAAAAAGCTTCCCCTACGATAAAGCTATTTGCGTACTGACTAGAGGTGAGCGCATTTGTTAACCCAGAGGAAATTAATGTGATGGATACCAGCTTGCTTGGGTTTTTAATTTTTGGAATGATTTTATTTATCAAAGTGGGTATCGCATTTAACTTACTGATGGTACCTACATAAATAAAAACAATTAAAATTATAACAATCGGCTCTATTAATGAATATATTCCACCTCTATTCAATAAGTTACCAAGAAAAACTTGTTGGGTTGTAGGAGGAGCAGCCAACATATCTATTGAAAAGCCTCTATGAATTGTATTAACAACATCATCAAACGAGCTATTTTGATAAAAAATAGCGAGTAAAGATGCCAATAAAGATGAAACGATTAGAGTCGGTAAAGGCTCCTTTTTTTTAATTGAGCCAACCAAGATAATCAAAGGGGGTAAAAATAATAAATAGTTAAAACTAAATATATTTGGCAAGATTTCTTTTAATTCATCTAAAGCATATAAGTTTGAAACACCCATATCTGCTGGATATAAATAACCTAATATAAAAAACAAAATACAAGATACTATAGCAGCAGGTAGTGTGGTTATAAGCATTGCTTTAATATGGGCTTGCACATCCACGTTTACAGAAATGGCAGCCACATTCGTTGTGTCAGATAATGGAGACAGCTTATCCCCAAAATACGCCCCCCCAACTATCGCGCCTGTCAATATCCCCAAATCTACGTTCAAAATTTTACCGGTAGTAATAAACACTAAGCCAATTGTCGCGATGGTTCCCCAAGAAGACCCGCAACATAATGAAAATGCTGCGGATGCTATAAAAGCGATAAGATATATGTGCTCGGGAGAGACGAGTTCAAGGCTAAGATAGACTAAATAAGGAATTGTCCCAGACAAAACCCACGTTCCAATAAGTATTCCTATAGCGAATAAGAGCATAACTATTGGAAGAGCCTTGGATATTCTTTCGACTACTGTTGTGATTATTTCATTCCACGTAAACCCAAGGTATAAGGCTTGTGTGACCACAATTATGGACGATAAAAGAAATACAACTTCTAAAGGCAGCGCTGTTTGCTCTAGTAAAAATGGCCTTACTATCAAGCCATAAATTACCATTCCTAATAGAACAAATACCGAGAATAAAGAAGCGAATAGGTTTTTATACTGCGTCATCTAGTTTGCTACTTTACGCAGCTTAGCAACCCAGCCACCATTTGGTGCCAGCTGAACTTTGTGCTTAAGTTTTGAGTCAATCGCTAATGTTGAAGTTGCATAGTCACTTGCATAATTATCGGCATTAATACCGTCCTTGAAAAGCTCCATTTTATATTGACCATCATCTAAAAACCCAAAGTCTATTTCATACTCTCGCCCTTCACCATTACCTAATACAGCCACAAACCAATCAGAGCCTGAACGTCTTGCCATAACAATATGATCCGTTAACTTAGCCGACTGAACAACGGTTTCATCCCAAACTGATGGTATCGAACTTATAAATCGAGTGCTCTCATGTTCTTTTCTGTAGTTAGATGGGCTATCAGCAAGCATTTGAAGTGGGCTTTCAAACACAACATAAAGTGCTACTTGGTGGGCTCTTGTTGTTTTACTCATCGGTCTATTAAATGATATGTGAAAGTTTTCAGGTTGAGTATTAACCATCGCACCTGGAGTATAATCCATAGGACCGGCGAGCATACGTATAAAGGGCAATGTTAAGTTATGCTCCGACGTAATGTAGTCACCCCATTTATTATGCTCTAAACCGCGAACACCTTCTCGAGTAATAACATTTGGATACGCTCTTCGTAATCCAGCTGGTTTATATGAGCCATGAAAGTTAACAAGTAGCTTTGTATCTGCCGCTGCTTTAGCTACCTTCCAATAATAGTTAACCATGTCTTGATCATCTCTTTGCATAAAGTCTACTTTGATGCCCTTAACACCCCACTTTTGGTACTGTTTAAGGATATTATCCATATCTTTACCAAGAGTTTCCCATACAACCCAGAGGATCACGCCTACATTCTTAGACTCACCATATGAAACAATTTCTTGTACATCAATATCATCTACAATTTCTAAAGCATTGCCTAATGTATACCAACCTTCATCTAAAATTATATATTCAAGACCATATTGTGCAGCAAAATCTATATAATATTTATACGTTTCAGTATTTACGCCCGCTTTAAAGTCTACCCCATATAGATTATTTGCATTCCACCAATCCCATGCAACTTTTCCAGGTTTTACCCATGTTGGATCAATTTCACTTTCTTGTGCTAATAAGTAGCTCAATTGGTTGTTTAACAGTTCTTTATCATCTTGACTTATCGCTATTACTCTCCAAGGAAATTTAAACTCACTTTCATTTGAAGTTATTAACGCAATATCTTTTGCTCTTTTAATAATATTTTCGTTTCTGTCTGAGCCATCTTTCAAGCTCGAAGATAGCACTCTTTTTGGGTGAGTACCCATTAATGAAGTTTTACTATTACCTGTGACCCATAACCCTGGGTAATTTCGCAAACCCGTTTCTGTAATGACTACTTTGAACTTGGAGCCTTCAACTAATAGGGGCAAACTTCCCAAGTTGTCATCACCTAATTCTGATAGATTTTTATTTAAATATGTTCTTTCATTATGAGAGTAAAAACTTTTTTCTTGAGGATAATAGGTAAGTAAATCTTTCGTAAATTTAAACTCTGCAATTTCATTAACAACTTTAAATTCACCTTTTTTGTCACTAATAAACCGATAAGAAACCCCATTATCAAATACGCGAAATTGAACAGTGATACCAGTTTCATACGCTAAGTTTAACTGATTATAATTATCATGAATGGTTGCAGATTTTTGTTTTATATGGGGTCTAACGACTTCGTCTACATGTTGTGTAGTACTATTTTTGAATTTATCGTTACGTAATAATAATCCATCTTTTTCAAATGCTATATTTGCCTTAGCGTCTTTAAGAATAATTTCACCAGACGCTTTTACAGAGTATTTTAGATCAATTCCATCAGTGTTAACTGTGAGTTCTATTTCACCATTGGGTGAAGTAATGGTCTTATTCAGCGCATTTGCTTTGCAACTTGTGATCGCAGTTAAAAAGACTAAAAGAAATAATTTTTTCATCACTTACTCTCTTATTTAATAGTAATTACATTTATTTTTTGATTTATAAAGCAATGTTTGTAAATTAAATTAGAGCACGCATAACATTAAATAGCTTACACAATTAACATAAAACCCTCCTAAAAAATAACTCAATGCTTAAGCATTGTTTTTCTAAACTCTAAAGGTGACATGTGTAATTCTTTTTGAAACATATCGTAAAATCGGCTTACCGAGCCAAACCCTGCTTTATTTGCAATATTAATAACTGGTTCTTGTGTATCAACCAAAAGGGCCTGTGCATGTTGAAGCCTGAGCTGATTGACATAGTGCTTAATACTCACCTTCATCACTCTACTAAATAACTTCATTGCATAATTTTTGTGTAAACCTGTCGCACCAGCCACATCCTCGATGTTAATTTTCTCATCATAGTGCTCCGCTATATAAGCGAGCATGGCTTGGACATGGTTTATTCCCCTTATAGCCGCTTGCCCTTTTTCTTTAACTACCCTTTCTACAAACCCGTACGTTTTATATTTTTCTAATGCCATACGGGAAATACGAGTTCTGATTTCACTAATCACCTGCATGGTTAACGATGGCGTATTCTTGATTAAATCGTCTCCCCACATTTGTGTAATTAATTCATCATTTGGATATAAGCTGTCTGATAAAACAACTTCTCCTATTAATAATAATTCAATAAAATCATGTGGTAGTTTCCAAGACAGAAAAGCTTGGAGAGGAATGTAGATATTAATCATGTACCCATCACCTGTGAAATTAGTCATTTGATGAGGTATTGCAGCCCAAAAAATTAACATTTTTCCTTCGGGCACATCTATATAATGACCATTTATAAGGTACTCTGCAGAGCAGTTAAACAGAAAATTTATTTCGATGTGCCCATGCCAGTGACTTTGCTCCATTATTTTAGGGGTATGTTTTTGGAAACCAAATTTAGAATCCTCACCTTGGACCTCTAATGGCCCTGAATCCCTTGGTATAATCCTATTTATCCAGTTTAGCATTCAATTGCACCTACTTTATTTTGTCCTCTTTTTTAATAAGTAAAAAAGGGGGACATATTGATAACGATGATATATGTACCAATATTTCATCGTTATGACAATATAAACAAGTTGGTTACCACCAGGTTACATAAAACGCAACAAGACAAATAATCACACCTAATGATGCTACGTTGAAACTAGTTTCTGTGCTAAAACTGACCTCATCTAATTTCACTGTGTTATTTTCTTGAACCTCTTGATTAAGAAGCGATACGACAATACACACAATTAAACATAAGATGAAAACAATACTTACGCGGTCCATAAATGCAATATGAGACATATATATTTTAAACAATATTGAAAAAATAGCAGAGCCAATTGCAGCAGAAAATGCGCCTGTAGAGGTTGCTTTTGACCAGAACATTCCCAATAAAAATATGACCACTATTCCGGGAGTAAAAAAGCCCGTGAACTCTTGTACATATTGAAAGGCTTGGTCAAAGTTGCCTAAAAAAGGTTCTGCAACAACAAGCGCAATGAATAACGATGCACAGACAGCAATTCGGCCAATTTTCACATAATGTGTTTGTGTCTTATTGGGCACCAACTTACTGTAAATATCCATTGTAAAGATAGTTGAAATACTGTTTGTCATTGATGCAAGTGAAGAAACGATAGCTGCTACCAATGCTGCAAAAACCAATCCTTTAATACCAATTGGCATTAGTGACATCATAGATGGATAAGCATGATCGGAAATATCTAAATCGGGATATATTAATACTGCGGCTATACCAGGGAGAACCACTATTATTGGCATGAGTAATTTAATGTATGCAGCAAACACAATACCTTTTTGAGCTTCTTTTACATTTTTTGCGGCTAAGGCTCTTTGAATTATATATTGGTTGAACCCCCAGTAACTGAGGTTCATTACCCATAAACCACCAACTAAAACAGAAATACCTGGCAGACTTAGATAATGTTCATTGTCAGAGCTCAGAATCATATCAAAATGTTCTGGTAATTCTCTCGTTAAAACTTTAGCGCCTTCAAATACCCCTAACCCACCTGACACTGTATCAAGAGCTAAATAGGTTAAAAATAGTCCGCCAAAAACAAGTAAAACAACTTGAATTATATCCGTATAGGCTACCGCTTTAAGGCCACCGTACAGGGAGTAAGCCATCGAAAATAAAATTAAAAATACCATGCCATAAAACCAATCGACACCAGCTACGGTTTCTATTGCAAGCCCACCAAGCCATAAAACTGCCGTTAAATTAACAAAAATATAAACAGCTAACCAAAAAAGAGCTAATGTAGTTTTAACCTTATTATCAAATCTTTTTTCTAAGTACTGAGGCATCGTATATATTTTATTTTTTAAAAAAATAGGTAACATATACTTTCCAACAATAACTAACGTGATAGCTGCCATCCATTCGTAAGAAGCAATCGCAAGCCCTATCGCATATCCTGAACCAGACATCCCAATAATTTGCTCTGCTGAAATATTTGAAGCAATTAGCGAGGCACCTATAGCCCACCACGGCAAACTTTTTCCAGCTAAAAAGTAATCTTCTGTATTTTTTTCATGAGACTTTTCATCTCTAGATATCCATAAAGCAACGGCTAATAGCCCTACTATATATATGACAAAAATACTAATATCGAGTGTTTCTAATTTCATATTAAGCCTTTAGATTTTATTGTATTAAGCTTGATATATAAATATACCTGAGCACATATTTATTCTTATTCTGAATACTATGTGTAACAGTATTACGGTTCAATTTTTAATGTATAAAAGCTATTTTTTGATATGAAGTAGGTAATTTATAGGAGTGTAGTTTCAACGTTGCACTAAATATTGTGAACCTTTACCCCTGCTATAAACAAAGGGCAAAGTAAAAAAAGATATCTTATTCAACGTAATATTACTTTATAAGTAAGTCGGGATTTTAACTGTTATAAAGGTGATTAATGATTCAAACTTTTCATTAGTGTCAATTGTTTGATATATCGATCTACTTCATGATTATTTGGGATTAATCGAGCTAAATGATTGGCGTAATATAGCGCTCTGGCATACTGTTTTTGTGCTGCTAAAGCCTTACTAAGACTATAAGTTATACTGGAGTCGTTTGGGGTAATATTAAAAGCAATTTCAAAAGATGTTATCGCTTGAGCTAACTGACCTAAATCTTGTAATAAAAGTGCATATGTATAATGATATTGAGCATTTGTACTTGCGTATTCTGTGGCTTTTTTAAGCGCACTCTTTGCCAAATCCTTTTTAGTTGTTCTAATTAAACTCATTGATAGAGCAAAGTATAGTTCTGCAACTTTATCGTTTTTATCTATAGCATCTTCTAAAATACTTTGTACTTTTACTTCATCACCTTGCTGGCGATATAGTTCAGCTAAGTTAGTATATGCAGGTGAATAAATAGGCTCTATCTCAATCGCGGTCAAAAAATGCTTTTCAGCTGCTTTTAAGTCCCCTAAATCTAAGGCCAAACTACCTAAATTTGTATGGGAAAAACCTCTATCCGCCTGATATTTTTGTGCTTGTTTATACTCATCTAGAGCATTTATTAAACGATCAATATCACGTTTACTCATATTGTTAAAATAGGGTTCAGTTAATAAAATAGCTAGGCTTCGGGCTGCATTTATACGTATAGGTAAATGATTATCATCAAGTAAGCTGTGCAGCAATTGCCATTTTTGATAAATAGTGACATCTTTGCTGGCAGTTATTAGTGCCAAACTTTTTAATGGCTCATCATCAAGTTTACTTTTTAGATCAAATAATAAATGTTCTTTATTCGATACTTTATCTAAACGAGTAATAGCAGAAGCGCGAACTATATCGGGAAGTTTACTGTCCTGAGCTATCGCTTTTAACTTGGTAGTAGCATCTTGAAAATTATTATCGGCTGCATAGAAAGACTGTGCAAAATGATCACTCCCTACATATTTTGAATTAGGGTGCCATTTTTTTATTGCCGTCTCGGCCCACTCTGCAGTTTTATCTTTATGGCAGTCATTACATGCATTTCGTACCCCTGTTTCACGTGTTAAATCTGGCCTAGGCACTCTAAAGCCATGATCTCGACGCTCATCAACTTGCATATAGGTTGTAGTGGGCATATGACAGTCAACACACTGACTTCCTGTAGAGCCTATTTTATGACCATGATGTTTGGGAGTATCAAAAGATTCAGCTCCATGACATTGGGTACATGTTTGATTTGCTTTTAATTTAAGCTTACCTGTATGGGGGTTATGACAATTAGTACAAGTAACTCCTCGTTCGAACATCTTACTTTGTGTGAAGGACCCCCATACATAATTTTCATCCCATACCTGACCATCTACATAATAAAGTTCAGGGGTGAGTAAGCTTGGCTGAAATTGGCTTAAAAACTCTGTGGGAGAGGTTCGGTCTTTATAAAATGAACGCCTTGAATGGCAAGTACCACACATAGCTACTTGTTTTGATTGTTGCAAAGAAGCCATGCTTTTCATACTGCCATCACTTTGGCGTTGAAATAAGGGGGAGCTTTTACCAATAAATTCAGAAAAGCCCTTGTTGTCTTCAGTGCCGCTGACATTATTTACGTCTATATTATTAGCCCAAATTAGGTGTTTTTTAGGATCCCCATGACACGCATTGCAGCTGACATTAATTGCACTGAAAGTTGAATCATAACTTTTAGTTTTTAAATCAAAGTTTTTTTTGAAATCTGTTGAGTGGCAATCTGCACACATATAGTTCCAGTTTTGTCCCATCTGCGAAAAATGAAACAAATTATTAGAGTCGGCATCTGGATGCAATACGAACCAGCGTTGCCCGCCATCTTCTTTTGCACGCGAGTCCCACGCAAAAGGAAATAGTTGGATTTTCCCCTTTCCCATATCAAACATATATTGTTGTAAAGGTTCATAACCGAAAAAGTATAATACCTGATAAGGTTTACCTATCCCTTTATCATCTGGAATACTAATCATTAATTTATCATTTTCTTTATAAAAATTAGCGGCATAACCAAGATACGATAAGGTTTGATTATTAAAGTTCCCTAAAACGGTTGCCTCGTCAGCGTACCCCATTGAGTGAAAGTGATGTGATTTTTGCCAGTCTTTAACCTGCTCTTGGTGACACGATACACACTGTTGCGTAGTTGCCTCGCCATATGTTAAAAATGAAACAAAGCTTATGACTGTAAATAGCACAAAATAAAAATTGGATTGCCATACTTTATTTTTTTTATACATATAGGTTATTGACCATAATCTGGAAAGTATTAAAAGTTGAAACGCCTGAATATTTAGCTTCGAGGGCTGTATTTACACCAACTATATCAATTTTATTCTTAATAATTAAATTCGTTAAATAATAAAATGAATACTCAAATAATTTGAGTATTCATTTTAACAACAGTAAATGTATTATTTACTTATTAATTTTATTTTAGCTAAACCCGATACAGGAATATCCAACATTAGTAAGTTTCCGTTTACGACCTTACTATAAACTTCCACTCGCTTACCAGTCGGTGTATATACTTCTACATCTGCTCTGTATGTATTTTTGCTAAGTTTTAAAATCACTTCATTCGTTTTTTTAGCATTTACGATATCTATGGTACTTATATTATTGGTTTGGGCTGCAACCGAATCGCCATATAGGGTAATGATTTGTTTATTGCCCTTATAACTACTAATTAGCGGGTAGTTACTTGTTATACCTTGAGGTTGAAAATTTTCGCTAAGTAAAACATGTTTGTTTGCATTCCAATAACGTGTATAAAATTCAACCATATCTAAATGACTAGTAGGTAAATCATTTAATCGCACTGACAACTGCGGTACAGAATAGAAAATATTTAATAATTGCAAAGCGGCTAACTCTACTGGTTCATCAAGGTGCCACATCAACATATCGGAATGCACTGCGGTATCACCACTTAAAAGTCTTAGTGTGACAATACGTTTTCTGTTTGTTACTGCACCATTTGGAATATCTGTAGCACGAAACATGTTTCCATACTTTCGCATCGCTGGCCCAATGTATCGCTGTCTAAATTCAATCATTACTTCAGGATTAATTTTCTTTAGCTCAAAAACTAAATCAGACATTAATTTATCTACAGATTCATATACAGACGCGTAATCTCTACCATTCCCAATAGTTAAGTCTGTATCGTCTGATGTTTTAAATTGATCAATAAAGTCTAATTTTAAACCATCCCACTTCCAATCTTTTACTGCCTTTATGTAATGATTTATAAGATATTGTCTAACTTCAGGGTATCTCGGGTCCAAAACATAAGTCCCTAATGACTCACTATGGCTAAGGTATTTACCTTTAAATTTTTGTGCCGCCTGTGACTTATCGCCAACAAATGGGATTGAATACCAAAGTAATGATTTCATATCTAGAGCATGCACATCCGACACAAATTTTTCAATATTGGTTAACCTTTCTGGCTCCCAGTCACCAGTATAAGCATAACCCCTATTGTTATCATTGGTCTGCCAACCATCATCAACAATAATTGCACCATAGCCTAATTGTTTCGCTAACTTACTTTCAGCGAGTAACTCATCATGTTTGATATTTTGATGATAACTATACCAAGTAGAATACATTGGCTCTAAAGCACTTTGAGGAACGGCTATTGGCGTATATTGCTCCATATTTGCCCACCAATCAGCTACATCACGCAACGAAGTATAAAGAGGGGTTTCACGCATATCGATTCTAACTTCAACTTCATAGTTTTTAACTGCTTTGTGCTTTTCAGTAAAAAAATCAAGTTGATGATAAATCATTGAATCCTCTTCGCGCACTTTGGCTGATAAATTTACAAGATTCACAGCATCACTTACCGATACGGTATAACGATTGATATCATCATGCCCAAATAAAGAGTAAGTAGGTGCATTTTGCGTCAGCATTGAAGATAATTTTTTACTACTCCAATCCGCTGGGATTATATAGTCATTGTTAAACTCTGGAGTCCAAATACCAGCAATATCTATCGATGGTGTTTGCCATTTGATTGATGTTTTAGGTGGGCTTATGGCTTCATCTGCAGTGAGTACCATAGTAAAGCTATAAACATCCGTCTCTTTAGTGATATTTTTTATTTCTATCGAAAAAGGACTTTCGTCTTTTTCTATGTCAATCACGAGTGGACCTAGCTCAAAACTTGTTTGCTTAGTTTGTGCATAGAGTAATGTCGAATTGAGCAACATTATTAATATAATTAATCTCAGTGTGTTCATTTTATTTCCTTAAATAACTTTAATTAAGCTAAATTTTTATTTTTGTAACCTCAAAGATGGTTATCTTTCAAGTGCGGTGTAGCTACTTCTCATAAATAGGCGATAATGGCTTAATATAATGCCTAAAAATGCTATTTTTTATCAAAGTACACACACACCCGACGCAGGTAAACTGATATAGATGCTTTCTTTAAGGCCCGTTTTAGCTTGATACTCAGAGCTAATTGCTGCAATTACTTCTTGCACCATATCATTGGGCATAAATGCAACTACACAGCCCCCAAACCCGCCACCAGTCATACGTACACCTCCTTGAATACCTAATACGTTATTGATAATTTCAACTAAATTGTCGATTTGAGATGTTGTGATCTCAAATAAATCGCGCATTGATGCGTGGCTTTCTGCCATTAATTTACTTAATTGTTGAATATCGTTATTCGTAAACGCCTGCATCGCGTTTAAGGTCCGTGCGTTTTCATACACTATGTGTTCAATACGCTTTGCAACTTGTGGATCGAGTGAACATTTCTGTTGCTCAAATTCCCTAATGCTGACATCACGTAAACTTGTTTTACCAAGCGCTTTAGCACCTGCATCACACTGCTGGCGACGTAAGTTATATTCACTATCAACTAAACCACGCTTAACATTTGAGTTAACCATCATAATAGTCATTTTAGGGTCAATAGTGACTTCGATTAGCTCTAGTGAGCGACAGTCAATACCAAGTGCTTGATTTTGCTGACCGCAGGCCGAAATAAGCTGATCCATAATGCCGCAGTTGCAACCGACGAAGTTATTTTCCGCAGCTTGACCAATCTTAGCTATTTCTTTGCGATCTATAGATAATTCACATAAATGATTAAAGGCGTAAGCAATACCTACTTCTAACGCTGCTGATGAGCTGAGCCCAGCGCCTTGTGGTACATTGCCAGTAATGCAAATATCACATCCAGTTAATTGATGATTTCGTTTTTGTAATTCATCAACCACCCCCCTTACATAGTTACTCCAACTTTGATCCGGGTTAAATTCAAGCGGCTTCGTCAATAAAAAACTGTCAGTTTCATTATCACAATCAACAGCCAGTACATTTACAATACTATCTTTGCGTGGGGCTATTGCAATATACGTTGCGTGCTCAATTGCACAAGGCAGCACAAAGCCCTCGTTATAATCGGTATGTTCACCTATCAAGTTCACGCGACCAGGCGCTCTTACAATAAATGCAGCGTCACGACTAAAGTGAGTTGAAAATGCATTACGTACACTATGCTCAAAGTTCATCTTTTAGCCCCTTTATAATGTGTTAGTGATTGCTGCTTAAGAATATCTGCTGCTTGCTCTGGCGTAATGTCGCGCTGTGCTTCAGACAACATTTCATAGCCAACCATAAATTTTTTAACCGTTGCAGAGCGCAATAGAGGAGGAAAAAATTGGGCATGTAATTGCCAATATGAGTGTTCTTCGTCATCGTATTGCGCACCATGCCATCCCATTGAGTAAGGAAACGGACATTGGAATAAATTGTCATAGCGAGTGGTTATCTGTTTGAGAATGCTGGCTAAGCTTATTTTTTGTTCTGCACTGACATCAGTCATACGCGTAAGTTCGAAGCGAGGCAAAAGCAATGTTTCAAACGGCCAAGCAGCCCAATATGGTACAACTACTAACCAATCATCATTAACGCATACTACACGCTCATCTAATTCAAACTCTCGCTTGGCATAATCAAGTAATAGATTACTTCCATGTTGCTGATAATAATTTTTTAAATTTATATTCTTACGCTCAACTAAACTAGGAAGATGGTCTTGCGCCCAAATTTGCCCATGGGGATGCGGGTTTGAACACCCCATCACAGCTCCTTTATTTTCAAATACTTGTATCCAACGATACGTCTGCGATAACTCAGCACATTGCTGTTGCCAAGTATCCACTACGTTGGCTATTTCATTAATTGATAACTCTGGGAGTGTTTTTGAATGATCTGGGGAAAAACAAATTACTCGCGCTGTTCCGCGTTCGCTCTGCATTGAAAATAACGGATCTACATGCTTAACCTGCGGCACATTTTCACGCAGTGCAGCAAAGTCATTAGTAAATACAAATGTCCCTTCATAAGCTGGGTTTACCTCTCCATTAATGCGAGTGTTGCCTTTACATAAAAAACAATTATTGTCATATATTGGCTTTATTTCATTATCGACACCTTCCTCTTGGCCTTGCCAAGGGCGTTTAGCACGATGTGGAGATACCAACACCGACTCCCCTAATAAAGGGTTAAAGCGGCGGTGAGGATGTTCTACTGGATCAAATAACTCTGTCATTATTAACCTAATAAAATAATGTTGAAGGACATACGCTTGGAGCTCTCAGTCCAAGCGTAAACCAAAACTACTGATCAGAAACAAGCTTAAACTTTTCATTTTTAAGCGGGAATTGAGAACCAGATAAATTTGGATATTTAATTCTGAGTTTGTCGTATTCAGGGTTAATCGCTGTGTCTCCCCAAATGCCTAACATTAGCTTTAACGCTTCTTCATTTTCAGGGTACTGTCCTTGATCGTTGCTATCACGTATCCAGTCATCTAATACCTTTCTGTGCTCTAATAACGTCGACTTAAAGTTATTGTCATCAGCTAAATTAAAGATTTCGTGAGGGTCGTTTTCAAGATCGTAAAGTTCTTCTTTTGGCCTTGTAGGAGAAAAGTGCTTTGCTTGAACCTCATTCAACTTGCCATCTTCATAAAGCTTGCGAGATACTTTGGTTAGATCCCAGTAATCTCTATAACTAGGTTGCATACCTGAGCGTTCAGGATAAAAGTTTCGGATGTATTTAAAGCGCTCTGAACGAACCGATCTAATTCTATCAATCGTAAAATCACATCTATCACGAGCCGAAATAACATATTTATGACCCTGGTAATTATCAGAAAATAAGTTTTCACCTTCAAAGTATTCAGGTATATCGATACCGGCAAGGCTTAGCGTTGTTGCGCTTATATCAAGCATACTTACTTGCTCGTCTCTTACTTGCGGCTTTAACTTATCATCATGCCCTTTCCAATAAGCAATGAAAGGTACTTTAAGCCCACCATCGTATAAAAACTGTTTGTGTCTTAAAAAACGAGTACCATGATCAGCAAAGAAAAATATGACCGTATTTTCTAATTCTCCATCTTTTTCTAAACGAGAAAAAACACTTGCAACCTCTCTATCTGTGATCTGCAGAGACTCTAAATACCTAGCCCATTCTTCAATAACAGTGGGATCATTTGGGTAATAAGGAGGCAACTTAATTTTACTTCTATCGATGGGATACTTCACTTTTTCAGAAAACTTTCTACTGAAAATATGCTTTCCACCTTTTAATTGGATTTGTCCAAAGAATGGTTGCTCTGGGTTGGCTCTATCGTTCCAATCAATTTCTACACCCGACTTACCGTAGAGTGGATGCACCTTATAATCACCGCTGTATAAATCAAAACGGTCATAGCTGAAGTTATAATCATCCTTACCACTATTAAAAGTAAAATAACCATTTTGCTTCATAATTTCAGGAACAGTTTTTATATTATCTGGGAGTAAAATTGTTGATTCTGGAGTACGCGAACTGTGATGGTTATGAATACCTAAATTTGTTTGCATTTGCCCCGTCATCATAGCTGATCTCATTGCAGAACAAACTGGCGCAGGCGCAATGGCATTGTTAAACTTTACACCGACTCTTGCTAACTCATCTATCGTTGGAGTGGTTACTAAATCATTACCATCGTGCGCAAAGTCAGGTGAGATGTCTTCAACATATATCCATAAGATGTTCGGCTTTTTATCCTGTACATTCACCGTTTCTTTTTGTAGCGAAGAGTCACTCTCTTTTGTACACGCGATTAAACCAGTACAAATAAAAATTACAGCTAAATATCGTTTAAATAAATACATTTCTATTACCTATTTGAGCAACTCCAGCGAAGCAGAGTTACTCATGTGATGATTAAAACTGAGCCCGTATACCTAACGCGTAACGAGAACCAAAATCTTCATAACCAACCTTCTGACTTTCATCCTGGTTGTAATATTGGCTTAATGTTTCGTTCGTAATATTTACTCCTTCAAAGTAAACCTGCATGGTGTCTGCAAAATCATAACTCGCTCTAAAATCAAGCTGCCCGAAGTCATCAACATGTTTTGGACCCCCTAGCCACGTGCTCGCCTCACTTAAATAATCAGAACGATAGTTATAGGCAAGTCTTACTTTTATTGCGTCTCTTTCATAAAATAAAATCAGGTTAGCGTTATGCTCAGACAACCCTTCCAATGTTAAGTCCTCAACGCCACCCAACTCACTGTAATCAGCGGTACTATCTATGTTGGTGTAGTTAGCTTGAATCCCTAATCCATTAAACGGTTCAGGTAATTGGTCAAATAATTGTTGGTAAGCAACTTCAATCCCAGTGATCTCCCCCTCGCCACCATTTCTTGGGCGAGTATCACCAAATTGAACACCCTCAATCATGACTGGTTCTGTTGTAATTGTGAGGAATGAAGATAGTTTTTTTTGAAATCCAGCAAGGGTAATCGTCGTTGAATCATCCATGTACCACTCTAAAGTAACGTCATAGTTTTGAGATTTGAATGGTTGTAAATTTGGATTTTGAGCGTTAACTCTTTCCGCATCTACATTAATATTATAGGTAACACTGGTTGACAGGCTTGAAATAGTTGGTCGAGTGATGGTGTCAGAATAGCTAGCTCTAAAAATTAATCCCTCGACATCCATAAACTCCCATTTAAAGTTTGCACTAGGAAGAATTTCATCATAATCACTCTCAAATGATCTTACTTCTGGGTCACTAAAAACAGCATCTCTGTTTTCAATGCTGCCATCAGGGTTTACAATATTTATTAATTTTTCAATGTAAACATATTGCCCGGTTGAAGTGAGATCGGTTTGAATATATCGTGCGCCCAAGTTTAAATCCCAGTTGTCACCAGCAAACCCTAGTTGAACATAGGCAGCAAAGTTATCTTCTTGAACATTCGTTGTTGCACCATCATCGCGTTGTGCTGTAAATGCGCCCCCGGCCAATAAAGACTCAATACTCGCTCTATCTTCCGCTGAAAGCTGGCTTAGTGCTTCTTCCGATTGGTAATAAGCTACTAATTCATCAAAATCATAATTAATCCAACTGCTAGCAAAGTCACCTGTCACTTCACTTAAAAAATCGTTTGGCTCAAATGCATTAAAAATTGATGGGTCTGTGATCGTCACTTTTGCATTATTAAAGCATCGACCGCATACACCACGTCTAGAGGCTATTTGATCTTTTTCGCGTTCTGAATAATAGAAACCGAAATCAATGTTCTGCAAATAGCCCATTTCATCAACTATATATTCGAAATCAAGCTTGGCTTCTAGCACATTATCTTGCGTGTCATTACCTGCATTGCTGACCACATGAGAAGACCAAATATTCGGTTCAGTCAGATCCTCTTTGGTATTAATTAGAGGAAAGTCGCTTCCTAGTGAGTATGCCATTTCACTGAATGCTCGCGTGACATAGAAGCGGCTTTTACCATATCCATCTCCTTTCGCTTCAGAGTAGGCAATATCAGTAATCGCTTTCAAGTTATTTGAAATTTGCCACTCATGATTTAGCCCTACTTGGTAGGTAGTAGTATCTCGAGGAGAAGACGCTCTAATAACATCAACAAAACCATCTTTAGTTGCAGATTGAACCATGCCGCTATTATTAACTACAACATTACTAAAACCATTTTCGCGACCTACACTGAATGGAAATGCGACTTCAGAACTACTATCTTCAACGTTAAATATCGAAAATAAACCATCGATCGTCAAAACCTGATCATCATTTGGCTTCCATTGATACACCAATGTACCGCCAATGCGCTCACGGTCTTGCTCAAAAACTTGATATCTTTGGCTCGCTAAGGTTAAAACATCATTTGCCGGTTCGCCATTTAAGGTTTGTGTTTCATCAAAGCTATATGGAACATAACCATCAGAGAAAACGCTATCAATTCTTACTGTACGTTGATTGTAAGAAAGCGATGCCAGAAAACCCATGTCATCATTAAAAAGCGTACTAAACAGGGCCGAGCCTTTCATATCGTAAGATTCAGCATTAGTATCATACGTACCGGCGATAGAAGCACTTACCTTTGTCTCATTGATATCAAATGGTCTCCAAGTAGTAATATCAACGGTTCCACCAATCGCCCCTTCGGTTAGGTTAGAACTATAGCTTTTATAAACGGTTGCCCCATTAATTAAATCTGCAGGTAAGACATCGAGACTAAATTCACGTCCAGCATTTTCGGTAGCCAAAATACGTCCATTTGCCAATACCGTATTAAACTCAGGCCCAAGTCCTCGAACAGTAATAAAACGACCCTCACCACCAGAGCGGTCAATTGAAACTCCGGTAATACGTTGCAGTGACTCCGCCACATTCGCATCAGGGAAAACCCCTAAATCTTCAGCAGAAATACCATCGACAATATTTTCTGAAGAACGCTTTTTCTCATTCGCAGTGATGATGCTCTGGCGAATACCTGTGACTTGAATTACCTCTACACCTTTATTTTTATCTGCAGATAACTCTTGGCTAATTGCTTCAGATAACGGCAATAAACCGAATGTCCCTGCTAATAATGTATTTATGTAAATATTTCTTTTCATTATTATGACCCCTGTTGATTAATTTAGTTGCAAATTGGTTATCAGTATCAGGTGAATGTTAAACTTATACACCTTTTGAGATTATGCACTGCCAACTGGTTACATATTAGTATCAAAACTTTCGCTTCTTAACTTATCGGTTTAACTATAATCATTCCTGAAAAATCACTTCGCTGTATATATTTTAAAGTTAAATATTTCTGCAGAAGTTAAGTGCATTGAAAATTGTAACTAAATGGCATTAACTGATATAACTTCAACTTGGGGAAATATGTTCTTATCTAGGTTTAGTTTTGAAGATTAAACGACAATTGCTATAGCAGCTTAACCCCATATTGTGGTGGTGCAGTGATTTTGGTACCCATTAAGAAAGAAATGTTATGCTATTTGCATACAAGTTTTTTGGGGGGGGGATGACGAAATTAAACCGTGTAACGTACTCCGCTGCAATCAGGTTAGAAACAGGTCAACTTGTAATGGACTAAGGTTATAGGCTGAAGTCAAAGCAATACATACAATGAGCGGGGCCTCATCAGGTGCGAGAACAATCGCTACGATAGCAACGAGTAATAGTTTGAATTGAGTCGTTATCATGCTGCTAAGCTAATGATTAAATTAAAGCTTGAAAGCTGCCAAGTACCTCAACATTCATATAAACGCGGCGGTAATAACCACCTTGAAATCCCAAACCTGCTTGATAGGCAGTTTGATGTTGTTGAGCGTCAGATACCTTGTGGTGCGGTGATGTTATGTATAGTGTACTCGGAGTTCAGCATTAGCATGGAGTGCTTAAATGAACCACGAGTCTATTTGAAGTTCATAAATGAATGGCAAGAGCTAGCTTGTTTATGGCGCTGTCTGGTTGTGCAGGTGGCTGAGTCTGAGCGACAGTGACTTATTGTATGCTAATTCGGTGATGTAACTCGCTGGCAACGGGGAGTGAGGCGAATTCGTTAAGCCAAGATGCTCCTCAAGACTGAATAGTGGACGGATGAAGAACATGAACCGATTAACCCGCATCTATGAGCTGAAACGTCGCCATTGCCTACACGAATTATGAGGCAATATGGCGCAGTAAACTGTTACAAATATGGGCAGTATTACCAAATTATTAAGCAAAATGTAGGAGTTTAACAAGGGAACTAGTGCATTATCACAATACTGCACTTGCACGCCATCACCTTACAGCACGATAAGGTTAAAGACTGCAATCGGCATCCACCCCACTACAATATTGAGGCAATGAACAAGCCTGATATTTATCAAGATATTCTATCTGATATATAGACTGATATAACAATGAATTTATTTTGATCTCATAACTCTTTATACGTAATTATCTCTTCTATTTTACAGCCGAAGTAAGCACATAATGCATCCAAAGTACGCGTAGTTGTTGAGTAATTATTGTTATTAGCCATTTTTGACATAGCGGCTTTATTTACTCCTGCGGCATTTGCAACTTCATCTAACGTAATTTTACGTCCCTCTTTCAATGACTTAGCTGCGATTAATTCCTTTAAGTTATAAACAATCATTTTAATACAACCAATTATTTAAAAAGTTTCTTTACAGGATACTTTACGTGTGATTTAATCAATTTAGTTTCTTGTGAGGATACTTTATGATTAAAAATGAATTTACTTTGCTTTCTGCTAAAGAACTTTCAAGCTTTATTAAGTTCAGCCCAGATTACATTAACCGTAAGTTGAAAGACAATGTTTTTTTTGAGGGTGAGCATTACATTAGACCTTTTGGATCAAGAAAAATACTTTACCTTTTAGAAAGTGTAATGGAAGAAATGTACAACACCACGTCTAAAGTTGAACGCGAATTTGTCATTCCTCTCGCAAGTGGAGGTGTATGTTATGGCTAGTGTAAGAAGCCGAAACGATAAGTTGTTTTTTGATTTTTATTATCAAAATATACGATGTCGTGAGCAGACCTTACTCAAGGATACAAAAGCTAATCGTATCAAACTTGAGAAAGTTCTAGAGAATATTGAAATTCAAATTATGCTCGATCGTTTTGTTTACCGAGATATGTTTCCGAATAGTAACCGCTCTAAGGCTTTTAAACTGTTTGATGACCAGATAGAAGCTATAAAAGCCAATGAAACGAATAAAGCTGATGTTATTTTACAGAATGTACCTAACTTCGAGGTATTTGCTTATGAGTGGCTAGAAGAAAGTAAAATTCATTGGAAAATTAGTCATTTTAAAAATGTATCTATGATCTTTGAGCGTTATTTAATTCCTGAATTTGGCAAGTTTAATCTTGATGAAATAAGCCGTGCTCATATTATTAAATATCGCGCGGGCATATTAGAGCCTAAGCGTAGTAGTAAAAAACAATTAAGTAATGATTGGATCAATCATGTTATGACACCTCTTAGAGGCATACTTAAAGAAGCGTCATTACGTTATGATTTTCAAACTCCTTTTAACAATATAAAACCACTAAAAGTAGTTAAAACCAAGATAGAACCTTTTTCACTCAAGGAAGTTCAGCAATTTCTTAAGTATGTAAGAAGTGATTTTCGTAATTATTATACCGTTCGCTTTTTTACTGCGATACGAACAGCAGAGATTGATGGCCTCAAGTGGGAATACGTTAACTTTGATCGAAATGAAATTACTATTCATGAAACCTTAGTTGATGGCAATGTTGAGACACCTAAAACAGCCACATCATATAGAAATATCCAGCTGTCTAGAGTTGTTGTTGATGCATTAAAAACACAATTCAAAATAACTGGTAAGAACACTTATGTTTTTTGTAATAAAAAAGGTAACCCTCTTGACCATCGAAATATAACTAAAAGGGTATGGTATCCAACGCTAGAAGAGCTCTCTTTAAAGAGGAGACGCCCTTATCAAACGAGACATACATGCGCAACTTTATGGCTTTCTGCTGGTGAAAATCCTGAATGGATAGCTAAACAAATGGGTCACAGCACGACTAAAATGCTATTTGAAGTTTATAGCCGTTATGTTCCAAACAATACTCGACAAGATGGTAGTGCTTTTGATCGCCTACTTCTAAATGCCAACATTGAAGAAGAGGCTACTTATGAATAACTATATCTATGGTTGGTTAAAAAATTTACATATTAATGGTACTTTGCCAACAGCCAATTGTGAGCTATTGATAAGTAAGCAAGTAATTTACGCTATTACATCTGCTGATATTGCTAGAAAATGCCAAATAGTGTCTGGCTTAGCTCAATTTCAGTTAACTCACGATATAATGGGTAATCATGTTGTTTGTGATATAGAGCCTATACTTTCTCAATGTAACGAACAGCAGTACCTTAATTTAACTTCGATGATAAATAATACAAATGAGCATTTAATAGCACGATTTTTTAAGCTACTTAGCTTCGTCACATGCAGTGAGTTGCAGCCTTTTATTGATTTTATTTTAACTAAACAAAGCACTCTACAAAAATTCATACAAGCACCGGCTAGCCTAAACCACCATCATTCTTATACTCATGGGTTGTTTGAGCACAGTATAGAGGTAGCTGAAATTGCATTTAATAACGCCAAGCACTTAAATCATTCCAGCATTGAATGCCAAGCTGCATTAGTAGCTGGCTTATTTCATGATATTGGTAAAATATTTGTCATGCTACATCAAGCCAACGATCGCTATATACCAGGACCACACGAAGGTTATAACTTTGCTATCTTAGCTGAACCTTTAGCGAAGCTAGGCAGTCGGAATAGGCAATTGCTGGAGTTATTAAGCAGTTTATTAGCTGCCAAGCCATCTGGCTATAAAGCGAGATATGCAATTGAGCATATTGTGCAACAAGCTGATCGATGCTCTTCTGAATCAGCTTTTATACATGCTAAATTTCAAGAGCTTCCTGATTACTACCATTTTTGTAAAGTTGGCGATAAAGTTCTTAAAAGAATGAGTTAACGTTTTAAAATATTATTTTGTTAAAAACATAACGGGCTCTATTAACATTAATTGAGTAACAATATTCTTTAAATGAATCTACGAATTAAAAATATAAAGCACATAATAATTAGCTCAAACTTTGGCTAACATTTAATCCAGCTTTAGTGCTAGCTTGTTAACGTAAGTTTGAACTATAACTGACTATTTATTTAAAGAGTAAATAGTTAAATAAACTCCGGGTTTTTTGGTGAGTCATTTCGGCGAGTTACATATACAATGCAATTACCTTGCGCTTGATTACTAAAAGCTCGGCTATGTTCAATAGGGACTGAAAATGTATCACCTTGAGTAAGCGTTAGTACTTCATCACCTAAATCAATGGTTAAACTACCTTGATGAACAAAAATAACCTCTTCTTCAAAACGAATGTGTTTTGCTATTTTTGCATTTGGCTGTAGTTTTAACGCTGATATATTAAATCCATGCGCCCAATTTAATTGCGTTTGAATAAGCGTATCAGCATTTAAATTACCAACTAACGGTGCTTCGTAAACACCTTCGGATTGGCTTAAGTAAGAGTGCTTGTTCCAATTAAAATCTCGTGCCTTGACCACTGTTTGCGCAAGCTCTTCGTCTGTTATTACTCGGTGCTGCGCTATTTGATCACTACTTGTAACAGCCATTGGTTTTACCCCATCTGGGATTTTCTCATTGAGCGTTGTGTCTACTAAGCTGCCATTTTCTAACAAAATAAGACCGAACTCTTTTGCCATATCAAATACTTGTGGAGCCCAAAGCACTCTGCCAGGATCGTCACTGCCAAGTACTGCATACAAGTAACCTATACCATCACCTACGTTTTCAAATCCTCTAAAAATATCTAAAGGAATCGAAATAATATCGCCTTCATTTAAAATTACCTTAGCATCTTTACCATCTACACCGGTATAAAATGCCCATGTTCCACTGTGTACAACAAATATTTCTTCTGTTAAGTGGCTATGCTGCGAGTTTAAGCACCCAGCAGGTTGACGAGCACCACCAATATTAAACCCATGAGGTATGGAAATATGCACGTGCTGATTAGGGTTCTCTGCAACACCTGGACCTATAATAGTAAAATTTTCTTTTTGATCACTACCGGGCGATCGCGTATCAATAAAGGCGTTCTTACACGGAATTAAATCATCGTATCGTACTAAGCGATCTGCAAATAAACTCATTATTCTCTCCTAAATTAATTACTGAGCGGTCCAGCCGCCATCAATTTTTATACTTGTTCCTGTGATCATTGCTGACAGTTCACTCAGTAAAAATACACAAGCATTTGCGACATCATCCGTTTGAGCAATTTTTTTCATTGGGATCATGTCATAAACAAATTTTTTGAAATCGGGATTTTCAAGCATGGGCTTAGTCATTGGCGTTTCAACAAACGTAGGAGCAACGGTATTAACACGTACATTTTGCGTTGCAAGCTCAACTGCCAGCGCCTTTGTTAACCCCTCTACTGCATGTTTACTCATGCAATACAAAGTGCGATTAGGCGAGCCTACAAATCCCATTTGCGATGACATATTAACCACAGCACCGGCACCAGAGTTAATTAAGGCCGGTAATGCCGCTTGGCTTATTCGATAAACACTGCGAATATTCATTGAAATAACATCGTCAATGTTCTCATCGGTTTGCTCAAGCATTGGCGCAACACGGTTAATACCTGCGTTGTTAAGTAAACCGTCTAATTTAGAAAGTCCGCGTAAACGCTCATAAAAAGCATCACTGTTTATATCAAGCGGCCAGATTTCTATTTGCGAAGGAGCATATTGCTTGAGCTGCTCCAAATCGTGTTTTGTACGCGCCACAGCAATTATATTTGCACCCGCATCTACACACTTTTGTACGCATGATTTACCAATCCCTTTACCTGCACCCGTTATCAAAATGGTTTTACCAAGTAAAAGAGTTTTATCAAATCCCATTTGTTCACCTAAAATCTATATTGCATTCGAAGTCATTATTAATTAGAGTATCCCCAGATGCAAGACATTATTTAACCAGTACGTCTCATCAACAGTGTATAAAAAAACTAATCACTAAGGATATAAACAATGATAAAGCATTTAAAAAAAGGTCAGCCTGCTGACTCAAAAAAAGAACAAAATCAGTCAGTAAGAGATATTGTAGAAAATATTTTAACGCGCGTTGAATCTGAAGGTGATGCAGCAATTCGTGAATATTCTGAAAAATTCGATAAGTGGACTCCGAAGTCTTTCAAACTTTCTGCTGACGAAATTAAAGCATGTTACGCACAGCTTGATGATCAATTAATCAACGATATAAAATGGGCACAAAGCCAAGTCCGTAATTTTGCTCAAATTCAACGCGACTCAATGAAAGACGTTGAAGTAGAAACGCTACCTGGCGTTACGCTTGGTCATAAACATATAGCAATGGACAGCGTAGGTTGTTACGTACCAGGTGGAAAGTATCCACTACTAGCCTCTGCCCATATGAGTGTATTAACAGCTAAAGTAGCCGGTGTTAAACGTGTTATCGCTATGGCTCCACCTTTTAATGGCAAGCCATCACCAGAAATAGTGGTTGCAATGGACATGGCTGGTGCTGATGAAATTTACTGCCTTGGTGGTGTACAAGCTGTAGCCGCAATGGCAATTGGTACACAAACTATTGCCCCCGTAGATATGATTGTAGGCCCAGGTAATGCCTTTGTAGCCGAAGCTAAACGCCAGTTATTTGGCCGAGTTGGTATTGATTTATTTGCAGGCCCTACCGAGACTCTAGTCATTGCTGATGACAGTGTTGATGGCGAACTGTGTGCTGCCGATTTACTAGGTCAAGCAGAGCACGGCCCTACCTCACCTGCTATCTTACTTACTAACTCTGAGCGATTAGCAGTTGATACTATGGCTGAAGTAGAGAGACAGCTTACCATTTTACCTACTGCAGATATTGCGGGTGTAGCATGGAAAGATCATGGTGAAGTTATTGTATGCGACACCTATGAAGAAATGATAGAAGTGGCTAACGACCTTGCATTCGAGCATGTGCAAATCATGACAAATAATATCGAGTACTTTAAAGACAACATGCAAAACTTTGGGGCATTATTTTTAGGACCACAAACTAACGTTTCTTATGGTGATAAATGCATTGGCACAAACCATACACTACCCACAGGTAAAGCAGCGCGTTATACTGGTGGACTATGGGTAGGAAAATTCATAAAAACTTGTACTTTCCAACAAGTAACAGAAGAAGCTTCGGTTGTTGTTGGTGAGTATTGTTCACGCTTATGTGCTGCAGAAGGGTTCGCTGGCCACAAAGAACAAGCAGACATACGAGTAAGACGATATAGGAAATAAATCATTGTCAAAGCAAAAACGAGTCACCTCATATGATGTAGCCCGCGAAGCGGGTGTATCACAATCGGCGGTATCACGTGTATTTAGACCCGGATTTAGCGTGTCTAAAAAAACGCGAGAAAAGGTGATCACAACAGCCAATGAAATGGGCTACAGACCTAATGCCATTGCTCGTATGTTGATCACGAAACAGTCTGGTATGGTTGCGGTTATTTTATCATCGCGAGCAAACTTGAATTACCCTGAGGTACTCTCTGAGCTTAACAAAGAGTTGGCACTTAACAATAAACGAGTGCTGCTCTTTACTCTTGATGACGCAGACGAACTAGATGAATTACTCGAAAATATTTGGACCTTTCAGGTTGATGGCGTAATTGCTCTAGCGGCTCACTTTGATAGTAAAAGCCTAGATTTATTTGCTAAACACAGCACACCTATTGTGCTTTATAACCGTAATGTGCCTGAATCGAATGCAAACACAGTTTGCTGTAATCACGATAAAGGTATTAAACAGCTAATTGATTTATTACACCAATCTAACCATAAGTCGTATTTAATTATTGCTGGTCCAGATGACTCTGATGTAGCCAACGAACGTCGTGAAATAGCTCAAAATTATTTACACATTTTAGGTATCCAAAATACGCCTGTTATTTATGGTGATTATGGTTATAAATCAGCACGAAGTGCATTAGAAGATTGGTTAAAAACAAACACCCTACCCGATGCTATTATTTGCAGTAACGATGTAATGGCCATTGGCGTAATTGATGAAATCAAACAAAACTTAAACTTAAGCGTACCCGACGATGTGTCGGTGGTAGGGTTTGATGGTATTAGTGCTGCGTCTTGGTACAACTATCAAATAACCACAATACAACAACCTATGAAACAGCTAACTAAAGCCGCTGTAGACATACTCATGGAACGTATTGAAAACCCTCAAGCCGCTGCTGAAGCACGAGTTTTTACCGGTTCATTAATTACAGGGAACTCTATTAAAACACGCTAAATTAAGGAATTTTTGTGGCCAAAAATCCTGTTTATATTTTACCTGGTACTATGTGTAACCACCGTATGTTTGAAGCACAAATAATTGTCCTTCAAAATGCGGGTTATACCCCTCACGTTATTCCCTTTACAGAGCAAACAAGCATTGCACAAATGGCTGAGCTTACTAAAACCATAGCCCTAGAGTCTGCTCCTTTTATTGGTTTTTCAATGGGTGGCATTGTTGCCCTTGCGCTTTTAAAATCAAACCCTGAGCTTATAAAGTCGCTGTGTTTAATTTCCAGCAATAGTTTGGCAGATAAACCAGAGCGTCCACTTATTAGGCAAAAGCAAATCAAGCAGGCACAAGCAACTAGTACTACTGATGTGCTAAAGCACGACTTTATGCCGCATTATTTCCACCAGCCAAACTTAGAGCACAACAAGCTTGTATTAAAAATGGCAAATGAGCTTGGCTTTAACGCTTTTAGTGCACAATTAAATGCTCTTTCAACGCGCGAAGATACCTTAAACGTTATTGAAAAAACCAATAAAAAATTACTATTTGTTGGTGGTGAGCATGACGTTTTATGTCCTAGTACTATTCAAAAAACAATGCATAACGCCTGCCCTAATAGCGATCTTATTTTATTAGGTAATTGTGGGCATTTCGTACCGCTTGAAAGAAGTAACACCCTAAACGCACTACTCTTAGATTGGCTGGAGTCTATTAAATGAATTTAAAACAAAAGTTAAATGCTCAACAATTGCTATTAGGCACATTTATAAAAAGTACCCATTATCATAATACCGAAGTACTTTCTCACACTAATCTCGATGTCTTGTGTTTAGACGCAGAGCATGCCCCGTTTGATCGAGGTGATTTAGACAGTTGTATTATGGCTGCACGCACTAAAAATATGCCGACCCTGATTCGCGTAAGTAGTACCGATCACGCCACTATACTTAGCAGTTTAGATATCGGTGCTAACGGCCTAGTACTACCTCACATTAAAACGCCAGAGCAAGCAAAATCGATTATTAAAAACTGTTTTTATGGCAACAACGGTAGAGGCTATGCAGGTTCAAGCCGCTTTGCAGGCTATACCACGCATGCATTAACCGATAACTTAGCAACCAACAAGTCATCTACCTGTATTATTGCCCAAATAGAGGATGCCGATGCGCTTGAGAACATCGATGAATTGTGCCAAATAGACGAGATTGACTGTATTTTTATAGGCCGAATGGATTTAACTATTTCCCTTGGTGAAACCAATCCAAGTGCTCCTGCTGTTATTGATGCCGTTACTAAAATAGCTAACGCAGCAGCAAAATATAATAAATGCTGTGGCATGTTTGTTGGTAATTTAAGTGAGCTAAGTCACTGGCAATCGCTAGGCGTAAGTTTTTATTTATTAGGCTCTGATCATAGCTTTTTACTCAGTGGTGCTAAGCAATTACGTGCAGACTTTGAATCAGCTACAAGTGAATCAAAAATATGAGTATTCATAATAAAAATAAAGAGTTAATTAAAAGCTTCAGAAACGCACTTTATAACTTCAATATAAATTTGCTCAAAAAGGAAGTTACAAACTTATTTACTAATGACGCATTAATACAACTTTGCTACCCGTTTGAAACACTCGCAAACCCTAATGCACTCATTGAAGATGTTTATAAACCCCTTAGCAATGCATTTGTTGGCCTTGAACGTCGCGATACTATTGTAATGGCAGGTAGCTCTATAAACGACTCTGATTGGATTGGCTGCTGCGGATACTATACCGGCTCATTCGAAAAGCCATGGCTAGGCATTCCACCCACAGGGCATCAAATAAGTATGCGCTTTCATGAGTTTTATCGTATAAAAAATAGCAAAGTGGTGGAATTACAAACTATTTGGGATATTCCAGAAGTAATGATGCAAGCAAACGTATGGCCACTTTCTCCGAGCTTAGGTAAAGAGTGGCATGTGCCAGGGCCTGCCACACAAGATGGGTTAAGCACCCATCCTTATAATAGCGAACAAGCTGCGCAAAGTTTAAAGCTTGTGGGCGATATGTGTGAGCACCTTGGATTTTATGCTAAAGGTGGCATTGAAGCCATGAAACTAGAGCAGTTTTGGCATCCGCATTGTAGCTGGTATGGACCAAGCACAATAGGCACTGCACGCGGTATAAAAGGCTTTAGAAATTGGCATCAAATCCCGTTTTTAAATGCCCTCCCCAACCGGGTTGGCGATGCTAATAAAGGTTATTTATTTGCCGATGAAAACTACGTAGGCTTTACTGCATGGCCAGGTATGAGCATGACTATTAGTAACGGTGGTTGGTTAGGTATTGCACCCGCAAATCAGCAAATAACTATGCGTAGCCTCGACTTTTGGCGAGCCGAAAACAATTTAATTCGTGAAAACTGGGTGCTGATAGATATACTCGATGTGTACAATCAAATTGGCGTAGATATATTTGCCCGAATGAAAGAACTAACTAAAGCGCGCTATTTAAACTTTGCGCCTTAGCCTCTTATAACCGTTATAAAAGAAAAGCTCTGTAATACAGAGCTTTTTAACAGCTTAAACAGGCTACGCCCTCGGATTAGCAATACTTTGTGTGCGTTTTAAAATATCTAAGCCTTGTTGTTTTAACCAATACGGTAAGTCAATAATTACCCAGTTTTCAACTAGTTTATCACCTTCACGATGATATACATCAACCACGCGCATATCGGCAGGAGTATTCGCTCCAGGTAAACCTAAAAAGCCACCAATGGCGGTATTCGTTAAGTTTGGCCAACCAAAAAAGCATGCATATTCATCCTCAGCAAACCGGCAAATATGGCCATTAAATACTTTACCCGTTAACCCTTCTCTAAACGGATACATATGTTGTTGCTGATAACGCTCAATTGTATATGTAGCACCAATACCCGCAGGGCCATACCAAACCATGTTCTCATCCCACGTTTTAGCTAACACTTCGGGTGGGCAGGTATTTATACCGCTTTGATTAAGCGCGGTTAGGTTATCAATCATCTGATTAACCAAGTTCATTGTGCGCGTACTTTGCTCATCGCTCCCTTCACCTAAACGAACTCCATCGTGGGTACGTGGCCCAGGGTAAGTAAAATATTGCCCGGTAGAGAGTGGTAATGGGTTTAAACCGACTTGTAGCATCACCCCAATAATATCGACAAAAAAGCCAGTTTGAATAATTTTACCGTCTTTAACACAGTTAAATTCAGCGTAGCGAATTGTCGCCAATTTATGAGAAGGTGCAATACCTAACCAGTCACGATCAAAGAGGCCCATAAAGTGCCCCATACTCATTACCCACTCGCCGCCATCGGCTTCGCTTTGTCCTGCAATAAAAATATCTTCACGGCGTTGAAGTGCTTTAAAAGAATGAAATAAAGGCTGCCACACATGTTCAATTACATCATTGACATTATTTAATTCATTAAACGGATGCACACCTTTAAAGCTGTAATTATCTGCCAAGTATTCTTTAAATACAGCATTTAAATCATTACCTTGTGTTTTTTCTAATGCAGCATGAAACTGACGAACCAACTGCTTATTATTAATTATTTCTGCCATGATGTTCCCTTGTTGTTTGCGCAATCAAATTAACACTCTCAAACCGCAAATAAATACGTATTGCTAAAATGTATTCTATTTAAAGAGTAATTAAAAGCCTGTAAATATTAAGTTATAAATCGATTTAAAATAATACTAATGACAATTGACTTCGAAGTCAAAGTGATTCATGATGATTCAAAATAAAAAGTATAAATAGGCTAATTAGCCCGTAATACCTAATCTAACAGGATTAATTATGAATGATTTTGGATTATTGAATTGGAGCATTCTCGTCGGGTACATTATTGCGAACCTCATACTTGGGTTTGTAATAAGTAAAAAGGTGAGTACTGCTAATGATTTTTATATTGGCCGAAAAAATACACCTTGGTGGGCTATTGGTATATCGGTAGTGGCAACCTATATTAGTGCGCTTACATTTTTAGGTGCGCCAGCGTGGTCTTACAAAGAGGGTTTATCTGTTATTGCCATACACTTAAACTACCCACTCGTTATTGTGGCTGTTGTGTGTTTGTTTTTTCCGTTTTTTTACAATGCAGGTGTCGCCTCAATATACGAATACCAAGAGCGTCGTT
The DNA here is from genome assembly GCF_014164175.1 of Pseudoalteromonas sp. SG44-5. Classification (NCBI taxonomy): domain Bacteria; kingdom Pseudomonadati; phylum Pseudomonadota; class Gammaproteobacteria; order Alteromonadales; family Pseudoalteromonadaceae; genus Pseudoalteromonas; species Pseudoalteromonas sp. SG44-5. The sequence goes on along the minus strand of NZ_JACJES010000002.1, from coordinate 215,428 downwards.
TTGGTAAAAAAGCGCGGATTTTAATCTCTACAATTTGGCTTATTTCACAAACAATGGGATCAGCCGCCGTACTTTATGCAACCTCTTTGGTACTTGCCTTTATAGTTGATATAAACGTTATTACCGCCATATTTTTAGTCACTATTATTGCGCTTATATATACTATGCTTGGAGGTATAACAGCCGTAATATGGACCGATGTTATTCAGTCAGGGATCTTATTTATTGGTGCAGGTATTATTATGTATGCACTTATTACCTCGATGGATGGCTCGTTTAGCTCAACACTTACTGAGTTAAAAGCACAAGGTAAGTTAGATCCTCTTAATTTCTCATTCGACTTCACTAAAGTCACCACCGTTTGGTCTGGCGTGCTGGCTATGTCGCTCTACCACATCACCGTTTATGGTACTAACCAAATGATGGTGCAACGTACTCTAGCAGCTAAAAATATTGGTGATGCTAAAAAGTCGTACTTACTAATGGGCTTTATTGCATTCTTTATTTATCTGTTTTTTATATTTATGGGCGTGTTGTTTTACAGCTACTACGGCGGCCGTACATTTGAAAACGACAACTTAATTATTTTACAGTTTGCAGCCGATTATGGCCTACCAGGATTAATGGGAATTATAGCTGCAGCAGTAATGGCTGCTTCTATGTCGAGCCTTGATTCAGCGCTTAACTCGCTTTCAACAATTAGTACTATCGACTTTTACAAAAAGTATTTTGCACCTGAAAAAAACGACGCTCACTATTTAGCTGCAACACGTTTATTTACTCTTGGCTGGGCAATCATAATCATTGTACCCGCCATTATGTATCACCTTTACAGCGAAGGCTCTATTTTAGAAATACTCACCAAGGTAGGTTCATATTTTGTAGGTGCTCAGCTAGGTATGTTTGCACTAGGATTTTTCTCTAAGCACACCACCGAAAAAGGCCTACTTATTGGCACATTAGTATCGTTTGTAACCGTTGCAATATGCGCCCTTTACACCGATATAGCATGGCCTTGGTATTGTGCAATTGGTGCCATAACGTGTGTAGTGTTTAGTATTGTTTTGAGTATCGCTTTTGATGGTTTTCAAGAGGAGTACAACGAGTACACAATTAAAGGTCAGTTAAAAGTATTTAAAGAGCAAAACCGACCAGAAAAAGAAAACGGCTGGTATTTGGTCCCTGGTAAATTTGACTCAATAAACTACTGGTTACTTGGCTTTTTTGTAGTGAGCTTCGCGTCTCTCATGTTATTTGAACATTTTGTATAAGGTGAAATAAATGAATATTTTAGAACAACTTTTTGAAAACTTCAGCGCTGCAAAATTACCAAATCAAGCATTGCTTGCTGATACCGTTCAATGGCAGGTAAGCTACCCTTTTGAACCAATTACATCTAAACAAAATGTAATTAATAATTACTTTGGTGTGCTTAAAAACTCATTACCCGATATAGAACGTAAACCCTTTATTTCTATTGAGGGCGACTACAAAGGCGAGCAATGGATATGCGCAACAGGCTACTTTACCGGCACATTTATAAAACCGTTATTAGGTATTCCAGCCACCGGTAAAAGTATTTTTATTCGCTATAGCGAAATGGCTCAAATAGAAAACAATAAAGTAATTAACGTTTATACCTTTTTAGATTTAATCGATGTAATGAACCAAGTAGGTGTAAACCCGCTGCGTCCAAGCTTAGGTTACCCGGGTTTAATAATGCCCCCCACTACACTTGATGGTGTGCCTGCTACAGCTAAAAACGACGAACTAAGTAAAGCCAATGAACAGCTCGTAATCGATATGCTTACTGAGCTTGGCCGCTACGATGGTAAAGACCTGTACAGCATTAATTTAGAAAAATACTGGCACCCAGATTTTATTTGGTATGGCCCTGCTGGTATAGGAACAACCCGAGGCATTAGTGGTTTTAGAGAACACCACCAAGCTCCATTTTTAAAAGGGTTCCCTGATCGTGGGATCAATAAAACACTCTGTTTAGTAAGCCACGACAATTTTGTAGCAACGGGCGGCTGGCCGCATATGTACGGTACTCATACTGGGGATGACTGGCTAGGTTTATCTGCATCGGGTAATAAGCTGTTTCCGCGTGTTATGGATTTTTGGCGCTGCGAAAACGGTATTTTAAAAGAGAACTGGGTCGCTATCGATATTCCTCACTTATTAGAGGGAATGGGTATTGATATATTCGAGAAAATGCAAAATAAAATAGCAGCAGCAAACTAAGAGATATTTATGAGCACACAAAACACAATTACCCAACCTTACTGGCTGCCTTTATCAAGCGTATTAAATCCGCAAAGTAAAAAACAGCAAATGCTTGTCGGGTTTGACGAAGAGTTTGTTGATATTGTTGATTACATTTTACGTATTACGCACCGCATTTGGGAGCAAAAAAACATTGGTTTATGTTATCGCTATTACGCTGATGTATGTCCTGTTTTTACACTGGGTGCTTACGGCGAAAATATTGAAGATGTTATTCAAGGCACACTTAAAACCATTGCCGCATTCCCAGATAGAAGCCTAATTGGCGAAAATGTTATTTTTTCAGAAGATGGCAACGAGCATTATTACTCATCACACTTAATTAGCAGTGTGATGAGTAATACCGGTAACTCAGAATTTGGCCCAGCTACAAATAAAACAGGCCGAGTAACCACCATTGCCGACTGCGTTTGTTTTGAAAATAAAATAGTAAAAGAATGGCTAGTACGCGACAACGGCTTTTTAGTTAAACAACTTGGCCTTAATATTATCAATGTAGCCAAACACATGGCCAAAGTACCAAGTAAAGAAAAACACATACAATGGCTTGATGAAGAGTTTACCCGGGTACAAGCAATTGATCACCGCACGCCAAGCACTCCAATTTTAGACGGTGAACTGGCCGCATTTGCGCATAACTGGTTAGATACGTTATTTAACCAAAAGCAATTTGCTAAAATACACGAGTTTTATAACTTAACGGCCACACAACAATGGCCAAGTGGCAGAATGGCAACCGGCCTTGCACAAATTAATGGTGTCTTTATACAGTTTTTTGCCAATTGCCCTGATGCCAAACTAACCGTCGATCACTTAGCAATTACCCCCTTTGGTGAGAGCACCACAGATGTTGCTATTCGTTGGTCACTTGCAGGGCATTTCAATCCACAAAGCGATGAACTAAGTAGGCTAAAAAATCTTCCTTATTTTGTGTTAGGCGCCTCACATTTACGCATCAAAAATCAAAAGATTATTGAAGAAGTCACCGTTTTTGACGAAGTTGCGCTACTCGCAAACCTATTTAGGTCACACGCATTAAATAGCCAAACAGAATTGGAGGTAAATGCATGATCAACGCAATTATCGATTTATACACCAAAGCAGATATTAAAACTATTTCAGGTAAATTGTTACGTAGTAGCCGTTGGCAACAACATCACTTTACCGCGATGGGGTCATTGCAAGCACAACCGCTATGGCTTGATTTTTTGGCGCAATATGGCGTATCAGAATTAATATCTAAAACGCACAGTAAAGGCCAGGAACTTGAGACTTTACAGCTGATATTACAACCTAAAAAATTACTAAAACCAGTAAGACTTTCGTTTGTAATTAAGCACAATAATACCTTCATAAAATCAGTAAAATGTGTTGTTGATACGCTATTATTGGCTAACAACGAATTTACAGGTGAGGCAAGTAATAATACGCTGCTGATCCCTAAGTTACCTAAAAGCGACCCTATTATGGTTTGCGATTTAGATAACCAGCTGCACCCTACGACCTTTCATGCAACGCCCAGTGATATTTGTGAATTACCAACGCAAACTGCCGAAACATTAAATAATTGGTGGCAAATTTGGCAGCTTAATAACTTAGCTAATTTTGAAAGTGTTTATGCTAAAAATGCAGACGTTATTCTTGCTGGCAGTAACGAAACACAATCAAAAGATGCACTGTTAAATTGCCATTTAGCGCTTTCACAAACCCTAAGCAGATGCTACGCCCAATTAGAAACCGTACAGTTTGACAGTGCCTTAAACCAAGCAACAATTTGCTGGACACTCGATGGGACTTTTAATGCTAAAAACGTACGCGTTCGCCAACAAATACTCACCGTTATTACAATTACTAACACTCTAATATCAAGCGAAGTAATGCAATTTGACACCCTCGCGTTAAATCAGCAATTCGCACTGTAAACACTTATTACTTCCCTTAAAGCGCTCACTGAGCGCTTTTTTTGTTTATAATTTTAACTTTTTTAGGTACATTAAACCTTAAATTATAATAATTAAAGACAATGAATGAAGTATCTCAGTATCGGTATCGTCTTACTTTTAACTGGCTGTCAATCTACGCCTACATTATGTGAAGTAGAACCCAACGCGCTATTGTGCGACTCAAGTTCTTATAATGTAGCTACGGTAAATGCATTAACCACATTCGAGTCAAGAGCCGGCAGAAAAGCATTCGCACTAGGGAAAACCTATAATGGTGGCGAGTTTTATGGTTTTTCAGAGGGTTACAGCTCACAATCTAAAGCAAATACAAGAGCCTTGGATGAATGCAAAAAAATACTCGCTAAATATGATAGTAATACTCAGTGCGAGCTAATTCGCTAGCTTTTTTAAATAAAAAAGCCAGCTAATAAATTATTAGCTGGCTGAGAGTTATGGCGATTTGGCCATTTTAAGAAACGTTAAAACTGATATTTTAAGCTCGCGCCCCACGTACGCGGGTTGCTCCAGTTTGCTTGTACTGAGTTAGCTGGCAAACCATCAACAATTTGTGAATGCACCACACCACGCGTTAATATGGCTTTGTCACCAATATTCTTAACGTATGCTTCAACCTGTACGCTGTCGTTTATAAACCAGGTTAAACGCGCATCAGCCATTAAATGCGCATCTACTTTTACCTCTGGAATGTTTGTATCAAACGCGTAGTAATCGTCTAAGTAGTTCATTTGAATATACGGCACTAAGTACGAGTCGCCCCCTAAACTAAACTCATAACGCGCCGAAAGCCCCATGCTGTACTCTGGAGCCATTGCAGGTCGCCAGCCTTCAAAACTAAATTGGCTAGAATTATCATTTATATCTTGGCGGCCACCTTGGTTACCCAGTGCTAGTAACGGACGAAGTTGCTCGTTACCCACAGCGTAACCATCAGCAAATTCGCTATCCAACAACGATAACGTACCCGTAAGCGTTAAATTATCAATTGGTACCCATTGAAGGTCGGCTTCAAGACCTTTAGTCTCTACGTCACCGCCATTTTCGTAATACTCAAATGTTGTGGCTGTACCTGCAGACACACATTCTAAAACAGTATCACCCGTTGTTGTATCGTTACATGACGTTGCAAACAACTGTGCTTTTACGTCTTCGTACTTATTCATAAATACCGACACATTTAAGCGCATTGCCCCATCTAGCAAGTAGCTTTTCAGACCCATTTCGTACGAAACAACATCTTCGTTATCATAAAGTGGGTCTGCACCACGTGCTACCACGCGCGAATCGTTTGCACCGCCCGTTCTGTAACCAGTGGCTACGCTTGCATAAACCATTATGTCTTTGTTTATGTCGTACTCTGCAGCCGCTTTATATAACATTGCAGAATCATCCCAATCGGGAATGACATCACCAGTAAACGTTTTATCGTCTTGGTTAACACGCAAACCACCTACAACACGTAAGTCTTCACTAATTTGATAACGTAACTGCCCATACGCTGCAATAGATTTAGCTGTATGCGGGTCATAATCTGGATTCCCCCACGAAGGCACAACGACAGAGTCTGATACACCATCGCCCGTTGTATCTGCATGCGATAACCAGCTCCAATCTGCTTCTTGATCAAAGTAGTAAAGTCCACCAATCCACGAAAAATCAGAATCATCATTATTTGATGCAAACTGTAACTCAGACGATAATGTTTTTTGATCGTCTACTCGCCCAAAACCACCTACAAAGTCAATACCGCCATCGCTATAGTCGTTGTCGTAGTATTGTTTGCCGCTAAGGGTTGAATAGTTAGTCGTCCACTTAATATCAGCAAAGTCGGTATACCACTCTAGTGCTACCGTGGTCGAAAAGCTTTCTTGTTTATCTAACGAAAAGCTATTGCGATAAACATCATATGGACCAAGATCTTCGTGCTGCGCATCACTTGGCTGATAAATATGACCAGCCGTAATTGTAGGTTTAGGATCAAATATACCGGAGCCAGGTGACGTTTCGCTTATTTGGTAACCCGCAATTTGCTGATAGCCCCAAATAGCTTCTGAGTTTGAGTTTTTACGCGAGTAGTCAAAACGTACCGTTGCGTTAAACTTATCGCTTGGTTGCCACTTAGTGACATTACGCATATAAAACTGATTTTTTTCGCGTAAATCATCCGAAGGCCCTGGAATCACTAAATTATTGATATAGCCATCGTGACGATCAGAGGCCACTACAAAACGGGTCGCGATTGTATCGCTTACAGGGATATTTATAATACCCTCGTAAGCACTGCGGTTATAACTCCCTGTTTCAACTTTTATACTCCCCAGTAAATCGTCAAAAACAGGTTGATTAGTAATTATATTAATACTGCCAGCAAAGGTGTTACGTCCGTATAGAGTACCTTGTGGGCCACGCAACACTTCTATGCGCTGCACATCCACCAATGCTCCTAAACCAGATGAGGTAGTAGGTACATAAATGCCATCTTGAAATATACCGACTATTTGCTCCGCAATACCGGTGCCTGCTACACCCACTTCATTAGTACGTGCGCCGCGCATGGCAGGGCGAACCTCACCACCGGATGACCCCATACGCAAACCCGGTACAACCTGCTCAAGACCCGTAACATCAATAATACCTGCACGGGCAATATCAGCCTCCCCTAGTGCAGTGATTGATGATGATACTTCCTGTAGATCTTGTGAGCGACGGTTTGCGGTAACGGCTATGCGTTCAATGGCTGGTTCTTTAATTTGCTGCTGAGTTTGTGTTGATGTTACTTCTTCAGCGCTATGAGCATTCATTGTGGTTGCTGCAATAGCAGTTGTTACAGCAAAATGAACGAGAGTCCGTGTAAATTTAGCTTTCATTATAATTATTCTCCCGAGTTTAAAACGTGTCTACTTCTCCCCAACTCTACATTTTCAATTATTACAGTAAACAAATTGTATCAATTGATAATGCATTGATACAAAATAGACTTCGAAGTCAAAAAGATCAACAACTTTTTGTCTGATAATTAACCTTAATTATTAAAAAACATAAATAACAATGGTTTAAAATAAAAACAAGCATGATTTCGAAATCTATAAAATAAAAAGGCCAGCAATACAATATTGCTGGCCTTTTAAATAATATCCAATTTTATTAATAACTTAACTTTAGCTAAACCCTAACTGAGTATAAAGCAATTAAAAACGATAGCTGGCTTAAAATTTGTAACCTATCCTTACACCATAAGTGCGAGGATTAGCATAGTCAGCCGCCGCCACATTACCGCCAAAGCGTACAGTTCTAAGCAAAATAAGCTCATCACCTGCATTTTGAACATATGCGCGTACAGCCCACTCATTATCGGCCGAATACCATGCAATGCTGGCATCGTATTTTTGATAGCTCTCTTGCGTACCAAACGAAAAAGGGAGATCGTTGGTCGTATACGAATCCGATAACTGAATACTGGTAGCTGGCACAATGCGGCCTTTATCACCTAAATCAAACTCGTAACTCGCTAATAGGGTAATGTTATATTTTGGGCTTAACTGCACTTCGTTACCGTCAAGTTGTAGTAAGTTATCTACGCCATTAATGGACTCTCCGCCTTCTTCAAACACATTTGGCGTAACAAAGTCGCCATAAGTAGAGTCTGTAAACGCGGCACGTGCACCTAGGCGCAATGCATCACTTGCCTGCCAATCAATTTCAAGCTCAAGACCAGCTGCATTAATTTCGCCCGCATTACCAAAAAACGATACCGCCGTACCGCCTACATTTTGAAAACGCGTAGAAAGTAAATCTTCGTATTGGTTGTAATATAAAGAGGCGTTAAATCTTAATGAATTATCAAGCAGCATGCTTTTAAAGCCTACTTCGTAAGCCGTTACTGTTTGCTCATCGTAACTGTTTTCACCGTTAAAAGCGCCCTGTGCATTACCCGCCAAAAAGCCTGTAGATACTGTAGCGTATAGTAGCTGATCGTTTGTTAAGTCGTGCTCTACGCCTAACTTCCACGTTACTTTACTCCAATCGCCATCTGCGTCTTTAACTTCTAATTCTGAAAAATCGATCGTGCTTAAATCGTTAGTATTTTGACCGTAAATATCCCACTCACGTTTATCATTAGTGTACCTTATACCTGCTATACCACGCGTATCATCACTAAATGCGTAGTTACCTTGAAAGTAAGCCGCCGCAGATTGCGTTTCTAACTGAATTTGTTTTAACCAAGGTGCATATTGAAGCGCTTGAGGCTGCGTTGTATCGGGTACATTATCAACCACAGCTCCATAGCTCGCATTTAAAAAAGCGTTATCTAGGTCCTCTGAAAATAAGTAAATACCAGCCACCCACTCAAAATCACTTTCGTATGTAGAGCTAACTTGTACTTCTAACGAGTTAGTTTTAGATTCAATTGCGTTACCATCTACAGTGGCTGCGTAAGTCGAAAAATCACCATCGGTAAGACGTGTTTCTTCGTAATCCATTGAGGCTGCAATTATTTTTAAATCAACCGACTCAAGCGACCAGTTTAACTCGGCGCTAATACTTACATCGCTCACATCGCGTGATGGTTTGTAATCAAACTGCTGAGTAAATGGGTCTGACGACACACCTTGCGCAGAATCAAGCCCAGGCGTTGCTACATTATCTAAGCCTGCACCAAAACGACCACAATTACTGCCGCACACATCATCGCGACCAATACGCTGAGTTAATGGTGCCGATAAGCTTGTTTTACCTGTCGTAGGGTTTATAGGCACACCTAAAATATGGTAACCAAATGCACCGCCGCCATTTGACTCGTCCTGCCATGTTTCTACTTTTACATTTAAATTTACATCATCGTTAAACTCAGTAAATATTTGGCCACGTAAAAAATACATATCAGCATCTTTTAAGCCTGCTGATTCATTAAACGAATTCTCTACGTATGGGTCGCGTATTTCTCGCACCCCAGTAAAGCGTACTGCGGTATCATCGGTTAAAGCGGCATTAAAAAAGCCTTCACCGCGTAAATGACCATAATTACCAAATGTTGTAGCCATACCACCTTCGGTAATATCAAGCTCTGGTTTTTTAGCTATTACATCAATTGCTCCACCAAATGAGTTACGGCCAAACAACGTACCTTGCGGCCCACGCAGAACCTCTACCCGCTCTAAATCTACAAAACCAGCAAGTGCTTGCCCATGTCGAGGGCGATAAACACCATTAGAGTAAAACGCAATAGCAACATCGTTAGCCTCTACTTGCTCTGTTCTGGCACCGCGCATGGCGGGGCGAGCATCGCTACCCGACACACCCGACTTTAAACCTGGCGCTAGGCTATCAAGGCTTAAAATATCAGTTATGCCATTTTCTAATAAATCTTTAGCCGACACCGCAGTAACTGCTAAAGGCACCGACTGAATACTTTTCACCCGCTTAGTAGAGGTAACAGAAATAACCTCCAACTCTTTATTAGGGTTTAGCTTTGCTTCTTGTGAAAATACAGATGCTGAGCCTAATAACGCCGTATTTACAGCAGCAAAAATAAGTGTTTTACGTAAAACATTCGTCGCCATGAGATAAATTCTCCACCTGTTGAAATGAATTTTATTAAGCATTTGTGGGCGCTATTCCCCACCACCGAATTTTTATTATTTATAATTATTAAAAACGCGATATTTAAATGACTATTTTTTCGACTTATAAAAACTACCGCCTTTTGCATTCGAATGCAATAAAATACATTGCATTATTTACATCTAAATAACACGCACTGCAAAAACAAAAGTTAACAGAAATTTAAATGGCTATTAATCATGGGGTTATGAATTTAAATTTGAATCTAAAACTGGTTTGGCCTATCCAGGTGAGGTGGTTAAAGAAAGGAAGTATTACAAATACGTATAAAACCAAATATTTGGACTTCGAAGTCTATTTGTTGCATGAGAAGTTATTCAAGCAACTACACTAAACCAAATTACGATTAAGTTTAAGGTGATGCGTTATAAACTTAAACCCAAGTTATATCGTACTTTCGAATAAATAAAATAACTACGGGCTAAAGACACCGATGTAACAACTATCATAATCCATTTTTGGAAAAGACTTACTCGTCGCAAAGTCGATAAAGTTCTTAAAAGAATGAGTTAACGTTTTAAAATACCTAAACTTAATTTGAAGCTTTTAAGGGTCTTCGCCGGCCCTATAACTTATAATAAGTAGCAAATGAAGAAAACTCATTAAGCTATGGTGGCGCCTCGACTTTTTATATGTGCCTTTACTACCCTTTACTGTAATTAATAATCCAACTTCCAAAAAGCCATTGCCATTATGTTTACCTAGAAACCTGCCCTCCTCAATTGAGGCGCTTTCGATGTGACTATCGCTTAATCCAAATGAAGAAACTAATTGCTCCCAGTAAGTCCTCGCTTGAGTAACATTTTGATTTTTTAAATCTACTTGATGAAAACGAAATTTGAAGTGGCTCGACTTTAATTTAAATTTTATACATAAATTCAAAAAGTTGCGTATTACTTGCTCTTCAGGACAACGAAGAGCGAAATTCTTCCCTGCAGCAGCATATTTTAATATTTGCAGGGCATCAAATGCTTCACTAAGCGTTACATTTTTCTGACTTAATAAAGTATCAAATTTCTGACATAAATAATAAAATGCTTTTTGCGAAGAAACTCTTTTTAAGTCATCTTTAGTATTATCTAAACTTGGGAAGTTAGGAATTAAGGGCAGCTTTTTACCTTTCCTAGGATATTCTCTGCTTACACTCAGAGCATTATCATGTAATTTTTGAACTTGCTCCACAGGGAGTGAGTAACTCGATGCTGTATCGTGTACTGAGTATAGTTCTAGCGATTTAAGAGCATTTGCATAATCTAACATTCTTATTTGCCCATCAGCTTCAAACTTTTGTTTAAAACCTTTAAATGATGGTGTGATTAAATCACTAACCTTACCCGCATATTGGATCGAATAGTCTTGCTCTTGTTTTTTACTATAAAATTCAATTCTTTCAATTAAACTTTCACCTGGCATAAACTCCTTAAAATTAGCTCTCCCTATATATTCAGATAAAAAATACTTAGATACTGTATATGTTTGATTCATCTGTGCGCAATGCTGTATGTCTTTTAAGTGTAAATAGCTATTTAGTGTCGACACTGTGACTTTATGACCAAGTAAATGAGACAAAAAAAACATTTTTGAACGAGTATTGTCTTTAACTTTTAATCTTTTGTTAAAGCGAGTAATAAAATTTTGATCAAATAAGTCATTTTCAAATATAGATAAATACTGCCTTCCCGTTAATACCAAGTTTGAATTTAATCTGTACCAAGTCCAATTAGCAAAGCTATGTCTTAGGTGATGAATTCTTAGAGTATGATCCTTAGTATAATAATGCAGTAATTGCGTTAATAGCTCGTATGCTTTATTTACGCTAACAGAGCAGTTAAATAACAATGAATTTGATGGCTTATTTTCAGTGTTTTTTTGAACGTCATAAAAGCTTCTTAACTTGGCTAAATGCTCTTTTGGCCATAACGCATCAAGAGGTAGTTCTCTTCTAGCTGAAGGTGTTTTTAAACCCCTTATTTTATTTGGTCTGATTGATAGTAGAACCCAATCATATTCATCTTCATTTGGCTTTATAGGTGAAACCTGAATATCACCAAAGTACAGCTTAGCGGCTTCATTACGGCGCAAGCCACTATAAAAACAAAAACACATTAATAAATATGCATATAACTCAACCGGACTGTTATTGAGGCTGTCACTTAAATATTCAAGAATTGCGCTTGCATGACCAGCTGAAACTAAATTAGCATCAACTTTACTTTGGACAGGAGCTATATCAAGATCGTCAATACACAAGTCTTTGACAATTTCCGACTCTATTAAAAACACAGAGAAATAGTATAAATACTTTTTACGTTGGGCAGAATTAAAATACTCACTCGTATCATTTAACTTTATTGCCCAATCTGACGCTGATAATATTGCTAGTTCAGTTTGAGTAAAAACAGTTAAAAAAGGTTTACTGATACTTTTCACATAATCAATTACTGTGTCTACTTTTAACTTCTTTTTAGTTACCCCTCCCTCTTTCAAAAGATAATAAATCCAACCACACAAGATATTGAAATAAATACTATTTTTATCATTTCTCAATTCTTGTTCAACAAATTTAATACACTGTGCCCTTGAAGCCCTTTGGCCATTCAGTTCCCTCAAATTTTTATAGGTATACTCTAACTTAGCTATTATTAATTTAGGCTCAATATAATCAAAGCTGTCACTATCAAATGATAATAGCTTATTAAGCTCATTAAATTTCTTAGGTTGTTTTGCTATTTCGTCTGCAACTAATGCCTTATTACTTATTAACCTTAAAAAAGCTGTTTGAGGTAGTTCGGTACAGGTACTAGACCGTAAATACATCTGATAGTCGATAGGGCTGAGGTTGATTATAGTATCTATTTTTCTAAGTGTTCGTAATTTTAGAAGTGACAAGCTTTGCCAGTTTGTACCACTAGCTTCTGTTAAAAACGTTATTATAAATTCACTTAATCTATTTTTATTTACTCGTATTTTCTCAGACGGCTTAATGAAGTTTTTATGATGTAATAATAAAAGGACAACAGCATCACATAGTACATATCGTCGTTCCTCTTTTTCGCTTTTCCCAAACCAAAATACTTGACCACCTAAATACATTAAAGCATCCGGAGCATTTATGATTGTAATAAGCTCGTCAAACTGAACACCTGTTGTCATATATAAAAATAAAACCAACCGACCATAACTAGCTTCTTTTGACAAATTAGCAGTTGGTGTTTGTAGCTCTTTACTTAATATTGACTTAATTTGGAGTGCTATCGGTAGTTTTATTAATTCTACTGGTGATAACATAGGTTTATCGCGCTTTAGTACGACGATTTGAGGGACTTTTGAAGATTCAATACCATGATGCTTTAATCCATAATTTAATATAGCATCAATAAGCATGAGCTGAAGGTGTTTAATCGTTAAGTCTTCTTTTAACCGTGACTTTAAAATGTTCATTTCACTAGAAAGAACATTCTCATCGGATTTTTTAAAATACCTAAGCATAAGCATGCATAGCTTTTTATATTCGTTTAAAAAATCATCATCGCTAAATCTAATTCCAAAATCATTATCTGAGCCGTTTCTATAAGCATTTACAATCTGTTGAAAACATTGATGGAACTTACCTTGCTTCTTCAGTTCATTTAAATAAGATCGGACTTTAGAGTTTGCCACCCTACCCCCTTAAATAACTTATCTAGAATAGGTAATAATTCATTTACAGAATCTATGCAATTTAGTGTCGAATAATCAGCTAAAGGAACCTCACCAGACTGCCAATGGCCCATTTGAAAGTTTATTAGCTCTGAATTGACGTTGTTATAAAGCAAATTACTTTTAAGCCAATGCCTTCCTGCATTTGCAGGTATTTTATGTTCCTTAGGTAACCTGAGAACTAACTCTGTAGGAGAAATACCTTTAGTAACAATTCCTGCTCTTTGTCTTTGAAATATGAATAAAGGTCCATGATTTATACGTGAATTTCTAATTAGCTTAAACCACTGACAAGATTCTTTATAATCGAGATTTAAGCTTTTAGAGGCGGCATTTAAAAAGTCATCTATTGACTGGCATAACTTGGGCTTTAATACTCTTATTAACCCTCTCAAACAACTAAGGTGCTCTTGATAAGCTGTGATTTGCGCATTTAAAATAGACGGTAAACAAACTAATCTAGAATGTGTAAAATCACTATCATCTTTATCACTTATCCCCATGAGGTTTAGCGTTGGAAAATACAGGGAAAAAGTTGGTAACGGGTTCCAAACAGCCCGATAACCCGTTCCAAACATTAACATCCATGCCGTATAGACTGTAAACGCGTTATGGTATTTTAAGATTGCATCAAGTTGTTTTAAAGAGTTTAACTTGGTGTTTTTAACTTCTAATACCAAAGCTGCTATGAGGCTCTTAACTGTCATATTCTCTGGTGTAAATTTAGAATCAAGCATACGATTACACTTATCAAAACACACTAATTCAAAAAGTTTTATAGGGAATTTTTCTTTACAATAATCATAGTAATCAGACTCAACTTCTTGCCAAAACTCAAATAGCCTTTCACACCGCGTAACATCATCAATATTGCTATAGCTTCTAGATACTCGAGTAGAATACATTTTTACATCGTAACTAAAGTCTATATAAATAGGGTCTATCACACCTGTTGCATTAATATAATTCCCAATAAAGTTACTAATGCTATTGATACTTAGCCTTCCGCTATAAGCTCTATCTGATAACTTTTTTAATTTTTTAGCTAAACTGCTTTCAAGTGCTGCGAAACTGTCTACGTTAATAAGCAAGCCTTCTTTTCTGCCCTTCAAGTATTTAATTATTAAATCTGTCAAAAATGTAGGACAGGCAGTAAATACACCATTTGCTGTTTTAATAAGACCAACTTTTTTAATCGTTGGTTTAGCGGTTTGAGTTATAGGGAAATACCACCAGCCTCGACCATTTCCATCTAGAAACAAACCTCGTGTTTTGTCATCTATTTTATTAAATATCTGTAAGCTTTCTATCTCATGCAGCGTCTTACCCAATAAAAACATCAGCCATCCCAATATTGCTAGCTCAATATTTTTATCGGAACGGCCATACTTATTTAATGTATCAAATAATAAGCCCAGTTCTGGCGCCTTTAATAATCGCGTATCTTGGTAAGCAATATTATGAGCTCGGTGCACATTGCGAGTTATATCTATTTGTTTTTTCTTCTTAGAGGCGGGACTAAAAATCATTTCAATGCTTTGATGTTCGGTTTTATCTCTTTCAGTATTGCTTTCATTGTTATCAATTACAAAAGGCATCTGAACCTCAGAATCTTCAGGGTTAAGTCCCTCTGTATCTGATAAAAAGTTTAAAGATGGTATTAAAACCGACAAATTATCAACAGCCCCAGTAATAGGTAAAGTATTTGGTTTTTTATACCATTTTGCGATGGAGCCTCTGTAACGGCCTCCTCTTTTATACAGCCGAGCTGGTTGCCAGTCATTCTTATAAAAATGAATTAAAGTATTTAAATAACCTCTATCCGTTACATTATTAGTATATATATCATTATTAATAATTGACTCTAACTTACTCGCGATTGACGAAGCTGAATCAAGGTAGTTTGTTAATATTTTATCTTTATCAGGTTCGAAAGCTATATTGGACTTTTTCATTAATAAGCGAAACTTATTACAAACCTCAGCTTCTCTTGTTGATGAGCTTGTAGCTAATTCAGGATCGATGAGTGTATGTATTGTTTTAAAATAATTACCAATAAAATTAGCAAGAAGATTTAATGATTTTGAATCTTGCTTATACTCATATGATTTAATAAGTAATACATAGAATGGTATCTCATTGCACCATCCATTTTTATACGTACGGCGATTAAAACTTATTTTTAGGCTTGCATCTAGCTCAATACCATGTTCATTAAAGGCATAATAAATATACTCAGGAAGACATAGCTCACTTTTAGTAAACTCCCATAGCTTCTGTGACGCATCATTCATCCTTTGTAATAATAAAAAAACTTGTGATAAACCACTCAAATCTTCAGGAGCACTTATGCGAGAAGTAAAATCATCAAAGTCAGATTTTATATCCTCGATACTGATTTCCAAGTTTACCCCTTTGCAATACAACTCAATCTGCTCAAGAAGCTTAACTTTTAGCTTACCCGTCATAATTTAATCACCTTTGTACTAATTTTAAGCCATTTACATAATTCTGTTTTTGTTTTAATAGCTGGAAATAAGGTACGCCATTCTGTTGAATCAATTACTGGTTGTTCACCTTTGAATAAGCCAATAAGTAACTCTGAGATTAAAGGGCCGGATGCATTAAAGTACTGCTTAAAAAGTAGTCGAACAATATCATTAAGAAAAATTAAACGTCTAAGATCAGGTGTCGGACGATTAGGAAGGATCAAACATGGGACAAGTTGATTTGACTGATATTGAAGTCGACAAACTTTATGAAATGTAAATAAGCCAGAGACTAGTTTCAACTTTTCGTTATCAGTTTTATATCCAATTATCGGGGCTTGATAAGCATCAAGTTTCCAAGTAGTAATTGTATCAAAGCTGTCGTTTGAACTTGGTTTTAAAAACGAAAATAAATTTATATTACTGATTAAATTATCTATGGTTTTTTCAAGGGTAATATTTTCTGCGACAATATACTCAAATGTAGACCTGTCTAATAATTCATCGATCTTTTTTAATTTGCCTTCAACATTCTCATCAATCATATTCAGCACCAGAACAATAAGTAGTCATTTTTGACATTTCAATAATGTGCCTAAATAGTGCCCAGATCAAGCTTTAAATGCTCGTAAAACACTCAAAAACAGATTTGAATATTAACTAAATTTCATCTAAGTTATTGTAATAATATGTAATTCATTATATTTACTGGAAATGATTATTTATAGAAGTCGTTAAACTAACGTCTTGACATGGTAGGGGTCGGTGGTTCGAATCCACTCAGTCGTACCAATTCAAAGTAATGAGAACATCTAAAAAGAACACTCCCAACTCTTGCTCACCTACTCTAAAGCTCTACGGTTAAAACCAACTCAATCACACCAGCTAACTCTTTCATTTCAAGCAGTTAAATACCCCAAGTAGTTTATTTAATTCTTAATACTTAATACTTAATACTTAAGCATAATTACTAAAAGTATAAACTTTGGCTGCAACTAATGCTTTGTTTAATGATAATTTGATTTGCATGTTTCGCTATCAAAGATAAGCCTATTCTAAAAGCCTTTTTATAAAACTTTAAATACCATTTTTTACAGGGATCTACCTCGGCTAATTCTCGTACTATACTATTTGGGCTATTAGTATAGTATTGAGTGATCAGTGTATTTTGTTTTCATTCTAAATAATCATTAAAGGAGCAATTGTATGAGTGATAAAAGATGTCCTTTTGACCATACCCCTCTCACCACTAACAGCGGCGCGCCTGTTGTTGATAACCAAAATAGTATGACCGCTGGTAAGCGTGGGCCATTACTTGCTCAAGACGTTTGGCTAAATGAAAAGCTGGCAAATTTTGTACGCGAAGTTATTCCAGAGCGCCGTATGCATGCAAAGGGCTCTGGCGCGTTTGGCACATTTACTGTTACTAACGACATTAGTAAGTATTCTTGTGCAAAAATATTCAGCGAAGTTGGTAAAAAAACCGAAATGTTTGCTCGATTTAGTACGGTAGCAGGTGAACGTGGCGCTGCTGATGCTGAGCGTGATATTCGTGGGTTTGCATTAAAGTTTTATACCGAAGAAGGCAATTGGGATATGGTTGGTAATAATACCCCTGTATTCTTTTTACGTGATCCACTTAAATTCCCAGATTTGAATAAAGCGGTAAAGCGCGATCCTCGTACTAATATGCGCTCTGCAACTAACAATTGGGACTTTTGGACTTTATTACCTGAAGCACTCCATCAAGTAACGGTTGTAATGAGTGATCGTGGTATACCTGCCTCGTATAGACATATGCATGGTTTTGGCTCACACACCTATAGTTTGTGGAATGAAGCCGGTGAGCGCTTTTGGGTGAAATTTCATTTTCGTACACAGCAAGGTATTAAAAACTTAACCGATGCAGAAGCTGCTGAAATAGTTGCTATGGATCGTGAAAGTAATCAAAAAGATTTATTTGAATCGATTGAGCGCGGCGACTTCCCTAAATGGAAAATGTATGTGCAAATTATGCCTGAAGCCGAAGCTGATAACGTGCCGTATCATCCTTTTGATTTAACTAAAGTATGGCCTAAAGCTGATTACCCACTGATTGAAGTAGGTGAGTATGAGTTAAATAAAAACGCTGATAACTACTTTGCTGACGTAGAGCAAGCTGCTTTTGCACCGAGTAATTTAGTACCTGGAATTGGCGTATCACCAGATAAAATGCTACAAGCCCGTTTAATTAACTACGCTGATGCACAGCGCTACCGTGTAGGTGTGAATCATAATCAAGTGCCGGTAAATCAACCTCGCTGCCCTGTTAATAGCAATGCGCGCGATGGACAAGGCCGTGTTGATGGTAACTATGGCGCAAGGCCACACTACGAACCGAATAGCTTTGGCCAGTGGCAAGAGCAGTCACAATATGTTGAGCCGCCACTTAAAATTAATGGCGATGCTAAACATTACGACTTCCGTGAAGACGATAGCGACTACTTTAGTCAGCCACGCGCTCTTTTTAACTTAATGAATGATGAGCAAAAACAAGCGCTATTTAGTAATACGGCGGCACAAATGGGTGATACCTATGACTTTATTAAATATCGTCATATTCGTAACTGTAATCAGTGCGATCCTGCCTATGGTGAAGGTGTTGCTAAAGCCCTTGGAATGACGGTTGCTGATGCAATAAAAGCACGTGAAACAGACCCTGCAAAACATTTACCTGGCTGCTTATAAACTATTAGTTATATCTAAATTTTGATATTACAGCTAGAAACACAGTTTTAATAAGCAAGGATGCTTTGTAATATTTAGTGTTTAGTACACAGCGTTAGTAAAAGCGATGTACTAAGCACTATATTAGCTCTTGTAACTTTGTAATGAGGGAAGTTATTGTATAGTTATAACTTATCGGCTGGCTTTGCTCGCAAACCCCCTGCTAACAAATCTATTAATTAAGCGGCCACTATACAAATAAAAACACCGCCAATACCGCCATAAACTACAACAAAGTAAATAACTGCTGCCATAAATATATTTATGCTTTGCCACCTACTTAATGTAGTTGCATTTCTTAGTAATAAACGACTAGTTATTAATAATAAGCTACATATAAAAAGTTATACTGCTACGGCTTTTGCGGTTGCTTTACTTACTAATTTAAATCTTTTAGCCACAACTCGCCCACTAATATAAATTATTAACCCACCTATGGTGAAAAGGCTGTTAGTACAAAAGCCACACCTCAATATTAACTAGTAACGCTATAGCATCATCCGTAATCACTACAGGGGCATTTGTGTAAATGCTTGCCTATATAACCCCCCCTTTTTTAACTCTTTTTGTTTTTTAAATGTAAATATATTGAACCCACCATTGTGAATACGGATGATATCTATTATCATCCGCAACATATTCTAAACTTACGTTACTTTCATAAAGGAACTACAATGAAATCTCGCCCGCTTTATCTGGCCACACTAATAAGTACATTTTTAACATCAGCAGCTGTTACCGCTGATGACAACACTGCTGAAAATATGGAGGTTTTAGTTGTAACAGCCTCAGGTTACGAGCAAAAATTAATTGATGCACCCGCTAGTGTTTCTGTTGTTTCTCGCGAAGAACTACAAAATAGGCCATTTACTAGCCTTGCTGATGCACTTCGTGATATTGAAGGTATTGATGTTGGTGCAGGGCAGGATAAAAACGGTAATATAAGTATTACGATGCGTGGCCTACCAGAGAGCTATACTTTAGTGCTTATTGATGGCCGACGTCAAAGTGATGTGGGCAATATTGGTCCAAATAACTTTGGCAACAGCCAATTTATGTACATGCCACCACTTGAAGCAATTGAGCGAATTGAGGTTGTTCGTGGTCCTATGTCAACTTTATATGGCGCCGATGCAATTGGCGGTGTAATAAATATTATTACTCGAAAAAACCTTGATACAACTCATGGCAGCGTTACCGTAAGCAGTAATATTCAACAAGACGAGCAGTACGGCAACGATAATAAAATTGATGTATATTTAACCGGCCCAAGTGGTATTGAAGGACTAACTTATGGCCTAAGAGGAAGCTTTTATGATCGCCAAGAAAGTGAACCCACGTACAGCGAAAGCTTACCACTTCCCGATGGCAGTATGTGGGAAGATGACGGCAGCTTCGGAGATAAAAAAATTGTTGCTGCACATAACTGGAATGCTGGCGCAACAATAAATTACCTAATAAATAATCAAAACGAAATTAGCTTTGAATACGATGTTGCAAAGCAACGTTACGATAATACTGAAGGCCAAACAGGCACCTTAGATAGCCCTGTAAGTTTATGGCGTATTAGTAATGGGATAGTACAACCTAGAGTTGGCTACACTCCTTATCAACGAGTTGAGCGTGAGCAATTTGTGTTTGCGCATGTTGGTCGGTACGATGCCGGTACGCTAACAAGCAATATTACGCAAAGTAGTAGTGAAAATTTTGGCCGTTCACTTCCATTAAATGTACAAGAGCGTTTAGGTGTACAAGCAATTTGGGATCAGGCAGTAATTGATCAAAATACCGATAAGCCAACATTAACAGATGAAATTTACACACAGCTAGATGAAACTTTTTTACCTCGCCCACTGCGTACTTTAAAGCTTGATAACTTAATAATTAATACTAAATTTGAGTCAAATATCAATAACCATTACTTTGTAATTGGTGCGCAATACTTTGATGCTGAAATGGAAGATGGCGTATTTGGTATGTATGGCGACGGTTATCGTGAAGGTACAACTCAAAATCACCGTCAAACGGCTATATTTGCTGAAGATAACTGGGAAATTACTCCCGAGTTAACGGCCACTTTTGGTGCGCGTTATGACCATCATAATATTTTTGGTTCACAAGTTAGTCCCCGTGCTTACTTAGCTTACTCCCCTACTAATGAGTGGGCGTTTAAAGGCGGTATTAGTACTGGCTATAAAACACCAGAGCCAAACCAGCTATTCCCTGGTATTACTGGTTTTGGTGGCCAAGGTACAAAACCATTTGTTGGTACACCTGACTTACAACCTGAAACAAGTGTAAACTATGAAGTAGCCGCTTATTTTAATGGCAATGATAACTTCAGCGGTAATGTCACCGTATTTTACAATGACTTTAATGATAAGATAATCAATCAAGATAATTTACCAAACTGTGAAGTAGCTATTGCCGATGAGCCTTGTGTAGAAATTGGTGCAGGTTGGGCCAGTATTGGTAGTACTACATTTACTCAAGCGGCCAACGTTGATAAATCAGTTACTCGTGGTATTGAAGTTGCTGCAAAATGGCAAATTATTGAGAAGCTATCACTGCGTGGCAATTACACATACACAGATAGCGAAGTGAAAAGCGGTCGAGATGAAGGCCTACCTTTGGTTAATACACCTAAAAACATGTATAACTTAACACTTGCATGGCAACCATTAGATGATTTAAGTATTTCACTTATTTCAGAAATTCGTAGTGACCGTTACCGTGGTACCGCTAATGTATCTGGTCCACAAGGCCCTGAAACACAAAAGCTATACTACAAAGCCTATGATTTATACCACTTAGCTGCCAACTATAAAATAAACGATAGCTTAGCACTTAATGCACGTATTAATAATCTATTAGATGATGACCTTTCGAGTCGCTCATGTCTGCTTGCAGCATCAGAGCAAGAATACGAATGCCTTTCTGATTATAATACGACCCAAAAAGCACGTAGTTTATGGGTTTCAATGAGTTATAGCTTCTAATTAGCCATCCACAAAACAAGGCCCAGCAATAATACTGGGCTTTGTTTGCTTGCTTTTTTATTATATTTTTAGTGGGCAAAGTGATCAATATTAAATATCAGACTATGCATTTAATAAATATACTCAACTAAAGCTATTATATAAATTAAGTGCTTAT
Organism: Pseudoalteromonas sp. SG44-5; assembly: GCF_014164175.1. Classification (NCBI taxonomy): domain Bacteria; kingdom Pseudomonadati; phylum Pseudomonadota; class Gammaproteobacteria; order Alteromonadales; family Pseudoalteromonadaceae; genus Pseudoalteromonas; species Pseudoalteromonas sp. SG44-5. Next base: position 193,446 of record NZ_JACJES010000002.1, on the reverse strand, counting down.
CGTGTTAATAATTAACCTTCTCTATTCATGACAGCTAATCATAAAAAATTCAAAACCGTTTTGCTGCTCGCTTAAGTCTTGATTAAAGCCAGCCGACACATATAAAAAACCATCATCTGCTACAAGCTGTTTAAGCTTATTTACACTATCAGAAAAGTCATCCATAAAATTAGTCTCGGAGTTTTCAAGCAACTTTTTATGCCCAAATAAAGCCTTTGGTGTGTACTGATTTGATTTAACAAATTCAGTTAACGTATCTTGATTAGAAAAGGTTTTAAAACCATGTTTACACTCGGCTAAAAATGCTAATAAATCCGCAAAGTCAACTTCAACAAATGTTGACTCTTCCATTACCCGAATAAAGGTTAAAATTAAATCATTTGAAAAAGTATCACCAAACTGACTTTTAATTGACTCTGCTATGTCATTTTTAACTTCAAGCGGGAACGCTTTATAACTTTTCATACTAAACTCCTTTTATTTATATATTTAACTTATGGCTTTAAATAAACCATGTATTTAATCGCTAAATTTTTAATTGCTTATAAATGCATTTTTAAAGTGTTGAATAGGCTACCTCAAACCACAGCATTATGCCTTAGATTTATTTGTAAATAAGATTGATTAATAAATGCGTTTTTGTTTGCAATAATACGCTAGGTATTTATCAATAGAGAAATGTATATCAATACCTTACATGAAAAGTGAAGCCAATTTGACAAGCTTCTTGAAGGGAGTTATCTTACCAATTAGTATTATAAAATTACCAATTAACTTACGATTACAAAGTAGGCGTAAAGTAGCCTTATTAATTTTCTATTGTGGCAACATTATGAATTTACAACAATTTAAATCAGAGGATATGAAAATGAAAAGGCGCAGACGTTTTTGGACAATTGTTGAAAAATTAGAAGCCGCGATAGCTCAAGGTATTTATCCTGTAGGTACACGGTTACCAGCAGAGCGTGAGTTAGCCGAAATTCACCAAGTAAGCCGCCCAACTATACGCGAGGCAATTATTGCACTTGAAGTTAGAGAGCGCGTTGAAGTAAAAACGGGATCTGGTGTTTTTGTTACTAACACTAAAAAGTCAGAAAGCTTCGCTAAACCAATTAGTGCATTTGAGCTAACTCAAGCCCGTGCTTTGGTTGAAGCAGAGGCTGCAGCACTGTCTGCCGCAACGATACAAAGTGAAGAGTTAGCGTTGTTAAAACAAACACTTGATGACATGCGTATTGCTGAAACCGCGAATGCAGCCGATCAACGTTTTCATGAAATTATCGCGCAATCAACCCGTAATAACGCTATTGTTTTAACAATTAATAATCTTTGGAAGTTGAGATTAACCGAACCTGAAATTATCTCGGCTCATGAAGATGTTTGTTCGCAAAGTAACGAGCAACGAATACAAGAACACACTGCTATATACGAAGCAATTGCATCGCATGACTCATCAGCAGCAAGAAAAGCAATGCATAACCACTTTAACCGATTAATTAACGCATTATTTGCAGCGAGTGAAGCTAAAGCGCTTGAAGAGATAAAACGTAAAACAGATGAAACCCGTGGATTGTATTCTATTACCCATTTAACCCACTAAGTTAGTGTGTTCACCAAATAAAAAAGGCTCTAAATTAGAGCCTTTTTTGTGTTAGTTGCTTTAATTTAGAACTTAAAGCTCATACCCAAGAATAAGCGTGGGCCGTAGTCATTCACTTCACCTAAGTTCCCCTCAACAAAGAAGTCTTGTGATTTAGGTGCACTAAATAAGTTAATTGCCTCTGCTTTAATTCTAATGTGCTCATTAATTTTATAAGATGCGCGCATTTCCCACACCCCTACCCCGTCTACATAACGTAAGCGAGTACCATTAGATGTGTAAGGTTGGAAGTATTCGCTACGGTATTTGTAAATAACCGCGGTATCAAATCCACCAATTTGGTAGTACAACTGGCTACTAAATACATGCTTAGAGAAGCCAGGTACTGAAGCTGGTGGAATAATACCTGCTTGCAGTTGAGTTGAATTTCCATCTACATCAGTTTCATACGTGTCGCCGTATAAACTATCTTGGAACTCAAAATCAGTGTCGGCAAAGTTATAACCAAACTTCATACCAATTCCGTTATCCCAGCGATATGAAAATGAGGCTTCAAGGCCTAATATTTCGCTATCTTCGTCAGAGGTAACAGAGTTAGTAATGGGTAAAGATACTGTTTCACCGCCCACAATAAAGTCTTCAATAACTGTTTGCTGTTGAAAACCGCCTTGGAACTGTTTGTAGTAAAGGCTTAACGCAAAAATCGAGTCTTCATTTGGGTACCATTCAAAAGCGGCATCGTAGTTCCACGACATAAGTGGTTGAGTATTTGGGTTACCAGAACCATTTACGCCTACTAGTAAATCACTAATTGATGTTGCAGTACCTTCTTTATCTTCTTCAAATGTACGGCTGTAACCTAAATTTGATGGATCAGCACGCGACATACCACGGTATATACCCGCGCGAAGTAAAATATCTTCACTGTAATCAATAACTAAGTTAAAGCTTGGTAAGTATTTAGTGTAATCACCACCACTTTGTATTCTATCTAATGAGCCTGAACTTGATTCAACAAGAGAAAGCACACCTGTGTCACTAGTTACTATATCAAAGCTATTTCTAAAACCAATCGACGTAACTTCTGTATCTACAATACGAAGACCAAAGTTACCGCGAATAAACTTACCAAACATTTCAGTATCATAATTAGCCATTAAATATACTGATGTTGTTTTTTCGGTTACATCTATTGTACCTGTATTTTCGTACTCAACATCGGGGTAAGCAAACTGCCCGTCTACGTTAGAGCCGGCAACTGCTTGAGAAAAACAAACGTTATCGTAGGTTGCCCATGATGAGCCTGTACCACTGCCTATTGCATTACCATCAGCATCTATATTGGTTACAATATTGCCATCAGATACGCCTGATAAAAAACCTGATTCAGGGAAGTCAATTTGACATCCTTGTAGCACATTAAGCGCATCTGTGCCTGAATCTAACGTAAATTCGTTTCTTGAACCATTACCTTGGCTGCCACCAAATTGCACAAAGCTCAATTCAGATGTTCTAATGCCGCCCTTAATACTAGTAAAAACATTACCCTCGAGTAAGTAATCAAAATCTAGTCGAGCTGACATAACTTCGTTCTCACGAACGTTTTCACGATCTAAACGTGTTCTTAAGCTATCTGTAAAGTTTGAAATATCGGTAACATCAAAGTCTGTTAACGTAAAGTGAGGTATTTCTGTGCCCATATCCCAGGTAAAGAATTTTTGGCTTGAAGTCCTACCGCGGTTAGATATTTGCAGCTCTTCTCGTTCAGTTTTTGAATAGGCTAAATCTAAGTCAACTGTTAATCTATCGGTAACAGTATGTTCAATGTTTATGCCGTAGCCTTGGTAGTTTTCTTCACGAGAAAATTGCTCACCCGCCGACTCTATGCGCTCTTCACCTTCCCAATGCAAAATACCACCTACATCATTGGTAACCAATGTAGGGCCTGTTATACCTGGTGTAGCACGTTTTTGTAAAAAGATTAGATCGTGACGCGCTTCTTGTTGTGTTCTATCTGATATTTGCGTATCAATGTTAATATCCCACGCAGCTGATGGCTGGTACTGTAATGCAAAAAACACCGCATCACGCTCATCAGACGTTTCGTTTTGACGAAAGCTGCGGCTACTGCCAGTCCAAGCATATGGAGTACCGTCACTTTCTGCTTTACCAGTTTGCGAGTCTATTTTGGTTTGATAACCTTGGTTTTTTAATTCATCGCCCGCTACTTGGTCTTCACAGTCGCCAGCTTTACTGCGATAAAATCCCTCATTGGTATTGTTAGGATCGTTTATACAAGCCCATAATGATGAACCCGATGGGCTAGAGCTTCTATATTCAGCTTCTGGTTGGCTAATATCTTGGCGCTGTACACCAAACGACACACCAACGGCTTGGCCATTGTCAAATTCAAACTGATCTACATAACTAAACGTACCGCGATAGCCCATATCACTTTGTAGTGAGTTATCTACGTTACCTTCATCTGGGTTGTAATTTAATTTAACTTCGCCAGATATACTTTGCTTACCAAAGTCGAGCGGAGTAATGGTTTCAAGTGCAATTACACCTGCTACCCCACCTTCTATCATTGATGCGTCTTGGGTTTTATATATGGCTACTTTTTTAACCAGCTCAGATGGAAACTGTGAAAAGTTAACTGAGCGATCACCACTACCATTAGTCGCTTCACGGCCATTAATATGTGTTGCACTTAAGAAAGGACCAAGACCACGAATAGTTATTTCTGTTGCACCGCCATTTTCACGATGAGAGGCAGCGCCAGTAATAGATTCAAGTGCTTCACCGATAGATAACGCCGGTAAATCACCAATGTCTTCTGATGAAAGGCCATCGACCACAGTAGTTGATTCGCGTTTAATTGCTATTTGGTCTTGTATAGTTCTACGAGTACCTGTAACACTAATAACTTCAACGTCTTCTTTTGCTTGAGTATTTTCAACGGCTTCCTGTCCATTTGCGGAAAAAACAAATGAGCCTAATACACCTGTAATAACGCTGTTTTTAATTAATTTAGCTACTGGGCTAAGTTTAAATCGATTACGAACTTGTTTGTACGCTTCAACATTATTTATATGTTTTTTGTTCAACGCCATTACAAATTCTCCTTTCTAGTTGTGTGTGAAGTGTGTTGCTAGCCGTTTATTTGTGTAAATGAACTAAGGCAGCTATTTTTTTGTTAAAGGACTTTTATTACTGCGTTTATTATTAGGTGTGGTTTTTTCTTTAACGCTGAAAATTTGTAAATCAATTTTTCACGCTACAAACCCACTTACATTACCAAATAAAAACCTATACATTACCAATTTGTATAAATAAAACCCTACGCTGTTAACCAGCTTGGTCATATAACCATAATAAAATAACTTTTGCCACTAAAAACAATCAAAAAAAGAACAATTAATTCACAAAAGGATAACGAAACAAGCGTAAAACGCCCACAAACAACTTACCAGTAACGGTTTCTTGTTATTACCAATTTATTACCCTGTATTGGTATTTACTTGAGGCTATTAATTTAAGTAAGGCTTTTAAGTGTGATTTATTAAGGTATGAGTAATTAAGGAGTAATAAGGAGGAGCAAAAAATAAAATTAACGCGAGTTTAACCTCTAATGGGCTCGATAACTGCTTATGCGTTATTTTAGCCTTACACCCATGTAAGAGCCGAGTAAGTCGACTCAAGTAAACTTGGGGTAATGCGCGCTACCTACATCTATGTGGGTAACGCACAAAAGAGCAACCAAATAGCGTGTATTGGCCTTAACACATCGCTACACGTTTTATATACACTAATATTTAGCATTACTGTTATAAACAGTGCTATTAAAATATTCAGCTGGCGCTATAGAGCCTAAAACAACAGGCACTCGCTGGTGCAAGTTAGTCGGGGCTATATCTAATATTCGGGCCCCTTTTGAAGTGGCTTTACCGCCGGCATTTTCTACTAATAAGGCTAATGGGTTTGCTTCATAGAGGAGTCTTATTTTTCCATTTTCATTACCAGCGCGGTTATCTTGTGGATATAAAAATAACCCGCCACGGCATAAAATACGATGTACATCTCCCACCATAGCAGCGTTCCAACGCACTGAGCTTTTATCAAAGCTTTTACATGTATACAGCAACTTATCAAAATATACCTGTGTAGGCTCATCCCAATAACGGTAGTTAGCCATATTTACGGCAAACTCACTGCTTTGCTCTGGCACACTAAGCTGATTATTTGTTAGTAAGTAACCGCCGTGTGTAGAGTCTAATGTATAACACCGTGTAGGGCCGCCAGTACTCATTACAAGTAATGACGAGGGGCCGTAAAGCACATAGCCCGCGCAAACTTGGTTTGCACCTAATTGGTTAAATTGCTCATCGCTATCGTAGGGCACATCATCTCGGGCTAAATAAATAGTAAAAATAGTGCCTATTTGGCCATTTACATCTATGTTAGAAGAGCCGTCAAGTGGGTCAAATGCCACTATAAACTTACCCTCTGGGTTGGCTCCTACCGCGTGGTCTTCTTCTTCTGACGCTACAGTTCTCACTGAGTTGTCGTCTAGCAAAATATCTTTAAGTAGTTGATTGGCTATTACATCAAGCTTTTTTTGCACTTCACCTTGAATGTTTTCATTTAAGGTTGAACCCAAAACACCGGCTAATTCACCTTGGCTTACTCTAAAAGCAATTTCTTTGCTGGTCGCTAAAATTGTGCGAATAAGTAAAATAAGGTCGGTTTGTACGCCATCTTCTTTTAATACTGTATTTAGTCTTTTCATGCGCTATACCTATTTACACAATTTAGATCGTTAAAACACTGAACAAGCCTTGCAACCATACTCTGCTCTGAATGGCGAAGCCATACGCGTGGATCATAGTATTTTTTATTGGGTTTATCGTCCCCATCTGGGTTACCAATTTGACCTTGTAAGTACGCTTGATTGCTAGTGTAATAATCTAAAATACCGGTCCAACACGCCCATTGGGTGTCGGTATCAATATTCATTTTAACTACGCCATAGGTTAAAGACTCAACAATTTTGTCGTACTCTGAGCCACTACCACCATGAAATACAAAGTTAATTGAGTTAGGGGGTAAATTAAATTTATTTGATACGTAAGCTTGTGAGTCTTTTAAAATGGTTGGTGTAAGTACCACGTTACCCGGCTTATAAACACCATGAACGTTGCCAAAAGACGCCGCAATAATAAAGTTAGGGCTTATTTTGCTTAATCGTTCATACGCGTAAGCAACATCTTCAGGTTGCGTATACAGTGCAGAACTGTCTAGGTGAGAGTTATCAACACCATCTTCTTCGCCACCGGTACAACCAAGTTCAATTTCAAGCGTCATCCCTATTTTGCTCATGCGCGCTAAATAACGCGCACATATCTCGATATTTTCTTCTAAAGGTTCTTCAGATAAATCTATCATATGCGAGCTAAAAAGTGGTTTGCCCGTTAACTCAAAGTGCTGTTCACCTGCATCGAGCAAACCATCTATCCAAGGTAGTAACTTTTTAGCAGCGTGATCTGTATGTAGCATTACGGGGATTTCATAATGCGCCGCAACTGTATGTACATATTTAGCCGCACTAACTGCGCCAAGTACTGCAGATTGTTGCTCTGGTAATACCAAACTTTTACCACAAAAAAATTGTGCGCCGCCATTAGAAAGCTGAATAATAACAGGCGAGTTCATTTTTTTTGCAGCTTCAAGCGTTGCATTAATAGACGTTGTACTAACAACATTTACCGCAGGTAAAGCATACTGATTAGCACGTGCATGTTCGTATACAATTCTTACATCGTCGCCAACTACTACACCTGGCAATATTGTCGGGGCTAAATCTTTCATTGTTTGTTCCTTACTACTTTAATGCTTGAATACACGAGTCAGTAATTGCTTGCCAGTTTTCTTGTGCAACCCACTCTTTATTTGCGATCCAAGTACCACCCACAGCAAATACATTATTTAAAGATAAGTAATCCATTTTATTTTGCTCGCTTACGCCACCTGTAGGACAAAAGCTAGCGGCTCTAAATACTGACGATACAGCCGATACGAATGGTGCACCACCAGCGAGCGATGCAGGGAATAATTTTTGCTCTTCAAAACCGTACTCAAGCGCCATTAAAATGTCACCCGTGTTAGACACACCAGGAAGTACCGGCACATTGCATTTTGTTAGCGCGGCTAATAATTGCGGAGACACTGCTGGCGTAACAATAAAGTCGGCACCTGCTGCAAGTGCTTGCTCTAAAATGTCAGTATTTATTACTGTACCAGCACCTACTTTAAGCGCTGGCACCTGCTCTTTAATAGCTTTTAATGCATCTAACGATGCATCAGTTCTAAGTACGACTTCAACCAAAGTAAGGCCAGCATTGGCCATAGCTTGAGCTATTTTAACGCCTTGCTCTGGTGTGTCGGCTTGAATTATAGGCAATAATGTTTGCCCTGACATAAGTTCAGAAAAGCGAATCATAACCTTGTTCCTTTATTAAAGATAATGCGGCCGAACTGATGCGGCCTTTAAATTTAGTTAAATACCGGCTTCAGCCATTGCTAACTGAAATATATCTTTTGGCACAATAGCCCCGGGTTGTTGTATAACTGCACCGGCGGCTTTTGCAGCAAGTTGTACTGCGTTTTCAATAGTTAGCCCCGATAAACGCGCACCTAAATATACACCGTTAAAAGCATCACCCGCGGAGGTTGTATCAACAACATTTTTAACCGGTATAATAGTATGGCTTTGAAGCGTATTGTCGTGTTTTGTCACAACTGATGCTGGACCATTTTTAACAACAATTTCTTCAATTTTATATTTTTGTAAGTATTCAATAACCGCATCTACGCTATGCACATTATAAAGCGTGGTTAAATCTTCAACGCCTGGCAGGGTAATGTCTGCAACAGAAAACGCTAAATGATACTGCGCTTTCGTCTCCTCTGTGTTTTTCCATAAACGCGCTCTGTAATTGGGATCAAACACTATTTTTACTCCGGCATTTTTGAGCTGCGTTACAATTTGCCAAAAGCGCTCACGCGCTCCTTCTTCTATTACAGCGAGTGAAATACCCGAAAAGAAAAACATATCACCTTGTGAAAGTTGCTCAACAAGATCGGGAGTTAAAAAATCAACAATCTTTTTAGCGGCAGCATCACTGCGCCAATAAATAAAGCTACGCTCGCCATGCTCATCCGTTTCTATGTAATACATGCCCGGTACTTTGGTATCGTGAGCAAATACAAACTGAGTGTCTAACTGTTCGCTTTCAAAGCGTTCAAGCATTTTTTTACTTAAGTTATCTTGGCCTAAAGCGGTTACAACAGAGGTCGAAATTTGCGCAAAGCTACGCTTTAAATAAACGGCAGAATTATAAACATCACCTGCAAATGATTGGTGCAGTGTTGCCTCACTCATAGCTCTAAGCTCGACCATGCATTCACCAAGAAAGTAAATATTTTTCATTTTGGAAGTTATCCTATGTAGTTAACTGCTATGCGCTTTATAAAACACAGTGGCATAGCAGTTAGTATCGAGATTATTGAGGCTTTTTAAGAGGTTCTATTTTTGGAATAAGGATCCAAACAGCAGCCATTGCAATAATTGCTAATGAGGCACCAATAATAAATGCTGGCGCATAATTACCATCGGCAGTAAGTATAGGAACCAAAGATGTAAGGCCTACAGCACCTAACTTTGCCGCCATACCAGAGAAACCTGATAGTGTGCCCACAGCCTTTTTACCCAGTAAGTCACTCGGTAATGTTTGTACGTTACCAATGGCTGTTTGAAAACCAAATAAAATAACCGCCATAATAAGTACCGCTGTTACTGGGCCACCTGGGTTAGCCATTGCAAGCAGTGCCGGTAGCATAATTAAACAGCCCAATGTTATGGTAAGTTTACGTGTTTTATCGGTATTCCAACCAGATTTGAGCCTGTTTTGCGCTAACAAGCCACCAAACCATGCACCAAACATAGCACCAACATAAGGCACCCATCCGTATATACCAATAGATTTAACATCCATGCCATACACTTCGTTTAGATAAATAGGGATCCAAAAAACAAACAGCCACCAAATAGGATCAATCGCTGCAGAGGCAATAATTACGCCCCAACTTTGCTTACGACACAACAGCTCTGCGGTAGAAGGGTTGTATTCTTCTTCCTCTTCGTCTGTTACATCGCCATTATCATCAACACGTCTTTGTCCCGTTAAAATGTACTCACGTTCTTGAGCTGTAAGCCAAGGGTGAGAGCTAGGCGGCGCTTTAACTAAAATTAACCACGGCACTAACCAAAGAAAACCTAAAACACCAATAGCAACAAACACCATTTGCCAGCTAAAGTAAATTGTTAAATAGGCAATTAAAGGGATGGCAATAATACCGCCAATTGCCGCGCCAGAATTAAAAATACCCTGTGCTAAAGCACGTTCTTTAGTCGGAAACCATTCAGCGTTACCTTTAGCAGCACCTGGCCAGTTACCTGCTTCGGCCACACCTAAAATAGCGCGGAAAAAGCTAAAACTAAGTACACCTTGAGCAAATGCATGTGCAATTGTTGCAAGCGACCAAACACCAATTGATAAAACAAAGCCGAGTCGTGTGCCTACCCAGTCAAATATTTTACCAAATATGGCTTGGCCAAAAGCATAAGAAAACACAAACACAATAGAGATATTAGCGTATATTTGTTTACGCTCTAACGCCGATTCATCCGGGAATAAATCCTCAACTATGTCTGGCCAAAGTACACTCAGTGCCTGGCGATCGATATAATTGATAATAGTGGCAAGCGCAATTAGCGCGATAACCCACCAACGTAAGCCTTTAAGTTGCATAATTATTCCTCAATAAAGTCTTCACGAGCTGGGCTAAAGGTATCAATTAAAATACCACCCGTTGGGCAGGTTGCGCCATGATCAGCAAAAGGAGGTATTAAACAACTATCACCGGGCTTTAATATTTTAGTCACGCCATCAATATTAAAATGAAATTCACCTTCAACAACATAAGTAACTTGGGAGTGCCTATGCGCATGGTTATAGCCAATAGCCCCTTTTTCGAACCAAATTTTAACGGCCATGAGTTCTTCGTTATAACCCAGCATTTGACGCTTTAAGCCATTACCTAAGTCTTCAATTTCAGTTTCGTTGCCAAATGAAAAGTGTGCACTTTGCTTTTGCATCCTGTTTACTCCTGGTTATTGTTCATCGCATAAACGCCCAGTCGGCTATTTAAGGTGAATACTTTATTTTGAAATTTAAATGTATTTTTTATTGTGTTTTGAGCTTTATTTATAGCCACTAAATACGATTTACCTTTAATACTCAGTTGTACAAGTACTAAGTCATCTTGCTCGGTGAATTTAAGTGCCGACACTCGACTAACCGCTTCTAATGTATATTCTTTACTTGGGTTGTATTCACCATGGGGTTCTAATACCGATATAAACGTATGCTGCTTTTGCGCGTTTACACGGCGAATAAAACCGTTTTCATTGCGTAAATTAAATTGCGGATCGTTTGCACCAATTTGAGTAAACAAAAACGTCTCGTCACCCTTCACCAAACTGGTTTGCGTATAAAAGCGACCGTTATCGTTAAGCCAAGTTACTTTAGCTAAGCCACTTTGTGGTTGTGCCTGCCCTTTTAGCCATAAGTGCTGATAACCATTTTTAGACCCAAGTGCAGCAAGCTGAGTTGTACTGGCTTTTAATTCAAAGCTGGTATCAATAAGCTGACCTTTGTAATGCAGTGGTAAATCAAATTGATGCGCGTTATCGGCAGCAACATTAAATACATCCAGTGCAATGCTGCTTTCAAGCTCTGGTAAATTAATTAATGCCAAGGTGCGCTCAAGTTCAACACCTTTGTACGCGGTGCTTATTTCACCACTTGATACTGTGCCAAACTCATTGGTTTCAAAAAAGTTTAGTGTAGGATGGTTGTTATTACCCACATCTACATTGGCATTAAAGTGTGTGGTTTCGTCAACCACAACAGTATTGTGTGCAACCGTATGCTTGGCATAGGTTTCGTTTTCAGGTAAGTAGCGCCCGCCGTATTTGGCCTCTACATTTAAAAAACGAGCGGCGCCATAATCAGATACAATTTCGTTACCGTGGTCATAAAACTGCCACGTTAACTTATCAAAATGACCGTGGCCTAAACCTTGTGCTGCTGGCTTAAACAATAAAGCCTGATCGCCCCCTACTTGGATACGCATAACCACTAAAGCACCTTGCTTACCGTCATTACCATCACCAAAAGCAACCGATTTAAACGAATAAGGTTTTGCCATATCGCTATCGAGTGCTTGTGCTACTTTTAAGCCATCGCCAGAGAGAATTATTTGCTCTTGTTGTTTAGCAATATCTAAATAACCCGCGTCGTTTGTTAAGCCATAAGCAGTAGTAACACCATGCACCAGCTCAATGGTATCTATACCTTTGCTTTTTATTGCATCGTTAATTGGGAAAAACAAACCGTTGTAGCTAAGTTGAATAGTGGTATCAATCGCTTTTAATAAAATACCATCGCGGTATTCAAATATTTTTCTTTGTGGTTCGTTGTTTTCAATTGCCTTCGCAAACGTTACAAACGGCAGTAGTGCAAAGCGTTGATAGTAAGGACCTTCGTTGTAGTAACCTTGTGGCGAAAACAGCATTTCTAACTGCTTAATAAAGCCGCCTTTACCCGACTTTTCTAAATCGTATAATGACTTTTTTACCCACTCTGGCTCACCCAGCACATAACCTGCCATACCTACACCCGCAGTTGCCCACGTACCATGGTTATGTACTTTATTAAATGTTGATGGTTGGCCTACCGATGTAAATAATGAAACCGGGCGTAATAAATCGTTCTCTATTGTTTTAATGTTTGCAGCATTTAACGAATCATAAACGAGATCGTATGCTTGTATTGTGTACACAAGCCACATTGCTTCGTTAAGGCTTTGCCAAAAAAACTTACCAGGGTTTTGAGAGTCAACCTTACGCTGTGGGTGTACATCCAAGGTTGGATATAATTTAGCGTAATCAAGTAGCATATCGCGCACATAATTGGCGTATTTATCGTCTTGGCTTAGCTGATAAATAATGCCAGCGTTGTACATAAGTTGGTAATTTTTTTTATGGCGTTCGTGTGTATAACCGCCACCACCATCTTTAGGGACAGGTACTGTAATAGGGTGTGCTATTTGCTCATCTACTTGCGCTTTTAACAGCTCAAACGCAGTGGCAAACTTGCCACTGCTATTACTGCTAATTGCTTGGCGCATGTGCTTAACATCATCTGTAGTAATTACCAAGTTTGGGTGCGCGGCATGCGCACCCAATGATAAAAACAAGGCAGATACCGCTATAGCAACTGTTTTAAAACGTGTTTGGCATTTTAATAAATACATAATATTAATCTGCCTTATTATTTAAAACGTTATTATTTTTTAACACCGCTGTGTGAGGGCCATTAACTATTAGCTCTTTAACATTAGGTGTTTTTGTGGCATTAAATGTATTGTTTGAAATCTCAGTTTTTGGCTCCCCTACCGTATGCTCAACAACAATTGGGGCCGATTTAACAAATTCATTTTCTTTAATATTTGTTACCTGAACACCATGCACATAAATGCTTGCTTGTGCTTTATTACGCGCCCCAAAACCAACATTATTAAGCGTGTTATTAATCACTTCTAAATGAGGGCCAAATGTACTTTCGTCTGTACCACCTCGATAAAGCTTAATTAGGCTGCCTTCTACATCATTAAAGGTATTGTTATTAACCGTTACGTATTCAGCGTTATAAACACCTAAATCTTCAATTTCAGTATTTAAGCGTAAAATATCCCCTGTCACATTTGTAAAGCTATTACCTGTTAGAATAATTTCATCAGCCATAGCGCCTTTTCCGGTAACAAAAAAGTGGAATGAATGGTTAATATCTAAAGCAATTAATTTTGAATTGGTCATTACAAAGCGATAGTTATCAAGCATGCCCCACTTTTGCGTACGCACAATGCTATTATCAATAGCATCTGGTGCATATTCACCAGAAATAAGTAGCCCTTCTAGTTTTAAGTTACCGCCATCGTGTATTTCAAATAAGGTAGAGCGTTGAAAGGTAAGTTTTGATTTACCGCTTTGCTTCGCTTTAATGGTCAAGGTTTTATTAATTTCAACAAGCTTAGACACATCATATTGCCCTGGTGCAAGTTCAAGCACATCACCCGACTGTGCATTATCAATAGCATTTAATAACGCACTAGCACTGGCTTTAACAACATGCGTTTTACCTGAGTCAAACTCAACTATTGCTGGTACTTTTGCATACCAACTAACACCGGTGTCTTCTTTTTTAAGTACTTTTAGGTCGCGCTTTGCACCCACATTTACACTTTTAGATGAAGGGTAAAGTAAGCCGTTACTTGCTTTTTCAAGTGTAATACTTTGCTGTTTTACACCATATTCAAGCTCAGAGAGCACTTTAGTATTTGCTATATTGTTACTTAATACTAACCCGCTAACATCATCAAATGTCGAAAATGGTTGCTTAGCGTCTTGATTAATAATTAAATTATTGTTCATTACACTATTTTTTGGTGCAGCACTGCGCTCAGCATCGCTACCTGCAGCAAGTTGAATATGACTAACATTTACAAATGTATTGTTTTCAATTGTTGCGTTTTCAACTTGGTGATAACGATTAATAGATGAGTTTGGCACACCGTTCATAACCGTAAAACCACTACCAAAACGATAGCCGGTTAACCCTTGTAGGTAGTTATTTCTAATAATTTGATCTTTATTAATAACGCGAATGCCACCTGTGTGGTCAACACCATTACCAATAAAAATGTTTTCCTCTACAATATTACCGTTACCATGGCGCAGTGTTAATGTGCCACGCGACTCGTAAAATACGTTATTACGAACAATGTTTTTACCGGCTTTAATAGAAACCGTTTCTACTTCACCATTGGTGCGGTCAAAGTAGTTGTTCTCTACTAATGTGTGCGAATCAGTTAATGAATGATGGCTGGTGCCAACTCGTAGGGTTTCACCACCGTTTGAGCCAAAAGTAGGACGATAACCAAAATAGTTGTTATCTATACGGTGGTAATTTTTTTGGCTTTGCACTGAGTTTAAACGAACTGCAACGGTAACCCCTTTGTTTCGTTTACCCACTAAATGGCTATGATCAAAGCGGTTATGTTGTCCATATAAAGCAACCCAGTAATCTGACTCGCGCTTATCTGGATTACTATAATTATCGATCACTATTTGAGTTACGCGTGAATGGTAGGCTAATTCACTTTTATTTCGACGAAATTCTATTACCGCTGAGCTTGGTGTGTAGCCATCTTTAAATACTAAGCCTGAAACCTCTAAGTATTTACCTGCAAGGCGAAGGTTAGATTGACCAGATAAAATTACTTGACCTTTAGTTTCCGCGGTTAATAAAATTGGGGCGGCTTTACTTCCTTGGCCTGAAAACAAAATTTCGAAATCATTCCAAGTACCATTTTTTAATATTACTTTATCGCCTGCTACTAAATCGGCTGAGATGCTATTAAAGGCTTGTTTATTCTCTACAAAATAATCTTTGGCAGCTAATTGTGTCGATAAGCAACCAGTGAGAACTAGACTAAGCTTTATTATATTCATTAGACGCATAGTTAACTCTTTTTTATTGTGATTTAAATTTAGGCTTTATGAATGTTGAACAACGGTTTTTGTATAAAGCAGTCAATCTAATCAATCGATAATATTGTGTGTTGCGGCGTTTAAACGCTAATTTAAACGCCATTTTGTATTACTTATTTAATTGCTTAAAGTAATCAAAAATTTCTGGTACGTTGCCCTGTCCCATACCCGCATCAAATGCAGCTTGTAGGTTAGCAGAAGAACCTTCGGCAATTTTTGACTCTGTGCCTAAGTCTTCAACCATTTGCAGGAAGTAACCTAAATCTTTGTTTGCATTAGCAATAGAAAAACCAAGATCGCTTACATTATCAACGGCGTAGTTTTTACAAAATTGCATAAATGGAGAGTTTGATGGACCTGTAGACATAATGTCGAAAAGTTGTTGGCGGTCTACACCAGCACGATCAGCCACTGCAAATGCTTGTGACATTGCACATACTGTTGTCATACCCATAAAGTTATTAATTAACTTAGTAGTATGCCCTGCACCTAGCTCACCTAAGTGAAACACGTTTTCGCCTTGATCTTCTAACACTGGCTTAACTTTATTAAATGTATCAATATCGCCCGCAGCCATAATATTTAATAGACCATCTTTAGCGTGTGCAGGTGTACGACCTAATGGTGCGTCAATCATACCTGCGCCTTTAGCAGCTAAATCTGCACCAATTTTTTTAGTAGATGATGGAATAGATGTACCAAAATCAACTAATACTGCGCCTTCTTTAATACCGGCTAAAATGCCATCTTCGGCGTAAACAATTTTTTCAACAACAGCAGATGTTGTAAGACAAAACATAACAATGTCTGACCCTGCAGCAAGCTCTTTTGCTGTGCTTGCTGTTTTTGCGCCTCTAGAAACACACGCTGCAACCGCCTCTTTGTTAAGATCCATAACAATAAGATCGTAGCCTTTGTTTTGTAAATTCTCGGCCATGTTGCCGCCCATTAAGCCAAGGCCAATAAAACCAATAGTAGGTTTTGACATAAAAAAACTCCCAATAATTGTGACGTATACTTATAGTCGAATTATTTATACACCTGATAAGCACACTTTATTTAAATTTAAATTCATTAAAATTATTCACCAAAAAGCTTTGGTTGTCATAACCAAATTAAGTATCCAATTTTAATCAACCTGAATAATTTAGCTTAATAAACAATCTAATTTTAATTTAGAACTGCTCTTCTCTACATTGATAAAGCGTTACATTAGTAAAGAATTACCCTTGAGAATGTAAACACCGTATTACCAACCACTTTAATTGTCAACCAATATAATTTACCAAGCAACAACAAAGTAAGATTTAAAACATACTCTTCATCTAAAAATAAAGTTATTAATATGACGAAAAAACAACCGCAGAAGGCAAGCCATTGATTTTAAGTAACTTATATTTATTGCGCACCTACCCAACCTAGTGCACCCAAAAATGAAAATTGGTAATAACATTGTGAATTTAATTTAAAGCTTTTTGCTTTGTTACTAAAAAGCTGCAGGCGTAATTGATGGCTCAACTTATTTCAAGACAATAAAAAGGGGGAATTTATGATTTAAGGAACTAATATTAATTAAATTTAACAAAGCTCTCAGAAAAGCTATGCAGGGTAGATGCGCTTTCTTACAGATATAATAAACCTAAATTTAATTTAATAAGAAATGAAAACAATGACTTAAACTAACTATACCTAAGCAACCATGAAAGCCACGGTATTGTTTTTATAGGATAAAGCTATATTGCCAAGCGTTTGATTATTGAAGCTATAAATTGCTAATTTAAAAATATAAGCTAAGTAGGGGTTACAAAGCGAAGTATTGCTTATCATTTTATACTGAATGCTATTGCTAGGTATTAGGTATTAGGTGCTATGGCGGGTATTCTGATTTATTCACTAAAAAAGTAAGTCATACTTTAACATTACAAATGTTAAAGTTAAACGCTTTGGCTGTTGTTTAAATCAATGTTAGATTAATTGGTTACTTATAAAAAATGAAACCGCTAGAAATACATCTAAACGGTTTCATTGGTTAAATTATATTAAAGTAAGTGTATTAACCAAATACCTTCATACGTTCTTCAACCGGTTTAAACTCCTTGTCGCCTGCTGGCTGATCGATAGCGCCAAATACCATTTGTGCATTCAATTCCCAGTCTGCAGCTATGTTCCACTCATCTGCAACTTTTTGATCGATAACTGGATTATAATGTTGCAGGTTGGCACCAATGTCTAAGCTAGCCAATGCTGTCCAAATCGCATACTGATGCATAGCGCTGCTTTGTTGCGCCCAAATTGGAAATTTGTCAGCATACAAAGGTGCAGCTTCTTGCATGTTTCTTACTACGGCTTTGTCCTCGAAGAACAATACCGTACCTGCACCGGCTCTAAAGCCTGCAATTTTATTTTTAGTACCTTGAAATTTTTCGTCGTCACCAACGATAACTCTAAGCGTTTCTTCAGTAATGTCCCACAGTTTGTGATGCTCATCACCAAACAAAACGACGATACGTGCCGACTGAGAGTTAAAAGCTGATGGCGTATGCAAAACTGCGTGCTCAACAAGCTTAACTACTTCTTCGTTAGAAACTGGCAACTGATCGCTTAGAGCATAGATAGAGCGACGCTTCTGTGCTAATTGTTGTAAATCTTTTAAGTTTGACATTATTATCTCCTGTGGTTGTTCAAATATTTAAGTAATTAAAAACTAATCTATTTACAGTTACTTACCTAAAAGTAACCAAAAACCGAGCACTAACAATAAATAATTCATTATCTTTAAAAATAACACTTTATCCAGTACTTCATTAATTTTTACCCCTAACCAATTACCTACAAATGCCAGTGGGAAAAAGGCCAGTGCAGTTAAAATTGTCTCACCTGTTAACAAGCCGAACGATAAAGCTGCAATAAGTTTTATTACATTCATCATTGCGAAAAATATCGCCGCGGTAGCAACAAACTTACCCGGAGTAAGCCCTATCGCTGTGAAATAAATAATAATGGGTGGCCCACCCGCATGCACTAAACTGCTGGTAATACCGGAGAACATGGACATTATCCCCGCGCCAATTTTATTACTGAGAATTTTAAGCGAGCTTTTTTTAAAGAAAATATTTTTAATTGAAAAAACAATACATATTAAGGCGATTATCAAGCGTAAGTGCTTTGCATTAATAACGTCTATAATTAAATAAGCAATGAGCACACCTACTATTGCCCCAGGAATTAGGGGCAGAAGTAGTTGATTGTCCCATTTTCGCCAGTAACTTCTTACGCTTAACATGTCGCCAATAATTAATAGTGGCAGCATCAGTGCAATGGCTTGCGCTGCTGGCAATTTTAGCATTAGCAGCGGCACGGCAAACACGCCTAGTGCCCCTGCAAACGCTGATTTTGAAACACCTATTAACACAACAACAGCTGCTATTAAAACAAGTGTTGTAATATCCATACTAGAAATCCGCCGGTAATTCAAACCATAAAGCTTCAAGTTCAGCTGTTGCTTCAAGGTTTAACTCTGTCGCGGGGTCAACCGCAAAGGCATCACCTGCAGCAAATTCTTTACCATCAACCATTACGCTACCTTTTACAATGTGCAGGTAACCAATTTGCTTACCCGAGGCCAGCATAAACGTTTGTTGCGCGTTTAAAACTAAGCGTGACAAGCTTGCATCTTGATTAATTGACAATGCATTTTCGCCGCCCTCTGGTGTAAGTAATGGCGTTAGTGGACCATTTTGCGCAATACTTTTTTGCTCATAACTTGGTTTAATTCCCATTTTATTGGGCTGTATCCAAATTTGTAAAAACTTAACTTGGTCAGTATTAGATGCATTATATTCTGAATGCATTACGCCACTGCCCGCACTCATACGTTGTACGTCGCCTGCCGGTACAGTGTGCTTATTGCCTTCACTGTCTTCATGCTTTAATGCGCCTTGCATAACATACGAAATAATTTCCATATCGCGGTGCCCGTGCGTCCCAAAACCTTTACCTGGCATAACCATGTCGTCGTTTATTACGCGCAGTGCTGAAACACCCATATGTTTTGGATCGTAGTAACTGCCAAAAGAAAAACTATGTTTGCTTTGCAACCAACCAAGATCGACCGAGCCGCGCTCTTGTGACTTTCTTATATATTTCATTATAAATTCCTTCATCTATTTCAATGAAGCCAGTTTACTACTGTGTTTATACGATTAAAATTAGCTGTTTTAGTATCAATCATTCTATTTAAAAGAATGTTTATTGTAATTCTTCACATTGGTATCTTAGTTCAGCTAAAAAAGCGCTGGCTGCTGGACCTAAGCTGTCGCCATCTTTAAAGATTAAATGCAACTGCATAGAGCGCTTGCTGTTATGTTGCAAAGGGAGTGTTTTGAGTTTGCCCTGTGCTAGTTCATTTTTAATAGAAGTTAAAGGTAGCCAAGCAAAACCTAAACCACTGCAGATCATATCAATAGAAGTGCGTAAATGACTCACCGTCCAGCGCTGGTTAGCACCTAACCAGCCTGCATCACTTTTACGATGCATACCTGAGTCGCGCACTACAATTTGACGATGACTTTTTAAATCCTCTGCGGTTAAATCTCTCCCCAAAGAATGTAATGTGTGATCTGGATTAGCAACTGCAATAAAGTCTATTTGGCAAAGTTGCTCACTAAAACCTTCTGTTAATGCAACCGGTGAAATAGCAATATCTACATCTGCATTTTCAATCAGTTCCCTTGCCCCACTCAGTACCGACTCCACCAACTCAATTTGCAGCATTGGGTATTGGGCAGAAACAGTATCAAGCACTTTATACAGCCTTGCTTGTGGAAACATTTCATCAACTGCAATTTTTAGGCTCCCTTCTGTGCCTTGACCAAGAGTATGTCCCACTATTTCCAGCTTAGCGGCTTCATCAAGCAAAAAGTTGGCGCGCTTAAGCATTAGCTCACCTGCTTGAGTCAAAACAGTTTTTCGCCCTTCAATTTCAAATAACTTAACATCGAGCGAGCTTTCTATTTTACCCACCGCATTATGAATACTTGACTGGCTTTTATGAATTCCTTGTGAGGCTTGATTAAAGCCACCAAATTGCACCACAGAGCGAAACATTCGCCATTGCTCTAGTGTGACTCTAAGCATGATTACCTCTTATTGCTTTATATTTTATTTTTGTTGTTAATTCTGCAGGCTATCTTCAGACAAGTTAAACTTGAGCAAAACCACACCTAGTTATGATGTATAAATAGATGTGGCTTTTATTCGGATCTCAGGTAATTAGCTATTAAAGCTCAATAGCTTTGGCATTATTTAAGTGGAATAAACTCTTTATCATCACCTGGAATAGTTGGAAAGCGCCCATTTTCCCAATCGTCTTTCGCCTGCTCAATGCGCTCTTTGCTAAATGACACAAAGTTCCAATACAAAAATGGTACTTTTTCAAATTTATCGCCGCCTAACATAATAAAGCGACCGTCACTTGCCAGTGTAATTTCGCTATCGCCTGGCTCTAATAAAATAAACTCATTAGTACCAAACGTTTCACCGTTAACAGTTACTTCGCCACAAATAGTAAATATTGCAGTTTCTTGTTCTGGGTGTGGGCGCTTTATAACACTTCCTTTGCTGGCAACAACATCAATATAAAACATGGGTGAATAGGTTTTAACCGGCGAACTTAAACCATAAGCTTCACCCACCACTAATCGCATCATTACTCCTTCGTGGGTAATGTGCGGTAATTGGTTTTTTTTCACATGATTAAATGACGGTTCAATTTCTGCCATAGCTTCTGGCAATGCAACCCAACACTGTAAACCACTAATTGAATGTGGATTTGCTCGTACTTCAAAGCTTTCACGCTCTGAATGGGTAATACCTTTGCCAGAGGTCATCCAGTTAACATCACCGGGGCGAATTTCTAAATTATTACCCAGCGAATCACGATGTAAAATACTACCATCAAATAGGTAAGTTAGTGTTGATAAACCAATATGTGGATGCGGTCTAACATTTATACCTTGGCCCGCAGGGAAATTATTTGGCCCCATTTGGTCAAAGAAAACAAATGGACCTACCATGCGTTTTTCTTGATGAGGTAAAACGCGTTTTACATTTAATCCACCAATATCATGCTCTTTAGCTTTAAGCACTTTAGCCATAATAAACATCCTCTTAAGTTGCTTTATAAAAATAAACGTATGTTATTTGTAATTTATATACATTCAACTATCTACGATTCATATTGTAATTTAATGATAGCCAACATCCGTTGTTCTTATTTAATTAATGAATAACGCCACTTTAGCCCGCAGCATTCTTTCTTTGAGAATGTTAGCATGTCATTGCAATAATACAAAAGAAACCGGTAATTTACATGGTTGTTTTTTATTCTTATTTTAAATTAAACCGTTCTTATTTTTAGGTTAAAACGTGCATACCTGTGAAAATGTTTATACCTGTAAATAGTGCTGCAGTACAAAATACCAAATAGTTTAGCCAGTTTTATCGCAAAGAAAATTCATAGCATACAAGGTATTTAACTTATTAAGTTGTCTATACTTTAAGCTAAAATATAATTTTAGCACTTAAAATAGTACGCTAGCGCAAAAGTATATTTGCATTAATTGCTATTACTGAGCTTATTTTTTTTACCCTCAATGGCTTAATATTTATACTAATCCAAAGCTTAAAAACAGCTAATACAATATTATACTAATGTTTGAGTAGCCGTTATTTTAATCACACTTAACCTTTGGTACATATTTTGTACCAACAGCAAAACCCCGTATCTAATTAATAAATAACGACAAATAGTTAAATCCATTGAAAAAATGCAAATTTTTTAATTTTTTTCTGGACAATTTATTTTCCTCAGCTAACATCTAGCTAGAACATAGTTATTTCCTCACAACTCTACACGCCCTATGATTTGAGCTTTAACAGACTCTATTTGCGGGAAGTAGATACACACCCTGATATGTATTCGAAGTTTATCTTCATCAGTTTTGCAATTTCAGGCAATTAATTGCCCGCATACTGACATCCGGCGAAGGCTAACAAGCCAACTCCGTCAATTTGACCGGATCCACACATGTGGACGTTTTTAAAGATTTTGCTATCTTAAGGCTATACCCCTGCGCGTCAGAAAAGCCATAAATTTAGCGAAAGGTGCACTGCTGGGCCTATATAAAAGGTATATGTTGGAATGATGACACTTTCCTCCATGCCCGTAACACATCGGGCAGACGCTAAATCTGGGCATAGCTTTGATGCCAATCGCCACTGGGCGGCTTCTTTAACGCTCGGCTTCTGTGCTCAAAACAGCGGCGATACACGTGTTACGCGCATGAATATTGCTCGTCATTATGGTCCATTACGTGTGCAAAGACCTTTTTACCCTGAAGGCAAAGATGGTTGCTGTCACGTGTATTTACTGCATCCGCCCGGTGGGGTTGTGAGTGGCGATGCGCTCAATATCGATATTTCGCTCACTAAAGGTGCGCATAGTTTAATTACCACACCTGCTGCCAATAAGCTTTATAAAGCCGACAGCAACGGGGTTGCATGGAGCCAAACTACTAATTTAAAAGTGGATGACAACGCCATTTTAGAGTGGTTACCGCAAGAAACCCTCGCCTTTGATGGCTCTCGTGGGCTGCAAGTATTTAACATTGAACTGGCTAAAACAGCTAAGTGCCTAGGCTGGGAAATACTAGGCCTTGGTCGCCCTGCCAGTGATTTGCCCTTTGCTACTGGCTGTATTGAGCAGCGTTTTAAGTTAACCCAAGACGGTAAGCCATTGTGGTTAGAGCGTCAAAATTTAGACCCAACTCACCCTAGATTTAACGGTAAATGGGGCCAAGGTGGTGCTACCGTACATGGCACATTTTGGACAGTTGGCTTAAGCGATCCAACAGCAGCTATTGCTGCACTGCGTGAACAACTACCGCCCAGTAATAATTGGGCCGCTACCTACCGCCGTGACGTTTTATTAGTGCGCTATTTAGGGCACGAACGTAACCAAGTATGGAAATTATTTGAACAGGTACGCAACATACTTCGCCCGCTATTAAGCGGACATCAAGCCACCATACCACGGATTTGGTTAACCTAATTTTTAACTGTTTGTCATGGCTAAAAATGACAACAATAATTCTATCGCCTATGCTCTTTAGGTGATTAATTAAACACTATTATTTACCAAGGTGTTAATTATAAGCAGAGCCTAGTTATTGCTTATGATTAGCCTCTTGGCTGAAGAAAACTGTACCGATATTTTAAACATATCGTCTTAGCTTTTGCTTAGGCGAACACACTACCTGTGCCAATTAGTCATAGGTAATTAATATAACAACATCGAGGACTATGGAGTTAGCGATGGAATTAACACCCAGAGATAAAGATAAATTAATGTTATTCACTGCAGGTTTACTTGCAGAGCGACGCAAAGCCAAAGGGCTAAAACTAAATTACCCAGAAGCAATTGCTCTAATCACCTGCGCTATTATGGAAGGTGCGCGCGAAGGACGCACAGTGGCAGAAATGATGGCATTGGGTCGTGAAATGTTGACCCGCGACGATGTAATGGAAGGCATTGCTGAGATGATTCAAGACGTACAAGTAGAAGCAACGTTTCCTGACGGTACCAAACTGGTCACTGTGCATAACCCTATAGTTTAAGGAAGTTCGTTATGATTCCAGGTGAATATCAACTAAAAAGTGGCGATATTGAACTGTGTGTTGGCCGTAAAAGCATCACCATTAATGTTGCTAATAAAGGGGATCGACCTGTACAGGTTGGCTCTCATTACCACTTTGCCGAAAGTAACCCAGCACTGAGTTTTGATCGCGAGCAAGCCTATGGTTATCGCTTAGCTATTGCTGCTGGTTTAGCAATTCGCTTTGAACCAGGACAAACCCGTGAAGTATCTTTGATCCCCTATTCAGGTTTACGTCGTCTTTACGGTTTTCGTGGTGAAGTAATGGGACCTTTAGACAATAAACCTAAACAGGAGAGCGTGTAATGAAAATATCTCGTCAAGCCTATGCTGACATGTATGGCCCAACCACGGGTGATAGAATTCGTTTAGGTGATACCGAATTATGGGTCGAAATAGAACACGACCATACCCATTATGGTGAAGAAGTAAAATTTGGTGGCGGTAAAGTTATTCGTGATGGCATGGGTCAAAGCCAACGCTGTGATGACGCCGTTATGGACACGGTTATCACTAACGCAGTGATTATCGACTGGTGGGGCATTATTAAAGCCGACGTAGGTTTAAAAAATGGCCGCATTGCTGCTATTGGCAAATCTGGCAACCCTGATACACAGCCCGATATAGACATTATTATTGGCCCAGGTACCGAAATTATTGCCGGTGAAGGTCAAATTTTGACCGCCGGTGGCGTTGATACCCACGTGCACTATATTTGCCCACAACAAGTTGACGAAGCGCTCATGAGTGGCCTAACCACCATGATTGGCGGCGGCACTGGCCCAGCAACAGGCTCAGTAGCTACAACACATACACCGGGGCCATGGCATTTAGGCAAAATGATGCAAGCCGTGGACGATTTACCGATTAATATTGGTTTTCTAGGTAAAGGCAGCGCAAGTACTCCCGAAGCACTTGAGCAACAAATTAAAGCCGGCGCTATGAGTTTAAAAATTCATGAAGATTGGGGCGCAGCACCCGCTTCTATTAGCAATGCTTTAGATGTTGCCGATCGCTACGACATTCAAGTTGCCATTCATGCTGATAGCCTCAATGAATCTGGTTTCGTGCAAGATACTTTAGAGGCATTTAAAGATCGTTGTATCCACACCTACCATACTGAAGGTGCCGGTGGTGGCCATGCTCCTGATATTATTGTTGCTTGTGCTATGCCTAATGTGTTGCCGTCGTCAACTAACCCGACTCGCCCATACACTATTAATACCGTGGATGAGCACCTTGATATGTTGATGGGCTGTCATCACCTCGACCCCAACATTCCTGAAGATGTAGCCTTTGCCGACTCACGTATTCGCCGTGAAACCATTGCGGCCGAAGATATTCTTCATGATATGGGCGTTATTTCGATGATGTCCTCTGACTCGCAAGCCATGGGTCGCATTGGCGAAGTAGTGTGTCGTACGTGGCAAACCGCTCATAAAATGCGCGTGCAACGTGGTTTATTACCAGAAGATGAAGCACTGGGCGCCGATAACTTTCGCGCAAAACGTTACATTGCCAAATACACTATTAACCCAGCCATCACTCACGGTATAAGCCATGAAGTAGGCTCAATCGAAGTGGGTAAATTTGCAGATTTAGTACTGTGGAAACCGCCATTTTTTGGGGTTAAACCATCAATTATATTAAAAGGCGGCATGATTGCAGGTGCGGCAATGGGCGATCCAAACGCAGCTATTTCTACACCACAACCAGTACATTACCGCCGTATGTTTGGTGCATTAGGTAAAGCAGTAAGTGCAACACGTATGACCTTTGTAAGCCAAGCTGCTATGAATACTGGGCTTGAAGAAAAGCTCGGTTTGAAAAGCCAGCTTGTGGCCTGTAAAAATGTGCGACAAGTGCGTAAATGCGATATGAAGCTCAACGATGCTTGCCCAGTATTAACGGTAGATCCGCAAACGTATGAGGTTCACGCTGACGGTGTATTACTTACCTGCGAACCTGCGACTGAATTACCGTTAGCCCAGCGCTACCATTTGTTTTAATCCATTTTTAGGACAATTTAATGTTTGAATTAACAAAAAGAATAGATAGCAACACACAAGATGCTGTGTTTGACACCCTCACCTTGCCATACGAGTTACGTATTCGTGGTCGCCTAAAAGCAGTGACCGACAATGGTCATGATGTTGGTTTATTTCTTGACCGTGGCCCAGTGCTTCGTAATGGCGATTTACTGCGTGCCAGCAGCGGCGAAGTATTTAGTATTAGCGCTGCCGATGAGCCGGTTACCACTGCATACATAGAAAACGGCTTGCCTTTGGCACGTTTATGTTACCACTTAGGTAACCGCCATGTGTCACTTGCAATTGGCGTTGATGCCGATGGTCGCCATTGGATACGTTTTCCGCCAGATCATGTATTAGAAGAGTTAGCGGTACTTTTGGGCGCGCAATTAATGCACCATCAAGCACCGTTTGATCCAGAATCTGGTGCATATGCACACGCTGGCCGTGAGCAATCGCATGCTCACTCCCATGAACATTCACATGCCGATGGTCATACTCATGCACACTAATACTGAGCCAACACAAAGCAGTGATCTGGCATTATTGGGCTTGATGCAATTGATCAGCCCTGCGCTGCCAATTGGTGCTTTTGCTTGGTCTCAGGGGTTAGAAAGCGCGTTTGAACTTGGCTGGGTTACTAATGAGCAACAACTTGGCGAATGGTTAGAAGGTGTGCTTGACGACGGTTTAACGCGCTGCGAATTACCGGTACTTGCTCGGCTACAAAACTGCTGGGCTAAAAGCGACAGCGAAGGTTTAAGCTACTGGAACGACTGGCTACATGCAAATCGTGAAACTGCCGAATTAAGCGATGAAGATACTCGCTTAGGCTTAGCCCTGATGCGTTTGCTCAACAGTTTACAGTTACAACCACAAACCGAGCAAGGTCATGCTGCACTACCGCAAGACCCAGGTTATGTCACCGTTTTTGCCTGGTTAGCGCAGCAGCGACAAATTCCAGTACGCCAAAGCTTACTCGGGTTTGTTTGGGGCTGGTTAGAAAACCAACTGGCGGTTGCCTGTAAAGCAATGCCGCTTGGCCATACTGCGGCGCAGCGTTTAATTGAGCAATTACGGCCTAAAATGGTTATCGCAATCGACACTGCATTAGCATTAGCCGACGACCAACTAGGGCCAATTATGCCTGGCTTAGCGCTTGGTAGTGCACAGCACGAAACACAATATTCAAGATTATTTCGAAGCTAATACGCTTCTATATACACAAGGAAAACAGCAATGACACATTGTTTACGAATCGGCGTTGGCGGCCCAGTTGGCTCTGGCAAAACAGCTTTATTACGTCAATTATGTAAAGCATTGAAAGATCACTATGATATCGCCGTGGTTACAAACGATATTTATACCCGCGAAGATGCTGACTTTTTACTTAAACACGACGCACTCCCAGCGGACCGTATTTTAGGAGTAGAAACAGGTGGTTGCCCACATACGGCAATTCGTGAAGATGCTTCTATGAACTTAGCTGCGATTGACGACTTACAAGCACGCCACCCCAATTTAGAAATAGTACTGGTTGAATCTGGCGGCGATAACTTATCAGCTACTTTCAGCCCAGAGCTTTCTGATTTAACACTTTATGTGATTGACGTGTCTGCTGGCGACAAAATTCCACGTAAAGGTGGCCCAGGTATCACTAAGTCTGACTTATTAATAATTAATAAAATTGATATCGCAGAATATGTACATGCTTCGTTAGAGGTAATGGAACGTGACTCGAAAAAAATGCGCGGTGAACGCCCTTTCGTTTTTGCTAACCTTTACGATGGTGTTGGCTTAGAAGAAATCATCAGCTTTATTTTAAAGCAAGGCATGTTACCTGAACGCCGACCTGGCAAGCCAAATAGTATTAATTAAGCAACACAATTTTTAATCAAAACACAATTCAATAGTAAAAAAATAAACGGAGAATAGTATGAAAATAATGACCAAATTACTGATGGGATTAGGCCTAATGCTAACAGCTACTGCAGCTTTAGCCCACCCTGGTCATGGCGTTGAAACCCATAACGGTTTTCTTAGTGGCTTGTTACACCCACTGATGGGTATTGACCACTTATTAGCAATGGCAGCAATTGGCTTTTGGAGTATTCGCCAAAGCACAGCAATGAAACGCGGCGCGCCATTATTTGTAGTTGGCGGCATGGTTTTAGGTGCGGCCCTTGCTTGGAGTGGCTTAAGCTTTGCAGGCGTTGAAACCGGTATTGCAATGACCGTATTACTAGCCGGTATTTTAATTGCCACTATGGCTAAATTACCAACCGTATTAGGCGCAAGCTTAGTCGCTTTATTTATGCTTACACATGGTTATGCCCACGGTGCAGAAATGGCTGAAGGCGCAAGTATATTGAGCTACATGGCAGGCTTTGTTATTGCTACTTTAGCTATCACCTTTATTGGTCGTGGTTTAGGCACACTTATGCTAAAAGCTGATAACCGCGCTACCCGTGCACTTGGCGGTGTTGTTGCTGTAATTGGTGGCGTATTGGCAGTTGGCTAATAGCAACTGAATTTATTATCCCCATTAGGGTAGCTTTACTGTCGCTAACATAGTTGATGCTATGGTTACCCTTACCTTCAAATCAATGACTATCGAGCAGCAGCTAGATAGTCTGCGAGAATAAACCCACTTTTAATGTGGTCAATTTAAACCTCATTATAACTATCTCAGCTAGGAGAAATATCAAGATGAGCGGCACAATCATAAAGCTTTCAAGAAACACCAATAATGCACCAAGCTGCACTGTAGCTACACAAACAGTTGCTTTTTCGCATTACAATAATATTTCAGCACAATTACCGATTGATCCTAAAAGCGGTAACATTGTGGCTGATGATATAAAAACACAGGCAAAACAGTGTTTAACAAATATTAAAGCGGTTATTGAAAGTATTGATCATGTTATGGACGATGTGATTAAAATTAATGTGTTTTTAAAAAACATCACAGATATTGATGCTGTAAACGACGTATACGCTAGTTTCTTTCGAGACTACTTACCAACACGCACAACAGTTGCCGTGGCAGCTTTACCGCTAGAGGGGGCATTAGTACAAATGGATGCGCTTATCTCTAATGGCGAAGGCACTACACCACAAGCGCCTTGCGATTTAATTAAAGTAGCAAAAAATAGCAATAATGCACCTATATGCCCAGTGTCTACGCATACGGTTGCTTTTTCTCATTACAATAATATTTCTGCTCAGTTACCTGTCGATCCTAAATCGGGAGAAATAGTAACCGGTGGTATAAAAAATCAGACTAAACAGTGTTTAAGTAATATTAAAGCTATTTTAGAGAGTATTGACGTACCCTTTGACGACATAGTTAAGGTAAATATATTTGTTAAAAACCCGGCAGATATTGACGCAATAAACGAAGTTTATACAACCTTTTTTCCAGACTCAGCTATTGCCAGAGCTGTAGCTTACGTACCAGCAAGATCAACCATGGTTGTTGCAGCACTACCTATGGATGCTTTAGTACAAATTGATGCAGTTATATCCCATGGAGATGGCACACCACCACAAGCAGTTGAGGACAGACACGGCATTATTATTAGAGCAAGTAACACACAAAATGCACCAATTAATGCCCTATCTACACAAACAGTGGCATTTTCGCACTACAACCATATTTCAGCACAATTACCCATTGATGCAAAAACGGCTAATCTTGTAGCTGATGACGTAACAACACAAGCAACACAGTGCTTAAACAATATTAAAGCCATTGTAGAGAGTATTGATCATGTTATGGACGACCTTGTAAAAGTTAACATTCAAGTTAAAAACATTAGCGATATTGCCGCTATTGATAAAGTGTACGCCAGCTTCTTTAAAGGTGATTTGCCAGCAAGAACTGTGGTAGGCGTATCAGCTATCCCTATGAACGCGCTAGTACAAATTGATGCGGTAGTGTCTAACGCTGAAGGTACGCCACCTAAGTTATAATTGTAAACTTGGGTTTATAAGCAATGGTGATTAATCACCAACTACATACAAACATGACTTTAAACGTTAAGTTTGCATAAATAAGGGCAGCGCAAAATCCACTCGGATCTCTACGCTGCCCTTTTTAATTTTTGCGTCTCCACTATTATCTTGAATTTAGGTAATTAAATACAGATTACACAATATTTAATACAAAAGCGCCCAATATTTCTGTGTACATAATAACCCTACCTTACATATGTGTATTTTAAATATACGACATTATGTTTACCTGCTTCCCTATTAGCTGGTAACGCCTCGTGCTATGGTTGAAACGTAAACTAGTTAAAGATAAAAGTGTTTAATAAATATGTATTAAATACTCAGTGCACATTCTAATCGTTAACATTAAACGAATAAGGATAAAAAATGAGTAATAATGTAGATATTAATAATCGCCCTGATTACGACCATGTAATACAAGATATAGCTGATTATGTATTAAATTATAAAGTGAGCAGCAAGGAAGCGCTCAATACTGCCCGTAACTGTTTAATAGACACTTTAGGGTGTGGGCTATTAGCGCTGCGATTTCCTGAATGCAGCAAGCTCCTCGGCCCTATAGTAGCAGGTACTATTGTGCCTAATGGTGCACGCGTACCGGGCACATCTTTGGTACTCGACCCTGTAAAAGCGGCATGGGATATTGGCTGCATTATTCGCTGGCTCGATTATAACGATACTTGGTTGGCCGCCGAATGGGGTCATCCGTCAGATAACTTAGGTGCTATTTTAGCCGTTGCTGATCATCTATCTCAAGTGAGACTGAGCAAGGGTGAACAACCTTTAAAAATGCGCGAAGTGCTAGAAGCCATGATCATGGCGCATGAAATTCAAGGCGTAATAGCGCTAAAAAATTCGTTTAATCGGGTGGGTTTATGCCACGTATTATTAGTACGGGTTGCATCTACTGCGGTTGCCACTAAAATGATGGGCGGCAATAAACAACAAATTATGGCCGCTATATCACAAGCTTGGGTAGATGGCTCAGCGCTGCGTACCTATAGGCATGCACCCAATGCAGGCTCTCGTAAATCATGGGCTGCTGGCGATGCAACTTCCCGAGCTGTTCATTTAGCTGATATATCTATGCGTGGTGAAATGGGCATTCCAAGCGTGTTAACAGCCCCGCAATGGGGGTTTTATGATGTCTCTTTTTCTAAAACCAACAAAGACCAAGCACTTAAACCTGAGGCCGAACGGCAGTTTTTATTCACCCAAGACTACGGCAGTTATGTTATGGAAAATATTTTATTTAAAATATCGTTTCCTGCTGAGTTTCATGCCCAAACAGCCGCTGAAGCGTCGGTTATTTTACATCCTCAGGTAAAAGATCGGTTAGCTGATATTGATAAAATTGTTGTGCGTACTCACGAGTCGGCCATTCGTATTATTTCAAAAACGGGTTCCCTTGCTAACGCAGCCGATCGCGATCATTGTTTACAATACATGATTGCAGTGCCGTTAATATTTGGCAATTTAACCGCTGATCATTACGAAGACGAATTTCATAACGCACACCCGATTATTGATGAGCTGCGCAACAAAATGCACATTGTAGAAGATGCACGCTTTACCAAAGAATATCTAG
This sequence comes from Pseudoalteromonas sp. SG44-5, assembly GCF_014164175.1. Classification (NCBI taxonomy): domain Bacteria; kingdom Pseudomonadati; phylum Pseudomonadota; class Gammaproteobacteria; order Alteromonadales; family Pseudoalteromonadaceae; genus Pseudoalteromonas; species Pseudoalteromonas sp. SG44-5. Next base: position 161,759 of record NZ_JACJES010000002.1, on the reverse strand, counting down.
AGGATGATAAACGCTCTATCGCCAATGCTATTCAGGTTTTCTTTAAAGATGGCAGTAGCACCGAGGACACAGTTATAGAATACCCTGTGGGTCATCGTCGCCGTCGTGAAGAAGGGATACCACTATTGGAGCAAAAATTTAAAGTTAATTTAGCATCCCGCTTTGAGAATAAACAATGCCACACTATTTTCACGCTTTGTAAAAATCAAACAGCGCTTGAGGCCATGCCTGTAAATAGCTTTATGGACTTATTTGTTATTGAGTAAGTACACCGCTGGCTGGTTTATTAAAGCGCGTAAATTTAATTATATGGCCAAGTAGTTAAGGCCATAACTTTAAAAGTCACAACTCGCGCCAATAAGAGGATTTAATATGACTGAGCAAAATGAACACAGTATCGCAAACTTTGCAGCGTTAAAAACCGCCATAGTAAATGCAGAAGAAGAGTCAGTAAAAGCGCTATTAACAAAGCAACCTATGCAAGATCTTGAAAAAAGTTACCTAATAGATTTAGCCAAATTAAACAGTAATCAGGCTATTTTAAAGATACTCGAAGATATTCCCGTTAAAAAATAGCTCATAGCCCTTATACTAAATAGCGAATAAAGCTGTGCTATGTATTAGCACAGCTTTATTTAAATATTTTCAAAGTGATAGCTAATATATTTATTATAAACTTCGCCCGGCTTTAGTATTGAGTTTTCAAAATCTGGAAAGTTTACTGCATCGCTATAATTTTGAGCTTCTAAACACACTCCCTGATCAGGGCTTAATGGTGCGGCTAAAAATGCACCAGTATAAAGCTGTATAGATGCTTGGTCGGTGTACAACGACATTTTAACTTTATTGCGTAATGAGCTTAATACCGCTGCTGCTTTGTTTGCTTGTGGCTGATTTATAACAAAACAATGATCAAACCCTGTTGGCCCTGTTAGTTGTGGGTGCTGAGCTGACTGCAGACGCTGGCCAATAATAACCGGTTGGTCAAAACAAAAGTCACTATTTTTGACACTTAACACTCTACCAGTTGGTAAGCTGTTATTGTCACGCTCTAAATAGCTGGCCGCATTTATTTGTAACGTGAGTGGCAAGCAATTTTGCTCACCTAAATTAAAGTAGCAATGATTAGTAGCGTTAATAGGGGTTGCTTTATTTGTGGTTGCGCTAAAACTCATAGTCAACTTATTATCATGTGATAAATGATAACGTATTTGCATTTCTACCTTGCCAGGAAAGCCTTGGTCGCCATCTTCTGAGCTTAAGCTCAAAATCACTTCGTTGGCAGTACTCGATTGCACTTGCCAAAAACGCAGAGAAAAGTTATCCGCACCGCCATGTAAGCAATTTTCACCATCATTTTTACTCAGTAAATATTGCTCACCTTCAAGCTCAAAACTAGCACCACTAATACGATTAGCAACGCGACCACAGGTAGCACCTAAATAATAAGTATCGGTTAAATAACGACTGCTATCGGCATACCCGACTGTCATTTCTGTGGGTGTATCGTTTACCGGAAATAAAATAGATTTAACCCGCGCGCCATAATTTAATATTTCGACCCGCATGCCTTGCTCATTGCTTAATATATAACTGTGTAATTGATTCATTTACTGTTTTCTTGTTATGTCTATTAGAACACAAAAAAATCAAAGCAACCTAAGCTGCTTTGATTCACTATATTTTGCGTTAAACACGTGAGCAGATAGCTATGGCTGTCATACTCACTGAGTAAGCATTCTGCATTACCACCAAGTAGTATACAAAGCGATTAAGATGATAACTACACCCAATGCCGCTATGTTGAAGTTGCTTGAGGTTTTAAAGTTAACATCGTCTAGGCTAACGCTACTGTCTTGGCCTTTATCTGGCTTAGCTAATGATACAATTACACACAATGCTAAACACAGTAAAAATACTAAGCCTACTCTGTCCATAAATGGCAGCGCTACCCAGTAAACTTTTAACAGGATTGAGAATACAGCCGAGCCAATTGCCGCAGCTAACGCACCCGCTGAACTGGCTTTTGACCAAAACATACCCATTACAAAAATCACTACAATACCTGGAGTAAAGAAACCGGTGAATTCTTGAATATATTGAAACGCTTGATCGAACTTACCTAATAATGGCTCTGCCACAACCAAGGCTATAGCTAAAGATATTAATGCAGCTGAGCGGCCTATAAATACATAATGTTTTTGTGATTTACCTGGTTTTAACTTGCTGTAAATATCCATAGTGAAAATAGTTGAAATACTGTTAGTCATAGAGGCAAGTGATGAAACAATTGCCGCCACTAATGCAGCAAAAATAAGACCTTTAATACCTGTTGGCATTAACGCCATCATAGACGGATACGCTTGATCTGGCGTGGTAAGTTGCGGGTATAAAACAACCGCAGCAATACCTGGCAACACTACAATTACTGGCATTAATAATTTTAAATAGGCAGCAAAGGCAATACCTTTTTGTGCTTCTTTAAGGTTTTTAGCGGCAAGTGCGCGCTGAATAATATATTGATTAAATCCCCAGTAGCTAATGTTCATTATCCACAGGCCACCAATTAATACTGATAAACCAGGTAAACTCATATAATGCGGGCTATCTGGGCTTAAAATCATATCAAAGTGGTTAGGTAGCTGCTCAGTTAAAACACCAAAACCTGCTATTATTCCGTCGCCATCTGCCACTGCATCTAGTGCTAAGTAACTTAAAAACAAGCCACCAAATACCAGCAGTACTACTTGTAAAATATCGGTATAAGCAACGGCTTTCAAACCACCATAAAGTGAATAAGCGACTGAAAATAAGGCTAAAAAGATCATTCCGTACATCCAGTCAACACCGGCAACGGTTTCTATTGCTAAACCACCAAGCCATAAAACAGCGGTTAAATTTACAAATACATATACCGCTAGCCAAAACAGCGCTAACACTGTTTTAACTTTGCTATCAAAGCGTTGCTCTAAATATTGCGGCATAGTAAATATTTCATTTTTAAGAAATATCGGCAGCATATATTTACCTACAATAATTAAGGTAATTGCTGCCATCCACTCATAAGATGCAATAGCTAAACCAATCGCATAGCCCGAACCAGACATGCCAATAATTTGTTCTGCCGATATATTTGAAGCAATTAATGATGCACCAATTGCCCACCAAGGCAGTGCTTTACTAGCAAGAAAGTAGTCTTCAGTATTTTTACTGGCACCTTTCTCCTCTCGCGAGATCCACAGCGCGAGTACTAATAACCCCACCACATAAGTAAAAAATATGGCAATGTCGAGCGGTTGTAATTTCATAACTTTAACCTTGTTGTCTTATTGATTTTTATTGTGTTTTATTAATTACTAAAAGCACCTTGAGAAGCCAGGCATACGTAAACGTCTGCTTGAAGCCCTGTTTTTGCATAATAATGTGTGTCAATAGTGTTACGTACTTGCTCAACTAAATGATCCGGTGTTAAAGCAACGATACAACCACCAAAACCACCACCGGTCATACGCACTCCGCCTTGTTCGCCTAAAACTTGAGCAGTAATATCCACTAAAAAGTCTATTTGAGAGGTAGTAATATCAAAATCATTTTTCATTGATAGGTGCGATTGTGCCATAAGTTGGCTCATAGTTACCATATCATTGACGTTTAGCGCTTTGAGAGCTAGTTCGGTACGGGTATTTTCAGTGACTATATGTTTAGCGCGCTTATATATTAATGGCGGTAAATTAGCTTGCTCTGCTTCTAGTTCCTCAAGAGTAACATCGCGCAATGCCGGTTTATTAAAGTGCTTTGCTGCAGCTTCGCATTGCTCGCGTCGGGTATTGTATTCGCTGTCGACCAGCCCTCTTTTAACATTAGAGTTAACAATAACTAACGACATTCCCTTTGGAATCACAGCATATTCAAAGGTTAAACTTCTGCAATCGAGCAACATGGCATGCCCTTGCTTGCCCATCGATGAAATTAATTGATCCATAATGCCGCAATTACAGCCGACAAAGTTATTTTCAGCACTTTGTCCCATAAGTGCCGCTTTAACACCATCGAGCGGAATATTGTTTAATGTTGCAAACGTTTTTAAAAGAGCAATTTCAAAACTAGCTGATGAACTCAAACCTGTACCTTGTGGCACATTGCCCGATACCACTAAGTCGGCGCCACTAATATTTGGATAGCTTTGCATTAATGCTTGCAGTGTGCCGCGAATATAATTAACCCACATTTGTTGTTGGCTAAATTCTATTTTATCTAGGCTAAAACTATTGGTTTCGCTGTTACAATCAATTGCTAAGACGTTAATGTTGCGATCAGCTCGTGCTTTTGCAGCAATGTCGGTGCCAAAATTAATCGCAGCAGGTAGCACAAAACCATCATTATAATCTGTGTGTTCACCAATGAGGTTAACGCGCCCAGGTGCATGAAATAGCTGTTCTGGCGGGCAATTAAAATGTTGTTCAAATTGGCTAATAAGCATTGTAGTTCTTGGCATTACTTAGCCTCCTTATAATGTACGTTTGGTACATCACGTAATCTTTGTGCTGCTTGCTCTGGGGTTAAATCACGTTGTGATTCAGCCATCATTTCGTAACCCACCATAAATTTACGCACAGTAGCTGAGCGTAATAATGGTGGAAAAAAGCTTGCATGAAGCTGCCATTCACTATGCTCTTGCCCATCATAAGGCGCGCCGTGCCAGCCCATAGAATATGGGAACGAACAATTAAATAAATTGTCGTATTTAGTGGTAATTTGTTTTAATGCATCGGCTAGAGTTACCGCTTGTTCTGGGGTTAAGTCGACCATACGTGTTAACGCAAAACGCGGTAATAATAAGGTTTCAAATGGCCAGCCTGCCCAGTACGGTACAACCACCAGCCAATCTTCATTTTTAACAACAACACGCTCGCCCGATTGCGCTTCACGCTGGGCGTAATCAAGTAATAAGTTACTGTTATATTTTTTAGCATAGTCGCTCAGCGCATGTTGTTTTTTATTTACCAAAGTAGGTAATTGCTGCTGCGACCAAATTTGGCCATGCGGATGCGGATTTGAGCACCCCATCATCGCCCCTTTGTTTTCGAATACCTGCACCCAGTTATACTTTTCGCCTAACTCTAAGCACTGGCTTTGCCACGTTTTAACAATGTCGGTAATAGCGCTAATACTAAGTTGTGGTAAGGTTTTGCTGTGATCTGGAGAGAAGCAAATAACACGGCTTTCGCCTTGCTCTGTGGCCATTTTAAATAGCGGATCGTCTGTTTTAAATTCTGGAGTATCAATTTTCAGAGCTGCAAAGTCATTAGTAAACACATAAGTTTTTTTATAGTTGTCATTAACCTCACCGTTTATGCGAGTATTACCAGCACATAAAAAACAGCTTTCATCATGACTTTCTCTAACGTCTTCATCAAGAGTTTCAACTTGTCCCTGCCAAGGTCGCTTGGCACGATGCGGTGAAACTAACACCCATTCGTCAATCAATGGATTGTAGCGACGATGTGGATGCTCAGTAGGGTCAAAAATTGTATCCATAAGTATCTCAAATGTGGTTTATGATAAAACCGAAAAGGGTAAACGCTTACCCCGCTATTTGCAACCTAAAAAATCAACATATACAGCCCACGTTAAATAGTGTAAATTTTATTATTAACAGGATGTAGAAAACGATTACCCGCCAATGACAACAATAAAAGATGTAGCCAGAATTGCAGGCGTGTCTATCGCCTCGGTATCTCGTGTAATTAATAATGGCCCTAAAGTAAGTAAGGCAACCATAGAAAAAGTAAATAAAGTAATGCAAGAGCTTGGCTACACGCCCAATGCTAATGCACGTGCTTTAGTAACCCGAAAAAGCATGACCATAGGCGTGGTGATCCCCGAACTTACCGACCCATTTTTTGCATTATTAGCCAGCGGGGTAGATAAAGTAGCCCGCGAAAATAATATGCAATTGTTGTTAAGTACCGCAGGACAAAGTGTAGAATCTGAACGCGCTGCTATCAATTTATTACTTGAGCGCCGCTGCCAAACTGTTGTTATGCATAGTAAAATAATTCCTGACTGCGAACTAATTACTTTATGTGAAAAACTCCCCGGCTTAGTGCTTATCAATAGACACATTGAGCAAATAAAACATAAATGTATTTGGTTAGATAACGAAGAAGGCGCAAAAATAGCAGCGCGCCATCTAATGACGCTCAAACATAAAAACATTGCCTGTATAAGCAGTAAATATCAAATTGAAGATCCTGCGCTACGCCTTAATGGCTTTTCGGCAGAACTAAATATGGCAGGCAGCCCCATTAGCCCTGCGCTGATTAAATACGCGGAGCCTACCCTACAAGGCGGACAAAGCGCTGCGCAAAACTTATTAGCCTCTGGGCAGCCCTTCAGCGCTATTTTTGTTTATAACGATGCTATGGCTATTGGTGCTATTTCAACACTTGAAGATAATGGCTATAAAGTACCCGGTGATGTGTCGGTGATTGGTTTTGATGATGTGCTGATTGCACGTTATTCAAGGCCAAAACTAACCACTCTAAACTATCCCATTGAAAAAATGGCGCAGCACGCAGCTCAGTTGGCGTTAACACACTTTAAAAATGAAATAGTTGAAAGTGTCAGTCACAGTGAGCATAAATATTTACCCCGCTTGGTCAAACGAGAGTCAACGAGTATCAAAAATAGCCCATAACCAAAAAAAGTTGATGAGCAATACCCTAAAGTATTACCGCATCAACTTATGCATAAATTATAAATAACTTAATCGTAATTAAAACAATGCTTTATTGCGGTACTCTTACCACGCCTTCCATTAGTACCCGTGCACTGCGGCTCATACTGGCTTTAGTTACTTGCCAGTTACCATCCGTATTTGTAGCGTGTGCGCCTACTTTTAAGGTGCCCGATGGGTGACCAAAGTTAACTTCACTCAATGCCCCGCCACCAGCGGCTAAATTAACTAACGTACCGTCAATTGCCGCAGCGGTACCAATAGCTACTGCTGCTGTGCCCATCATTGCATGGTGTAATTTACCCATAGACATAGCGCGCACTAACAAGTTAATTTCACTGGCGTTAATTTGCTTACCGCTTGACGCTTTGTAATTTTGTGCTGCACCAACAAATGCCACTTTAGGTGTATGTTGGCGTGCTGCTGCCTCATCAATATTTTGTATGAGTCCCATTTTAACTGCGCCATAGGCACGAATGGTTTCAAGCTTTTCAAGCGCTGCTGCATCTGCGTTTATATCATCTTGCAATTCAGTGCCGGTATAACCAATGTCGCTTGCATTAACAAAAATGGTGGGAATGCCTGCGTTGATCATCGTCGCTTTTAAAGTACCGACTCCCGGCACTTCTAGGTCATCAACCACATTGCCAGTTGGGAATAACGCCCCGTCGCCATCTGCAGGGTCAATAAATTCAAGTTTTACTTCAGCTGCTGCAAATGTAACGCCGTCTAGCTCAAAGTCACCGGTTTCTTGTACTTCGCCATTAGTCATAGGTACATGCACTAAAATGCTTTTTTTAATATTGGCTTGCCACACACGTACAACAGCAACGCCATTATCGGGTACACGGCTTTTATCAACTAAGTCATTACTAATAGCAAAAGCACCGACAGCTGCGGTTAAATTACCGCAGTTGCCGCTAAAATCAACAAACGCTTTATCTATTGCCACTTGGCCAAATAAATAGTCAACATCGTGATCGGCTTGCTCACTTTTACTTAAAATAACCGTTTTACTGGTGCTAGATGTAGCACCGCCCATACCATCGGTTTGTTTGCCGTACGGATCTGGGCTGCCAATAACGCGCAGTAATAAGTTATTACGTGCCTCACCTGCCACTTGGGCAGGCTTTGGCAAGTCACTAAGGTTAAAAAACACCCCTTTACTAGTACCGCCACGCATGTATGTGGCAGGTACTTTAATTTGTGGTTTAAACATAATTACCCCTGCCCTTATGCTGTTTTTGTAGCTTCTAAAAAGTCTTGTGCAAAGCGTTGTAATACACCACCTGCAGCATAAATAGACAGCTCTTCTTGTGTATCTATACGACATTTCATTGGTACGTTTAGTACTTCGCCATTTTTACGAGTGATCGACAAGTTAAGTGTGCAACCAGGGGTTGGTTCACCCGTTACATCGTAACTTTCACTGCCATCTAGTTTGAGTGTTTTACGAGTTGTTCCCGCTTTAAACTCTAACGGTAAAACACCCATACCCACTAAGTTAGTACGGTGAATACGCTCAAACCCTTCAGCTGCAATTACTTCAACACCCGCGAGTCTTACGCCTTTTGCCGCCCAATCGCGCGACGAGCCTTGGCCATAATCTGCGCCTGCCACAATAATAAGTGGTTGCTTACGCTGCATGTATGCTTCGATTGCTTCCCACATGCGAGTATTTTTGCCCTCTGGTTCTATGCGCGCGTACGAACCTTGCTTAATTTCGCCGTTTTCATCAAGTACCATTTCATTTAGCAATTTAGGGTTAGCAAACGTAGCGCGCTGCGCTGTTAAATGATCGCCCCTATGGGTTGCGTATGAGTTAAAGTCTTCCTCAGGTACGTTCATTTTTAATAAGTATTCACCCGCGGCACTGCTGGCCATTATCGCATTTGAAGGCGATAAGTGATCGGTTGTAATGTTATCGCCAAGTACTGCCAGTGCACGCATACCTGTCATGGTACGCTCGCCTGCTAATGCACCTTCCCAATAAGGAGGTCGGCGAATATAAGTGCTTTCTGGTCGCCATTCGTATAGCGGGTCGTTATCTTCACCGTAATCTACGGTTAAGTTAAACATGGGCTCGTATACTTTTCTAAATTGCTCTGGCTTAACGCTTTGCTTAACTACTGCGTCAATTTCTTCATCTGACGGCCATAAATCTTTAAGGGTAACGTCGTTACCTTGCTGATCTTTACCTAGTATATCTTTTTCAATATCAAAACGAATCGTACCGGCAATTGCATAAGCAACAACCAAAGGCGGCGATGCTAAAAACGCTTGTTTGGCGTAAGGATGAATACGGCCGTCAAAGTTACGGTTACCCGACAGTACCGCGGTGGCGTATAAGTCGCGATCAATCACTTCTTTTTGAATTACAGGGTCAAGCGCGCCACTCATGCCATTACAGGTAGTACAAGCAAAACCAACAATACCAAAACCTAGCTGTTCAAGTTCGGTAAGTAAGTTAGCGTCTTCTAGGTACGATTGCACGGCTTTAGAGCCCGGTGCTAATGAGGTTTTTACCCAAGGTTTACGCGTTAACCCCTTGGCGTTAGCATTACGCGCAAGTAATGCCGCGGCAATCACGTTGCGTGGGTTACTGGTGTTTGTACAGCTGGTAATAGCGGCAATAATACACGCACCATCTGGCATTAAGCCTGCTTCGTTTTCAACTACGCCTGAAATACCTTCTTTAGCTAAATCGCTTGTAGATACACGGCGATGTGGATTTGATGGCCCAGCAATGTTGCGCCCCACACTTGATAAATCAAACTTAAGCACGCGATCGTACTGCGCTGTTTTTAAGCTATCGCTCCACAGGCCTGTGGTTTTAGCGTAGTTTTCTACCAGTGCAATTTGCTCTTCTTCACGACCCGTTAAACGCAAATAATCTATGGTCATATCGTCGATGTAAAACATCGCCGCTGTGGCACCAAATTCAGGCGTCATATTTGAAATAGTTGCACGATCGCCCAGCGTAAGTGCATCGGCACCTTCACCGTAAAATTCTAAGTATGCTGATACCACACGCTGCGCGCGTAAAAATTCAGTAATAGCCAGTACGATATCGGTAGCGGTAATACCCGGTTGGCGCTTACCTGTTAGCTCAACCCCTACAATGTCTGGCAGGCGCATGTACGAAGCGCGCCCTAGCATTACGCTTTCTGCTTCAAGGCCACCTACACCCACAGCAATAACACCCAGTGCATCAACGTGTGGAGTATGGCTGTCTGTACCTACTAAGGTATCTGGGAAGGCAATACCATCGCGGTTTTGAATTACCGGCGACATTTTTTCAAGGTTAATTTGATGCATAATGCCGTTACCTGGCGGGATCACATCAATATTTTTAAACGCTGTTTTGGTCCAGTTTATAAAATGGAAACGGTCATCGTTACGTCTGTCTTCTATAGCACGGTTTTTTTCAAATGCATCGGGATCAAACCCTGCATGCTCTACCGACAAAGAGTGATCTACAATTAATTGCGTAGGTACAACTGGGTTTACTTTAGACGGATCGCCACCTTTAGCAGCAATCGCGTCACGCAGTCCAGCTAAGTCAACCAGTGCAGTTTGACCCAAAATATCGTGACACACTACACGCGCCGGATACCAAGGAAAGTCTAAATCTTGTTTGCGTTCGATCAACTGGTTTAGTGCATCGGTAAGCATTGCTGGATCGCAGCGGCGCACTAAGTTTTCGGCAAATACACGTGATGTATAAGGCAATGTTGCATATGCACCTGGTTTAATTGCATCAACAGCTGCTTGAGCATCAAAATAATCAACGTTTGAATTGGGTAAGGGTTTTCGATATTCAGTATTATTTATTATAGTCATTAAAATATTCGCTAATTTGGTGACGGTGGTTGTGCACTACTAGCTTATTTAAGGAGAGAGTGAAAAGTGATGAGCCTTAAAATAGTGTGCAGCAAATAAAAAAGGTGAGCACTTTACGTGCCCACCAAATAATTTTAACGTGATTCGATAGGTGTGTAGCTACGTGCATCTGGCCCAGTGTAATCAGCACTTGGACGAATAATACGGTTATTTGCACGTTGCTCTTTAACGTGTGCTGTCCAACCTGTTACGCGGCTCATTACAAATATTGGCGTAAATAATTTGGTCGGAATATCCATAAAGTGATACGCCGATGCGTGGAAGAAATCAGCATTACAAAATAACTTTTTCTCGCGCCACATTACTTCTTCACAACGAACAGACACAGGGTAAAGTACATCATCACCTACTTCTGCTGCGAGCTTTTCAGACCACTTTTTAATAATTACGTTACGTGGATCTGATTCGCGATAAATAGCGTGGCCAAAGCCCATAATTTTATCTTTACGCTCAAGCATGCCCATAATTTCTTGCTCTGCTTGATCTGCGCTGGTGAAGTTTTCAATCATATCCATTGCCGCTTCGTTAGCACCACCATGTAATGGCCCACGTAACGTACCTATGGCACCGGTTACACATGAATGAATATCAGATAGCGTTGATGCACACACACGACCAGTAAAGGTTGAGGCATTAAATTCATGCTCTGCGTATAAAATTAGTGACACATTCATTACTTGAGCAAATAGCTCAGACGGGGCTTTATCGTGTAATAAGGTTAAAAAATGCGCGCCAACTGAGTCGTCATCTGTTTGCGTTTCAATGCGTACGCCATCATGCGTAAAGCGATACCAGTAACAAATAATACTTGGAAATACTGCAACCATGCGGTCAATTGCATCATTGGCTTCGCTAAAATCATTTTCCATTTCAAGGTTACCCAGCATAGAGCAACCTGTGCGCATCACATCCATTGGGTGTGCGTCTTTTGGAATGTTCTCAAGCACTGTTTTAAGCGCTTGTGGTAAGCCGCGTAAGCTTTTTAGTTTAGCTTTGTATTCTGCAAGCTCACCAGTTGTTGGTAATTCGCCACGAGATAATAAAAACGATACTTCTTCAAACTGCGCTTTTTCAGCAAGCTCGCTAATATCGTAACCACAATAAGTTAAACCTGAACCTGTTTGGCCTACTGTACATAATGCAGTTTGACCTGCTACTTGTCCGCGTAAACCTGCACCCGCTAATACTTTAGTACTCATAATTTATCTCCTTAAATTGTTATTATTATTTAGTTGATGAAAAAAGGTTATCTAGGGTATTTTCATAGGTGTGATAATCTAAAAAATCATACAGCTCAGCACGGGTTTGCATATTTTCAATTTGGCTTTGTTGCGAACCTTCATTTAAAATTGAGCTGTATACATTATAGGCTGCTTTGTTCATCGCTCTAAATGCGCTTAATGGGTAAAGCACCATTTCAACGCCTACATCGCCTAACTGCTCTTTAGTATAAATAGGCGTTTGACCAAACTCAGTAATGTTAGCCAATACAGGAACGTTAATCGCTTTTGTAAATGCTTGGTAGTCGGCAAGGTCGTGCACGGCTTCTGCAAAAATGGCGTCTGCACCGGCTTCAACACACGCTGCTGCGCGCTCAATAGCGGCATTTAAACCTTCTTTTTGAAACGCATCGGTACGTGCCATAATGTAAAAGTCACTATCGGTTTTTGCATCTACAGCAGCTTTAATACGGTCAACCATTTCACCTTGGCTAACTATTTCTTTATTTGGGCGGTGGCCACAACGCTTTTGCGCTACTTGGTCTTCAATATGGAAACCGGCAGCGCCTGCTTTAGTCATTTCTTTTACTGTACGGGCAATATTAAACGCACCACCCCAACCTGTATCTGCATCTACTAATAAAGGTAAGTCGCTTGCACCGGTAATACGGCGAATATCTTCAAGCACGTTATCAAGGCTAGTCATACCTAAATCAGGCATACCAAAAGAAGCATTGGCAACACCAGCACCCGATAAGTAAATTGCCTGATGACCCATTTTTTCAGCCATCATTGCTGTGTACGCATTAATAGTACCCACTATTTGTAATGGGTGATTATTGGCAATAGCCTGTTTAAACTTTGATCCTGCTGACATTCGTTTCTCCTAACTTTGAACGGTGGCTGCTCTGGGGCAGTTTTGATATTTTAAATACTAAAACGATTTATTTAACTGGCTTTAGTTTGCGCTGCAAGTAAATCAAATTTAGTTTGAATATTGGCTTGTGAAGCACTTATGTGGCGCTTCATCAACATTTCGGCTAATTCACCATCGTGGTTTTCAATCGCATTAATAATAGCTAAGTGCTCATCAAATGCTTTTGATACCCGCGGACCAACCATACCCATTTGTACGCGGTACATTCTTATTAATTGATAAAGGTCGTGGCATAGCAAATGAATCAAGTGGGCATTTTTACTGCCTTTAATAATGCGGTAATGAAAATCTAAATCACCTGCTTCTTGATAGTACGACTCGCCTTCTTTTACTCGTTGCGTTTTTAAATGCTGATTAAGTAATTGCTTTAAACCTTGGACTTCATCGGCTGCCATATTGTCGGCAGCAAGACGACACGCCAAGCCCTCTAAGGCACTGCGCACTTGATAAACTTCTATCAAGCGATCTGCTGTTAACGATACAACTCGGCAACCTATGTTGGCTTTACGCTCAACTAAATAACAGCTTTCTAAACGATTTAACGCTTCACGCAGCGTTGCACGGCTTACCCCGTAACGCTTTGCCAGTTCTGGCTCAGATATTTTACTGCCTTGTGCTATGCTGCCCTCTACTATTTCTCGGCGCATATTTACAAACACTTGATCTGATGCGGTTGTAATAGGTGTTTCATTTAACAGGCTTTGCGTCATAGGTTACTATTAGATTGTCGACAATTTATAAAGCCACTATGAACTCACTACCACTAAGTGTCAACCCTAAAACAGTATGTAAAACTTAAAAAACACACTTATTGTCGACATCATTAGCCTAAAGTATAATAATTGTCTGCTCTAAAGTGATAAACCACTGCTAAGTGTCGACACCAATAAAAACTAACTTTTTACCTGTTAAGCACTGAAACACACTTTAAGAAATGTTATTATTTGTCTTTAATATAACGACTGGCCAAACCGTGGACGCAAATACCTTTATCCCCGAGCACTTTATCGATGATGTAAAAACCTATTTACCTGCACACCTAGATATAGACGACTTTATTAATGCTTGCCGGCGGCCACTACGAAAATCTATTCGTGTTAATACCTTAAAAATATCTGTTACTGAGTTTAAGCAATACGCTAAGCAAAAAAATTGGCTACTCACTCCTATTCCATGGTGCGAGGAAGGTTTTTGGTTAGAGCGCCCTGCCGCAGAAGAGCAAAACCTAGCACTTGGCAATACCGATCTTCACCTTAGCGGTGCTATGTATGTTCAAGAAGCAAGCTCTATGCTGCCCCCCATAGCACTAAAACAAAGTATAGAGCACACTAATTACGTTCTTGATATGGCATCTGCACCTGGTTCTAAAACTTCGCAGCTTGCTGCACTAATGAATAACCAAGGGGTGTTGGTTGCAAATGAGCTTTCGTCATCACGCTTAAAAGTACTTAGCGCTACTTTAAAACGCATGGGAGTAGGTAACTGTGCGTTATCGCATTTTGATGGGGTGATTTTTGGTAATTATATGTTTGAGTGCTTTGATAGCATTTTACTCGATGCCCCCTGCTCTGGCGAAGGCACAGTACGAAAAGATGCAGATGCACTAAAAAATTGGTCAATCGACTCTAATATTGAAATTGCCCAAGTACAAAAAGATCTAATTAAAAGTGCATTTTACGCCTTAAAGCCCGGTGGAACCTTAGTGTATTCAACCTGTACGCTTACTCCACTTGAAAACCAACACGTGTGCGACTTTTTACTCAGTGAATTTGGCGACTGTATAATACCCGAGTCTTTAAGTGATCTATTTCCTGGCGCAAGTAAAGCAACTACGCCAGAGGGGTATTTACATGTGTGGCCGCAAACTTTCGACAGTGAAGGCTTTTTTATTGCCAAATTCAAAAAACAAGCAAGTAGTGACAACCCTAATCTAAAAGTCAAAAAAGGTGCTTTTCCGTTTCAGCAATTTGAGAGCAAAAAAAGTGCTGTTTTTATGCAAACACTTAAGCAACAATTTGGTTTAAATACCTTACCGGGCACATTAATGCAGCGCGATAAAGAGCTGTGGTTATTTCCGCAGGAGTTTGAAGCTGTGCAAAACAAAATTAAATACGCCCGTTTAGGCATTCAACTTGGTGCCATTCATAATAATGGCGTGCGTTTAGCCCACGAGTTTGCAACCGCATTTGGTAAGCAGTGTAAAAGTAATGTATTGCCTTTAACCGACACTCAAGCTAACGACTACTTTCAGGGTAAGGATATTCGCTTAGCTGATGTAAGCCAAAATACAGGAGAAGTTATTTTAACTTTATGTGGCTGCCCTATTGGCTTAGGTAAATGGCAAAAAAATAAAGTTAAAAACTCACTCCCACGCGATCTAGTACAAAATACGCAGCTAATAACATGGGCACAAAGCAATTAAACAGCGTTTAATGTAAAATGTGAGTATTAAAACATGCATACATTTGTGAATATGATTGAGTTGTTAAAAGTACTTAAATTCGGATAATAAATGTGCGGTTTTAATCATATTAGCTATACTTATATGTACTTTCTTCTTCTCCCTATAATCAAGAAAGCGTCTTCAGTTAACGTAAGGCTCAACTAAGAGTCATTTTATAGCCCAGAGTTTTTATAACTCTGGGCATTTTTATTTGCCACTACCACAATGTTTTTTAAATATATAACTTTTGCGAACAGAATCGAAATCGCCACCAAATTGTAACGATAAACACAATATGGGTAAGCTATTACTTTGTTTTGCAATATCAAATACTTGATTGAATTTATAGCCATATTTAACTGCTAACTTCAATTCGTTAACATATAAAGCTTTGTATTGTGGAGTTAGTTGCGACCAATGAATCAACGCTATTTGAATAATACCTAAATGTACATCAAGCTTATAAGGCCCTACTTTTTTTGCTTGTTGAATATAATCATAAACCTGCTCTGTGGGCCCATCTTGATAACTCACCACTTGCGCCAATGCTATCCAAGTTTCTGCCCATGTTTGCCTTAATTCAATAGACTTTAAAAGCGCTTGTTCGGCTTGTTTATAAGCCAGCTGATGTGTAGGAGCATTAATTACAGTCGGCTGATTTAAAATACTTACTGATAATATTTTTATATACGCATTCAAGTGCCAATAATGAGGATGGCTTGGCTCAAACTTAGCCGCTAAAGTAATAGCTTTTTCGGCCTGCTTTAATTCTGAGCGCTTAATTGGAGAGGACAGCTGTTCCAGCGTATTTCTAGCATTAAAATACCAAGCATTGGCGCGTATGCTTTTTATACTGTAATAGGCAATAAACAAGGTTATAAGCGCTAAAACAATAATAGGGATTAACCTATTTAATTTAAAACTAATCACAAAATAGTGACTCAGTTAAGCGCCAAGGGTTAGTTACAAATAACATATGTGCTTTATCCTCCCCTACTAAATTACTCACAATGTGTTTTGCTTTACTAAGTATTGGCGGCCTACGTTTTACCGAATGCGCATCAGAGGCAACATAATTAACTAAATTACCTTTAAGCATGTTATTGCTAATTTGTTTTGCTTTATCCCCCCACCCCCCTTCAATACTTGAAGCGGTTAATTGAAACTCACAACCTAACTGCTTTAAATGTTCTATATAAAAAGGATTAGCCTGAATATCACGGTTACGTTCAGGGTGAGGTATAATCACTTTAATATTTTGTTTTGTTAACCAGCCAATAAACTTATCGTAGCCTGGTGGTACATGAGAATGTGGTAGCTCTAACAATAAGTAATTTGCTCCGGCTAAATTCCCAATGAAGGGCAATTTATTTGCCTTTACCAGTGCCATTAACTCTATATCAAGGCGTACTTCTGCCGCTACTGCTAGCTTTATAGTAATTTGAGCCTGTTTTGCATGCTCTTTTAAATCAGCTAAGTCTCTGCGAAGTTGTACCGCGGAGTTATCAAATCGCCCTATATGAATATGCGGAGTAATCACCATATGTGTTATTCCATCACTTTGCGCTAGCTTTAATAATGCTAAAGATTCATTTAAATTTTTAGCACCATCGTCAATACCGGGTAAAATATGCGAATGAATATCAATCATAATTTAGCCATTAGGTTGAGGTTTTTCTGGCGGTTGTGAGTAATCATAATAATCATAGTATCCGTAGCTATGCTCATCTTTAGTTTTGCTCATATCTACTTGGTTAAGTATAACGCCTGCCACATGTGCTTTTACCTCAAACAAACGCTCTAACCCAGCTTTAATCGGTTTTACCCTGGTTACGTCTGCTCTCACTACATACACTACCGAATCAACACTTTGTGCAATTACTAATGCGTCACTAACCGCTTGTGTTGGGGGGGTGTCAATAATGATGTGATCGTACTTGGTTTTTAAAACCTTTAATAACTCATCAAACCGGGCGCTAGAGAGTAACTCTAACGGATTTGATGGTATTTGCCCACTTGGCATAATAGCAACACCAGAGCGCTCATCTAAATGTACGCACTCAGAAAACTGCTCTGTACCAGTAATTAAATTACTTAATCCCGGGTGAAATACAGGTATATCAAACCGTTTTGCTAAGCTGGGTTTACGTAAATCAGCATCAATCAGTAAAACGCTCCCCATTTGCGCAAGCGATAAGGCTAAGTTAGCTGATGTGGTGGTTTTCCCTTCACCTGGGACGCTTGATGTAACTGCTATTATTTGATGATTTCGGTCTAACTGAGTAAGCAATAAGCTTGTTCTAAATGTACGCACAGATTCTGCAAAGCGACGGTATTTATCCTCTAAATATGCGTATATCGGAAACGGATTCTTTCTCGATATTTTAACTTTGGGTAATAAACCTAGCATGCGTTGCGCTAGTTTACTTTCAACGTCATTTTTTGTTTTTACCGTATCGTTTAATGCATCAAATATAAAGCTCATCACTACTGCAAAGGCAAAGCTAGCTATAAATGTAATTATTACAATAAGCTTTTTATTGGGCTTACTGGGATATTTAGGTGTGTATGCTCTATCGGTAAAGCGAGCTGCTGCTGAGGTGAAGTCGCTGGTTACTTCGGTTTCTTTAGAGCGAGATAAAAATGTATTAAATATATTTCGGTTAGTTTCAACTTCACGTTTTAACTGATTATACTGCGTTTCTTTGCGTGTAATATATTGATAATCATCTCGGATTTTTTTCAAATCCGCTTCTAATGTATTAACGGTTCGAGTTGTTCTGTTTAACTCTTTTTCGATACCTGTAACTAGGCCTTTAATTTGCTTATTTAAATTAGCTTTTACAGTTGCAAGTTCAGCTTTAGCAGAAATCATTTTTGGGTGCTTATTGCCATATACTTCGCCCAAGTCACTCACTTTTCGCTCAACAAGTACTAACTCGCGCTTTACATCTTGTACTACTTTATGTGATGTTATTTCCGGCATACTACCTAAAAATTCTATATTATTATTTCCGTACTCCTTGATTACTCTGTTTATACTCTTTAAATTATTTCTTGCGGCTCGAGCATCAACTAACTGCTGAGACATTTGCTCTAGCTCTTGTGTCACTAGCCCCGCAATACCTTCTATATCAACTAATTGCTGCGCCTCTCGGTACGCCTGCAGTCGAACCTCTGAATCATCTAATTGGATCCGTAACTGTGACAAGCGTGTGTTTAACCAGCTTGTTGCCTGTTGCGTTATCCCCATTTTGGCGCGCATTTGGCTGTCTATGTATACCTCACCTACCGTATTTGCTACTAAGGCTGCAAGTTTAGAATCACTCGACTCAAAACTCACCCTAACTAATTGCGTTTTACGAATTGGTGAAACTATTAATGCTTTATTAAATATACTAAGCAAATCTTGCATTTGTTGCTCAACTTGATCTTCATACGAGAGCGCAGCAACTTCTTTTTTATTTAAAAAAGGCAGCAACTCTTTAATTAGTATATTAACTTCATTAAATATTGAAGGTTTTGGAATAAAGTCAGTGTGTGACTGCAGATCTAGTTTCGTAATAACTTCACGTGCAATACTGTCTGATTTTATTACCTCAAATTGAGTTAAATAATATTCTTTTTGGTTTGAGTCTAAACCATATATTTCTTCAAAACTAACCGCTTTAGCCTGCTCAGCTTCAATTAATAACGTTGCACTTGCTTTATATTTAGGTATTAAAGTTAACGTAATCATTATCGCTAATAATGTAATAACTATCGCAAAGCTCAAAATTCGCCACTTTGCTTGCTTAATAACATTAAAGTTAATGCCCAACTCAATTACATCATCATTATTATTATTATTAAATTTTTCTGATTGTTTATTCATTCATCACTGCCTTTAACGGCTTAAAACAAGCGCTGTTCTATTTTAATGGTGTCGCCCGCTGCAATTTGACTGTTTAAACTGCCTCTATGTTGCTGCTCTTTTGTTTGCTCTTTAAAAATATATATTTTATCTATCGATGCTCGCTCTGTTAATCCACCGCCAAGTGCAATCGCTTGATTTACTGTCATTGCCGGCTGATAAGGGTATGCACCTGGGTTATTTACCTCACCATGAATATAAAAAGGTCGATATTGTGTAACTTGCGCATACACATTGGGGTTAACTAAATAGTCAGGCTGTAGCCCTCTTATTATTATTTGTTCAACCTGTGATGTATTTAGGCCAGCGAGTTTAACTTTTCCCAAAAAAGGGTAATTAACTTTGCCACTGTTACCTAATAACGCCGTCACATCTAAATCTGGTTGGCCAAAAACTTTTATTTCAATTTTGTCACCTGGCCCTAAAGTATAGTTTTGCGCATTTTGGCCAAAACTATTAAAACTTAATAAAAAAGCCAGGCAAACAAGCATCCAAAATTTCATCGATTAGCCTTTAAAACAAAGGTAAAATTAATCCCGACAATGACACGATCATATTCAATCGTATTTTGATTAGAGTTTTTATCTATAAAATCAACGTAACTAGATACCATCCCAAAGTTACTAACCAAATAGTTTAAACCTAGTCGAGCCGCTGTTGTTTTATCTTGTCTGCCAACATCCCCTGTGTATTGCTCATCTGCATAATTTAAACTTGCCAACGAACTAAAGTAATTACTCCAATTGTGATCCCAGGTAATGTTATAAACACTCTCTTTAATATAATCACCTGCTACTAAGGGATCTTTAGCTGAGCGGCTAGTTAAAAATTGTAACGATGAATAAGTAAGTGGTTGCCAAAGTACTGCGGCTTCCCAGCTTAAACCGGTAAAATCTTCACGTAGGTCAGAAAAAAAATCTTTGTCTTGATAACCGACTTTGAAGGTACCGGATGTTACCGCCGTTGCCTCCCACTCTATTCCCAGTAATATTTTTCTGTCATCTGAATCTCGTGAAATACCATTGGCTTGCAAAACATCATAGCGGTACTTTTCTTGTGTTAGCTCCAAAAAAGTGCGCGTTGCTGCAAGCGTATTGTAGTAACCGGTTATTCCCACTAAAGTTTTATCATAATCGCGATATTGAGATACAGGTCTAAAATTTTGGTATTTTTTATTGAAAAAACCAGCAATAAGCGCAACTTGAGCTTTAGAGCTTTTTGCGCCATATTCATAACGCGTTGTTACATTTTGCTGTTGGTACTTTACTAATTCATTAACAATATCCCCCAAACCTTCGGTTAAACCACTTCCTCTGGGTTCATATAACCAATCTGCATCACCTTTAATATCGAGTCTATGCTGTTGGGTAAACTCTTTATGAACGCTCGCTGCTGTGGTCACTTGAGTGAAGTTATCTGTGGTATCTTTATTATGAAAGGACGTTATTGTTCCAACATTAAGCTTATAATTGTCTGGGCCATCTTCAATTACAGCCGAAATGTTAGGTGATATATTCCATATTAACCGCGACTCCTCATTAGTTGGTGTTCTAAAAAAGTTATTATTAGTACTCACTCCTGTTTGTAGTGTAGGCGTTATTTCGGCACCATCTTTTGTAATAATACTACCTGGTTTTAGGTTAGCCGTTGCATAAGGACTGCCCCCAATACAAACAACGAGTAGGCAAGGGGCAATTGTATTAGTAGGCATTTTCATTCTTAAATCCTTTAAATATTGTTATGATTATTATTTTTATATCAAATAGTAATGACCAGTTCTTAATATAGTGTAGGTCATACTCTACACGTTTCGCCATTTTTATTAACGTATCTGTTTCACCACGCCAGCCGTTAACTTGCGCCCACCCTGTAATGCCTGGTTTGGCTTTGTGCCTAAACATATAAAACTCTACTTTTTTTCTATACTCTTCGTTGTGCGCAACCGCATGAGGTCTTGGGCCAACAATGGACATGTCACCTTCAAGTACATTTAAAAACTGAGGAAGTTCATCAAGACTCGTACGTCGCAAAAATCGGCCTAATTTTGTTATCCTCACATCATTTTTTGTAGCTTGAGTTACCACTTTGCTGTTTTCTGTTACTGTCATTGAACGGAATTTCCAAACTTTTATTTTTCGTCCATCAAGTCCGTAACGATCTTGCTTAAATATTACAGGACCAGCTGATGTTAATTTCACTGCCGCGGCAATAACTAATAGTAATGGCGAAATCAATAACAATATAATCATTGAAAACACAATATCCTCTGTACGCTTAATAAACTCATGAGCACCAATGCATGGCGACTCAAACACACTCAAAGTATCAACTTCGCCAACATGTTCAATACGCGCATGTATAAGATTAGAAAGTAAAAAGTCAGGTATTATATGCACATCAACAGTGGTATCACCCAGCTGCAATAAAATGTCTGCAATACGTTTTTCTGCTTTCATGGGAAGAGCAATATATAACACATCAACTCTGCCCTCTCTTGCTAAATCCACAGCTTTTTGTATGTTGCCTGCAACATCATGAGAGGCTAATTTACTAAATAAACGCTCTGGGTTTCTATCATCAAAAAACCCTAAAAACTTAAAGCCTAACTCATCATTCTTCTCAATTTCATCATATAAGTAAGCAGCGGTTTCTGTAGCACCAATGATGGCTACATTGCGTAAATATGAACCAAATTTACGACGATTTCGCTTATACAAGTACACAGCTAAGCGCCATAAATATAAATAAAGCATGCTTAATAAAAACCACAAGCTAATGCCAATCCGAGATAAGGATTCTGAAAACTTAAAAATAAATGATATAAAAAACAAACAAGCGAATGAAACTAATAAAGCGCCCCAAACACACAACATCATTACCCTAAACTTCCCTGCTCGCCACGATCTATAAGTGGAAAATATTTCAGCGCAATATAAGTAAATTAATGCAACACTTAGCACTGATACCATATAAAAAGAGCTTAGATTAAAGTTATAAAATAAGGCGGAGCATTGAAAAGCAAAAAACAATGCAAAAATATCGAAGAGTCTATAAAAGCAGGCATCTGACGAACCTGATAACTTAAATGTCCTTGAAGAGCTCATAACTATTAATTCCTATTAATTGGTCTCAGGTAAGAAGAAGCATCACTAGACTATGGAATTAATACTAAATTAACATCTCAAATTGCACAATTAACATACAGGCGGGTTTACTAATATACAAAAGGTTAAAGCTATTTTATTAAACATATTTCTTAAAATATAAATGTATCTAAACTACAACTCCCCATCTAAACAACAGCCCTTTTTTATGTAATCATGCTTAGATATTTAAATAAACAATGCATGAATCCATCTGGTTAATATTATGAGTAGGGTATACGTAACTTACTCTCTCAGTAAAAACTATGCCGATGAATAAAAGCTAATAGCATAATATTACAATAAATTTTGCACATTTTTGGCTCTGTACTTGATGTGTAATTTGCCCTACAGCTATTTTTAATTATCATCTACTTAGTTTTAGCAACTACATTCATTTACTAACAACATAATAGCAACCTATTACCTTGGGGCTTAATTACTGTTTACTTGAAGGTTTTAATAGTTTTATTTATAGCCAATAAAACAAACACAAAATAAACAAACACAAAATAAACAAACATAAAACAAAAACAAACATAAAAGATCGCTTTATACAGCCTGCTTATCAGTGTTTAGGTTTAAACTGCGACTATATAAAAACTACTATCAACCAAACCCTGTGAAATAGTACATTTTTACCCTAGTGTAATCCTTTAGAAAAATAATAGGCTGTACAAAAAGTAAGAGAGCAGACCGCTAACTGGTTTAGATAATAATTAATAACACAACCGAAAACACGTTATAAGTGTTTGCTTCTAAGTTTTAAATAAGCATAGTGCGTCTATTATTTGGTGGGTTTAAGGTAGCCTGGGGGAATGTTATACTACACATGGTGGCAATGACTAACCAGTAAGGCTTACACAAACGTTTGGCGTTAGTTAATAAACAAAAAACGCTAAGTACTGAAGAGCTTAAGCGCAAACAATATCAAGCCTAAATACGGTGAATACTGAAAACTTAGCTTTTATATTTTGAGTTGATGGGAGCCCTACACACTTGCAAATTAACAATAATATAAGCTAGGCTCTATTTATCTAAAGAACAAGATAAGTCTTTGTAAATAAAGTTAATATAATTTTTTAATCTGATTTTTTATGCCACGAGGTATAAACGAAGCCAACCGTTCTTTTAAGCTTGTAACTGCTTCATGCTTTAGATTATAAAAGCCGTTGTTAATTATTTGGTTACTAGCTGCACAAAAAACTGGTTTTTTAGTGATATGATTAATTTCAATACTTTGCTTATAGTCGCTTTCAATAAAAAGCTCTGCACTACTTTTTTGATAAAATAAAGCTTTATGCTTTGCATGACTAATTTGCTTTTGTCCTCCTTCTTTACCAGGTAAATCTTGCATAATTAAATACTCGTATTCTACTTTATACTTTTTTAACCATATCTCAGTCTGTTCTCGATACTTTTCTGACCGGCTGGTAACAAGCGCATAAACTTTTCTAGAGGGTATAAATAATGGCTGTGCATTTAAAATAAACTCAATGTACTTTTCGGCATCATTAGTTTGCTCTTCAGTAGGATCAATACACAAAACACCATCTATATCTAAACAAGCAGTCGTTAAAATTGGATGATGAAAAATGTTCCATTCAAACACCCTTGGTGATGGTAGGTACTCTAGAAAAAAATCAACATCATTTCTTTGTTTTAGCGATGAGTAAATTGCACATGTCGTAATTTTACTGTGTAAATATGTGGGAATTAAAGCCATATCAGCTTTAATCGAGTCACCTTTTGCAATACTGTCATCCACTAATAATATTTTTTGTGCGTTTTGTGGGTATTTTAAATATTGATTTTTACTTTTTCGTGTACTTCCTGTTTTGAGCTCTGAATTATTAATTAAAGAAATCAAATCCGTACAATGAATATTCAAATACAATGCCAGCATATTAGCTGGTGTTAAACCACTTCTTGGAAGGCCTACAATTAAATCAAAGTTTAAACTCTGTATTTTAGGCAAGTGTTCTTTTATATCCTGACTTAAATGACAATAACTTTTATAATTCATTAGAATCACCCTCCCTTAAAAACATTTTACCTAACATACTAAAATTATTATTAATTACATTGCTTTTATTAAGGTTAGTACAATTTATCGCAATAATGTAGATCTCACGTCAAAAATAGCCATCAAATTGTTATTATATCTTTGATTTAAGCGTTAGCTTCACGCTAATAGAAATTAACTTTTACCACTCCCTTTAATTACAAAACTCTTTTAGTACTGGAGCGATATACATTTAAAAAAAACAATGGGATCCCGACAACATAACGAGAAAATAACCTTTTAGGCTCTAGAGCAAATCTGTATAGCCACTCAAAACCAAGCTTTCTAAATATCGTCGGTGCGCGCTTTACCCTACCCGCTTGAAAATCCAATATTGCACCACCACATATTATTATCATTTTATTTTTGCTCTGTAGTTTTAGTTGTGTAGCTATCAGCTCTTGCTTAGGCATACCCATAGCAAGAACGACTACGTTAAGACTCTCAGTTTGATACTGTAAATTGTGCTCAAGATAACAGTCGACATCTTTAAACCCATTTAAACTATAATATTGGGAGGTGTTAAAAAGCGAGGTTGCACCTATATCTAACCAAGGTTGCTGAGTACCGTACGCAAAAAGGGTCATTTCCTTGTTAGATAAATATAATTGCGAGATTAATCGCGGAATAAAGTCTGTACCATTTAAGTTAGATTGAGGGTCAATATTGTTGTACAAGCACGCTAATTCAACCCCTTTACCGTCTCTGAATAAATAATCTAAATCGAAAAAGTTAGCTTTTATAGCATCACTACTACTTATTAAGTTATATGCATACTGATTTAAAAAACCGATCGAAATTGCTTTATCCGTATTTGTGATACGCTCTAAAATACTGGCTAAAGATACCTCATTGACTAAAGTTAATGACTTTAAGATAGGGTCCATCGCTTTAAGCTCCTATTTTATTACTTTAAAGTCAGCAAACTTTATTTTTCTTTGTGAATAATAAAAAATACCAACCATAAGCTTTCGCAAATAGTGATAGTAAAGAGCAGTACTTTTTAGTTTGTGGTTATTTAATACCGCGAAAGAGCCTTGAAAATACTTATATCTAAATTCTGGTAATGGATCACGATGGCCAATAGCTGCAGAGTTCATAAAAAATATAACCTTACTAATAAGTGAAGCTTTTATTGCAAAGTCCAAATCTTCACCTCCATTATTTTTAGCGCCGACGCCAAAGTTTTCATCAAACAGCCCTACTTCATTAAATACTTTAGATGCATAAAATGTAGTGTTAGATGATGCGTATCGTATTAAGTTTGACGAATTATGTTCATTAGAAGTAAAGGGGCTAATACTTGGTGCTGATGAAAATTGAGTATAAAACAATTCAAATCGACTGAGTGCTTGTAGTTCATTAAAGCTATTCCAAAACCCTTCTGGGTACCAACAGTCATCATCTGGGCAGGACACGAAATCAAAATTATTCAATGAATACCGACTGTTCACTTCTTTAATAAGCTTATTTCTGGCCTTTGATAACGACACAATATGACTTTGACTAATTGTGATTAGCGTATAGTTACTAGCTAGCCCAAGTAAACACTCTTCACTGTAGCCATCTGCACTTTGTAATAGTACATAGTGTACAAATTGAATGTTTCTTACACTATTTATCGATAATATTAGTCTTTTTAAGTCTTTGATATTTTCGTCATTACATATACATGTTGTTAGTAATAAAATTTTCATTACAATCCCTATAAGTAGTTATTACATAATATGAAGTTAAAATTTTATAAAGAAATAATGGTGGAACATTCCGTTAAAATCGAAATCAGAAATATAAATTCTGTACCACAAAAATAAAATAAACGCGATTAAAGATAATGAAAAAAACAGTAGCTTTAGCCTGACAACGCGTAGTATTAAAGAAAATATATATACCAAGCCAATCCATCTAAAATAATCAAAGTAGGCATAATAGCGTAGCTGTAAGAAGTTTGTTGTATGCATAAAACAAATTAATACGATAATACCTATATAATAAAACCACACTTTATCAAATGTCGATTTACGCCTAACCATATAGGCGAATATAGAAAGCAGTACGATAGCAACATCTAAAAGCTTAAATAGTATTCCTGAACCTCTATCATCTAATTCTTCATAATTGGTAAATGTGGCGTAATAAACTAAAAGGTATAATATTGATATTGCCGCAGAGCCCATAACGACATATAAAATTTTGTATCTATTACTTCTTTCATCAGAGGCCGTAACATAATAAACAACAAAATAAATTGCACAAACAACCACGGCTGCATTATGTGTTAATGATGCGATGACACCAAAAAAAATGGCGAAGCGTATTTTGTCAAAATATAAAAAAAATAGAGTAATAATTAAGAAAGAACCTGAGCAATAATGCCGTATCATGTTAAACATGTTTGTAAATTTCATTGAATAAAAAATAAAAAACATCAGCGCTAACGCAATTAACACCTCACTAAATTTAGCTGAATCTAATATCTTGTAAATAACAATACATGCTGGTAAATAGATAAATAACGTAATCGTATACGTATAAAATATATAATTGCCATTCGTTAATTTTGAAAAGAAGTAAGAATAGCCATGATAAATCGGCTCCGATATTTTCGGTTGTACCAAAAAGCCATCATTAATAAAAATTGCATAATCTTCATCAAAAATACTCAAAAAACCATATTGATAATTATTGAATGCAAACCATTGAGTTGAATACCAGCCTAAGTCATTGCCTATTCCTAAAAAATCGCCAAATGCCCATGCTTCTTTGTGTAAATTCATATTGCAAAAAAGCAAAATAAAGCTAATAAAAAAAACGTAAAGCCACTCAGATCTTTTAGTTGTTAAATACGTGAATAAAGCAAAAATTCCTATATAAAAAGGCGCTAGTAGTGAAACTAATGATACAAAAACAAGAATCAACATTGTTCTATTTAACAGAAAAGTTTTATTGTGATAGATCAAAATAAAGCTTCCTTTTACTTTGAGTAATATTGATATTTCATCCCAAACTTTACGAGTAACTTAAATGATTCATAAAGTTGTTCGCTTGTTCTTGAGCGCCATACTATTTTTGTGAACAAAAATTTAAATAAAGAGAAATTGCGCCCATGTTCAAGCCAGTAATTATGATAGTCAATTGTGCTCCACCTATAATTCAAATCGTTTTGCTCTGAAGCTGACAACGTGACCTTATTACTTAGCTCTTTTTCTAATTTACACCTGAGCTGTACGCCTGCTATTGGTCGAGTACCTGTGGTAATACTCGCTCCATTGTGGATTGTATGCACAAAGACATTTTCAGCAAATACGCACACACTATAATTTTGAATAAAGGCCTTTAACATTAAGGTATGATCTTGTAAGTAAGGTGTATCATAAAACCCACCTATGGCTTCTAAAACACTTTTTTTAATCATTATCATTGAAGTATAACAACTCCCAGATAGCAAAAAGGTCTTAGCGTCATGGCCTACAAACTTATCATCGTTTGCTAAAACACATTTACCATTTTTTTCTACTTGCATATGGCTACAACAGACAGCAGGCTGCTCTTGTTGGTGTTTAAAAAAGTTAAGTTTTTCGAGTAATTTCCCATCTATAAAAAAATCATCATCGTCTAAAAAAGTAACATACTCGCCATTGGCTTGCTTAATACCAATGTTTCTGGCAATCCCTGCTCCTGAGTTTTTTTCTAATGGTATGTATTTTATTTTTTTAGAGACAATTAAATCCTCTAAAATAGACTCTGTATTTAGCTGATGCTCTGACCCTTTACCATTATCATCAACAACTATTACCTCACAAAGTGAGTTTATAAGTGCACTTTGTATTGCATTTCTTATTTTTGTGACTCTTCCATAAGTAGGAATAATGATGCTTAACTCAACCATTTAGCTTAATCCTTTTAATTTTTATAAATGAAATTTAGCATAACCAAGTTTTTAACTTTGTTATTTTATATACATCAATCGACATCCAAATATTCCACAGCACTAGACTCATGCTTACAGCTAAAGCCGCCCCAATTGCTTGATAGATAGGCACTAAAATAAATAACAACAACACGTTTATTAATAATGTAGCCAACAATGCTTTTAATGAACGTTTTTCATTTCCTGTCATATTCAGCACTAAACCAACAGAGCCAAAACAAATATTAATTATTTGGCCAATACATAAAATAATAAGAATTGGATGGGAAGCCAGATATTGCTCTCCAAAAAGTATTCTTATAAACCAATCCCCAAAAAAAATTAAAACAACCGCTATTGGTATTGAAAAAGTGGCGCTTAACTTTACACTTTTAGTTAGTAAAGCCTGTGTTGACTGTATATCGCCACTTCTATACAACCTAGCAACTTTAGGGCCTATAATATTGTTTACCGCTGCAAACCCTAAGGTAACTAATGTCACCCCTTGTAAAGCTACCTTAAAAGAAGCGACAGACTCTTTATCATCGAAGTAGCCTAAAAATACGTTTGCAAGCTGTGCATTCATGGTGCTAATAAATATCATTAGCGTAAACGGGAGTAATGCAATATGCCATTTTTTAAAATAGTAAGTAGGTTTAACATGGTTAAGGTTATTCGATCGCTCTTTAAATATTAGCCCTAAGCCTAATAACAGCGTTAATGCCGATGTTATTAACTGTACTTTTATAAGCAGTAAACTGGTGAACTCAGTTTTTGATACAATAAAATATAAGTAAACTAAAATGGCTAAAAATGGCATCAAAATAAACTCTGGAAATAAGCCTAGAATTGGTTTTCTAAAACCGTTTAAAATAGCTCCTTGTTTTGCAGAAAAGCTTTTTATAGGGATCAAAAAAATTGCAAACCAAAGTAAACTAGCAGTCTGGGAACTTATTAAGCCTAAATATAAAATAAGCATGGTCGTAAGCATCACAAGCGCAGAAATACTGATAATAAATGCCGATGACCACCTGAGTAACCCCTTTAATTCTCCCCATTTACCTTCCAATTCAGCATGTGCAATTTCACGGATCAATAATTGTGGTAAACCTGCTATAACAGGTATTGTGACTATGGCAATAATTGATAAAACATAGGTATATAAGCCATATTGCTCAGGTCCTAAATAACGGGCAAGTATTACGCCTGCTATAACGGATAAAGCACGGCTTATCATTTGTAAACCGGCTGTGCCTAAAAACTTATTTAAAATAGCTGGCGATTGGCTCAAAAAACTTACCTTGTAATAATAGAGTCATATTTATAACTTCAATAAATCAAAATTTTAAAATTCAATAACTAAATAAATTAACTGACTGACTGTTTTAGATTTATAAAGATCTCAGTGTAGTAACCATATTAGTAATGTGTACTGCTTTATTAAAATTCACTAATCACTGCTACGTAAAAAATACGCACATAATTAGTACTCATATACAAACATCGTTTCCTATGTCGACTTTTGTGCATATTTAACAGTACTTTTTTGCCCTAAAAAAATTCGTGATGCGTAATTACTTTTTGATAATACAATTTCAACTGCAATCGGACCAAAGATCCCAAAGAACATGCCAAATACAATATTAAGCTCTGTCGATTGCACACCTAAATAAACTAGTAACATTCTAGATAAAACCAAAAAGTAAACATGGTATAAGTATATTGAAAATGAATATTTACCAATAAACACAAGGGGTATAATCTTTATTTTTGCAAAGTAAAATAATGAACAACCAACAAAGCCAGTTACTAGCCCCATTAGGCTGTTTCTTTCAAAGTTACTCTGGCTTTGTAGTTGTAAAAATTTATACAACATGAGGCCAGCAAACAAAGTTAATAATATTGTAACTAACTTTATATTTAGCTTTTCTTCGCTGTGTCTTTTTGAGCTAAGTAAGCACCCTAACGAGAAGAAAGGTAATAAAAAGAAAAATCCAGATAATGAAAAAAAATAAATATCTGTAGGCATAAATACGCATAAAATAATCCCCGTAAATAGCGCAAATATGTATTTATTTTGAGTTGTAGTTTTTATAAATGATGATAAGCCATAAAATAAAAACACCAAAAACATTGCTTGTAAAAACCAAAAATGAAATTTACTTTCCCATATCACGCTAAAGTAATAAGTAATATTGGTTATTTCTATTTTTTGATTTGCTCCTAAAGTATGTGCCTGAATAAATAGATAAATTGGGCCTACAAAAATTAGAGGAATGATTAGTCTAAAGTACTTTCCTTTTAACATAGAAAAAAATTGCTCTGATGTCACTCCTCTAAAAGAGAAAATAACGCCGCCTAAAAATGCAAATAATGGCATTCTGACATTTTCTAACATTAAGTTAAAAAAATAAAAGTCGTTATTTTCGGGTAACTTTAAACCTGATATATTTGGTTCACCTATTAAGTGATTAAGTACTAATAATAAACAAGCCCACCCTCTGAGTGTTTCTAGGCTGAGAATTTTTTTTATTTTCATCTTCACTCCCTTAAAGTAAAAGCGTGAACCATTTATTAAATATACTTATTCTCTTAATTTATTAACCATTGTTTTTAAAAGCTAATTTCATTTTACTTGCTAACTCCCTATCAAACTTTTCAGGCAAGAATTTAATGTACCCATTCCCAGGAGTAAACGTTAAT
Organism: Pseudoalteromonas sp. SG44-5; assembly: GCF_014164175.1. NCBI lineage: Bacteria > Pseudomonadati > Pseudomonadota > Gammaproteobacteria > Alteromonadales > Pseudoalteromonadaceae > Pseudoalteromonas > Pseudoalteromonas sp. SG44-5. Next base: position 130,783 of record NZ_JACJES010000002.1, on the reverse strand, counting down.
TCACCAAAATATATTTTATCTTGAATATAGAGATCAACTCTTACAAAAGAAAATGAGCTACTCAATGCTTCTACAATTACAACTGCCTCTGCAAAATTTTTTGGTTTGAGTTCAACTTCTCCAATATCACATCCAGCCCTTAAGATTGGAAGTGGTTGCCATAACCTTGAATAGTAGTTGTGCGTTTGCTTATTGCTTGTCCTTTGTGAAATTACCTGCACAAATTCAATTGCGCCCTCTATACAATAAAATTTATAGTCTTTTAGGCCATCTGTTGATTCAATAAACTCTTCACAAATAACTAGCTGCTCAACGTTTTTATACTGTTTTTCTTTACTTATTGCATAAAAATCAGACTTTAGCCATTGTGTAATTAATTGGCGAATTTCAGCATTACAATGATCATTTTTATTATTGATAACAAGATTATAGCCACTACCGTTATTTAGTTTTATGACAAATTTATCTGGCATTTCGGTTAAATTAAAATCTTCAGCTACGGTACAAGTTTTTAGTAAGGTTGGAAGATATTTTTCACCGCACCTATCAGCGACAAATGCTCTAACTTTATATTTATCCACAAAAATAGAAAAATCAGTTAGTTTCTTACTTAGTTTCCAGGAGAAAATCCTATCGCTAAAAGTAAGCACTTTCTTTTTTGAATAAAATTTACGGTGAAGCTTTAAATATTCATATCGAATATATATAGAGTCAGGTATCAATACCTTTAATTTATTTTTCAACAGTTTCAAAAATAAACCCATCCGTTGACTCTCTTAAATTTACTAAACGTAAAATAATTTTTCTAACTCCAAAATTGGAGCTACCATCAAACTCACTTGGTTTTAAATAGAACAATTCATCTTATAATAGATCAACTTATAAGATTAAACTTTTAATTTACTTAGTAAAACAGATCTCAAAAAACTCGTAAACATTGTATTTTCATGTGCACCGAGATTGTGTTTAATATTAAGCCTCTCATGTATTACTTAAGCTTTAAGTAATTAATATATATGGTTTATCAATGGTATAACTTAACAATGTAGTGTATTTGCTACATAGCACTTTATATCAATTGCCATACAATTTAATAAAGTCAAAATTTAGTGCCAATTTTTATTATATCCAACGAGCAATCTTTAAAACTTTTAACGCATATGTTGGGGTCACTAATCGCGATTTCGTACATTTAAAGTACAAAACAACGCAATTCAATAAACATTAAACCACACCTTTTAATTAGTCAATGCTAACAAATTGTTTCATTAAAACTTATTTAACCTACTTTATTGCTAGTTTCGGTTTTAATGCTAATAATATAATAAGTGTCGCATCTAAATTTTAAGGAACTACTTGTGCGTTTGGGGTGCTGCATTGTTATCTTGTTATCTTTTTATGTTTACTCACAAGACACAATCAATTACTTGCGTAATAGCGAAATAATTGAACGTGCAAAACAACATTATGGTAAAGATGGACATAATCGCATAAAGCAATGGCTTAGGTTTATTGATGCATCGATTGATAAGAATGAATGGCGGCAGGTACATCTGGTTAATAATTTTTTTAATGAACATATAAAATACAAAACAGATAATGAGCTTTGGAATAAAAATGATTATTGGGCTACACCAATAGAAAGCTTGGGTGTAGGTATGGGGGATTGTGAGGATTACGTTATAGCTAAATACTTTACTTTAATTGCGCTTGGTATTCCTGAAGAAAAAATAAGGTTTATGTATGTGCGTCAACACACCATTAATCAGCCCCACATGGTACTGATATACTTTCCTGAAGCTGACCAAATTCCTTTTGTTTTGGGTAACTTTAATACCCAGTTACTCCCCGCAAATAAACGTCACGATTTAACACCTATATACAGTTTTAATGGCCAAGGTTTATGGTTAGCCAAAGCAAAAGGGCTTGGTAATAAAGTTAAAAATAGTAGCGGTGTGTCGGCTTGGGATACTATGCTAAAAAGAATTGAAAAAGGTGAGCTTGCACTCGTAAATGGAATTGATACAGGAGATGAAAATAATGTATCACCCTTTTAAACAAGGTATGAGTCTTAAAATACAGATCTACGGGCTAATAATTTGTATTTCCATTTTATCTTTTTTTGTAAGAATTATTATTGATGTAGATACAACCCGAGACTATTTACAAACACAAATGGCAAGCCATGCAAAAGACACAGCTACAAGCCTAGGACTTTCTATCTCCCCTTATTTGGATACAGATGGAATCATAATAGGGCAAACTATGGCAACCGCAATATTTGATTCTGGTTATTATAGTAAAATACGCTTTATTAATACGAAACATGAAACGCTATTCTCATTAGAAAACCCTACCCATGTAGATTCTGTGCCTCATTGGTTTACAAACACTGTAAAATTAAGCGCGCCTACAATGCAATCTGAAATAAATACGGGTTGGATCATTGCTGGTACACTTGAAGTTACCAGCCACTTAGGAGAGTCATATTTAACTTTATGGCTACACACAAAGCGTAGCTTTTATAGTTCGCTCATATTATTAATTGCTTCACTGCTGATCACTTATTTTATTTTACAAACAATATTCAAACCTTTAAAAGCAGTTGAGAAGCAAGCACTGCTTGTTACTCGCAAACGCTTTACACTCAATAATAAAGTGCCGTTAGCCCACGAATTGCGCATAGTAACCAAAGCAATTAATAATATGGTGCTTAATTTGCAAAGTACATTCGACTCTTTAGCTAAACAAACCCAAGCACTAACAAACGCCGTGTATAGTGATCCACTAACAGGGTTAGGTAATCGCAAATCTTTTGAAAACTATTTTAACGCCGTTACCCACTCCATTACCTCTGAGCGTCCAATGACAGCAACAATGGTCACACTTCCCTCGCTAGTAAACATTAATCGAACACTTAGCTATCAAAGGGGTGATGAGTATGTGACTGACGTTGCTAAAATATTAAAACTCTCTTTAGCTGAACTAAATAATTATAGGTTATGCCGAATAAATGGCAGTACTTTTGTTTTTATTGCGCCATACGATATTACTTTTTTATATAATTTACACGCTAACCTTATTGACCTGTTTAGCCAAAAACAGCACAGCTCACATAATAATGGTTATGCCCGCTTAGCTTCTATAAATGTTGAAAAAAGCTTAACACTGAGTCATTTACTTTCGTCATTAGATACCAAATGTACTATTGGAGAAAGTACGATTGACGCTAACATTGATAATAAAATAGTCTTTAGTGTTGAAGAGTGGCAAAGAATAATTCAGAGCATAATTAACTCTGGGGAAGTGAGCTTTTCAGTACAGCCTGTGAAAAAAAGTAATACCGAGTTTACACAGTGCTACTTTGAGGTATTTGCGCACTTTATCTATAACAATGAAAAAATAAACAATAGTCACTTATTCGCTATGGCCGAAAAGTTAAATTTGACAGAAGAACTGGATAAAAAATTAATCCGTGATTTTATTAATATTAAAATGCAATATCCAGAGGATAAATTCGCATTAAATATAAGTAAGTCCTCATTATATTCACCGGAGTTTATACAATGGCTAGGTGCGTTTTCTCAACACTACCCCTGCCTCAAAAACAATCTTATTTTTGAGCTTCATGAATTGAGCTTACTAAGTAATATACGCGTTGCTGCACTTCATATTGATGCGATAAAAGAGGTTGGTATTAGTGTGTGTGTAGAGCACTTTGGCACCAGTTTAACCTCTTTTAAGTATTTACATGGTCTTGATATTGAGTATGTGAAAATTGACGGTAGCTACATTCAAGATTTAATTGATAATCCGCAAAGTCGCTTTTATATTCAAACTGTAAATAATATTTGTCATGGCTTTGGTATTAAAGTCTTAGCGTGTTTAATTGAAAAGCCCGAAACATTAAACATACTCGAAAGCTTAGGTTGTGATGGTGTTCAAGGGAATTTAATTTGCTCCGCCTCACAAGTAATCAACATTATTGATGAAAACACAAATAAAAAGTTTACTTTTCATCCAAATGTATTAGAATTTTGTAAGTAGCCTATTTTTTAAACAAGGGTCGATCATGAAAGCAATTATCTTATTTGGACTAATAGTAGGGCTGTGTGTATTTTATGTACCGCAAACTTATGCACAAACTAATACATCAAAATCTGTTCAGTCTGCAGGGATAGACAACTTGATTTCGATTTTAAGTAATGCACCAATAAATGTATCTCCTGAGCAACTGCAACAAGACTTAGTTGCCGCCATTAAAATTATTTGTAAAAACAATATAAAAAACCAACTAGACAAAACCTTGCCACGAGGCAATTGTAGTAACGCTCAGGTTGATCAAATGATTACTGCCGTTATTGCTGCTTTTGGTGTAGACAGCCCTATGGTTGCTACTTTATTAGCCGCACTTTCTGCATACGGAGTAGATTCAGACACTATTACACTTGCTGCAATTAATGCGGGCATAGATGCTACTATTGCTTCACAAGCCACGGCAGCAGGCCCTATCCAAGCACAACCTAATCCTCCTATTAGCTTACCTGTATTGCCTACACCTCCTGGATCGGGTGGTACTGGTGGTGATGCTGGTATATCTGAAGTTGGTAACTAACTTTATTAAATATAAATGCAGCCTTAGCGCTGCGTTTATATTTTGAGATGGCTGTGAATCGCTTTATATTTTTTGTTATATGTTTAATTATTTTTTTACTCCCCCTACCCCTTGGCAGTTACCGCCCATGGGCAATATTAGCTATAGGCGTGCTGATTAGCTTTACGTTTTTATTGCATTTATTTAATAGTGCTATTAAAAATAAACAACTGCTTTATCCTCCTTTATACTCTTGGCCTATATTTATTGCTCTTGGCGTTGTTGTTTTAGTTTGCACAATACAGCTATTTAGTATAAGTGTTGATCCGTTTCAAACTCAGCAAATGTTAATTAAAACCTGGTTTATGCTATTATTTTGCTGGTTAATTTTTATTTACTGTAACCACTCCCTACGAATTAAAAAATTAGTTTACACTGTTATTTTTGCTGGGGTTTTTCAGGCCTTATATGCAAGTTATTTAAGCTTATCACCCGATATTATTAGCCCATTATTTAGTTATAAACATACCGATCGTGCTATTGGTACTTTTACTTATTCTAACTTTTTAGCCAACTATTTAGCGCTGTGCTTATGCTTAGGCATAGGTGTGTTGATCAGTGAGTTAAAACGCTCTGCTAACGACAATACACAATCACTCGCACAAACATTACGTGACTGGGCTGGTATATTATTAAGCTCTAAAATTGTATTACGCGTATCATTAATTATTATTATTGTTGCCTTAATATTAACTCGCAGCCGCATGGGTAACTCGGCATTTTTTATCGCTTTAATGGTTATGAGCTTATTGGCTTTATTTATTTACAGACAAAAGCCCAAAGCGTTTAAACACCTTATTATTAGCTTTTTTATTATCGATTTAATTATTATTGGTGCAATATTTGACGTTGAAAAAGTAAAACAGCGTATTAGCGAAACCAGTATACACTCAGAAACGCGTGACGAAGTGGTACGCGACTCTATACCACTTATATTAGATAAACCATTGCTGGGATCAGGTGGGGGTACTTTTTACACTGCTTTCCCTGCGTATCAATCAGAGCCCTTTTCTGGCTACTACGATAATGCGCATAACGATTATATACAATTTGCTGTGGAGCTAGGTATACCGGCAACATTAGCACTTGGTTTGCTGATACTTTATTGTTTATGGCTCTGTATTGCGACCATGCGCCAACGCAAAACCGCACTTTATCAAGGAGTAGCATTTGGCTGTGCAGTAGCTATTATTACTATGCTACTGCATTCTTTAGTCGACTATTCGCTGCAAGCAGGCGCTAATTCAATGCAGTTTATGGCTATTTTATGCTTAGCTATTTTAACTAATAAATTACCTGCGCCTAAAACTATAAAAAAAAGACGTAATCAAGCCGACTAGCGCTGTGCTAAATCAAACTCAGTTAAGTGACCGTCGCCATGAATAAGCTGATAGCGGGCCAAATTACCTTGCTCTAGCGTTATTAAGCTAATAGCTGAATCGCTCACTAAATACTTTTGCCCATCGCCTTTGGTTTGGTGTTTATCAACCTCCATATGCCAACGTTTAGTAAAGAAATTCAGCGGACTTTTCGGGCTATATAAAATTGAATCGAGTTTATCGAGTATATTTATTAATTTACGCGGAAATTCATTTTTTATACCACTGGCAGTCAGCTGCCACACTCTATTAGGATGATCGCCAAAACGTTTTTGCACCGAAAAACAAAAGGAGTAATGTACATCACCAGATAAAATTAGCGTTTCGTTTGGGGTATCGTCTCTTCTAAAAGTATCGAGCAATTTTCTTGCCGAGCCTTCGTGAGCCATCCAGTTCTCTACGTCTACCGTGAGCGGTTGGCCGCACATATTAAATAGCGCTTGAATAGCTTCAATCGATTTAACGCCAAATACTGGCGCGGGCGATACAATAATAACTTGATCATGGCTCAATAAGCTCTGCTCAAGATCAGTAAGTCGCTCCCAATCAAGTAGACCAGAGGGCTCATTAAAATTTTGCTCATTACGCCAACGATGTGTGCGAGTGTCGAGCACCACCACTTTAGGAACCGTTGTCAGTTCATAATGCCAATGACTAAATTCTGTTAGTGTTTTATCAAATGTTTTAAATTGCCAAATATTACTACTCGCTAAGCTGTGCTTAAACGCAGCGATTAATGTGCCCGTTTTAGTGAGTGCATCATTTCCCATCCCTTGAAACAACCAGTAACTAATTAAACCATTGCTTACAATACGTTTACTCACTGGGTTTTGACTAATCGCTTGCTCCCATCCAGCTGTCAGGTTCCAGTCATCGGTTACATCATGATCGTCAAATATCATTAATGTAGATACATTGGCAAACAACCGCTCTACATCACTCAATCCTTTTGTATAATCAATCAGTGCTGATTTTTCGGCGTTAAAAATAGTCTTGTTTTGCTCGTTTTGACCTGCATACGTTATGCTTTGTATATCTACACATTGCCAAGCTGCAGCACTAAAATTTAATAAATAAAGTGCTATATATTCTTCAAAGTGAATAAGGTGATTGTGGGCTTTTACACTTGAAAAGTGAGGTTCATCTTTTTTCAGCCAGTAACTAACACCTAACTTTGAGCGTTTTTGCCAAGGTGTTTTTGGTAAGAACAAATGGCGATTATAAAGCTGCTCATTTATATCGTTCGGTAGCTCAACTGTAAGTGGTTGCTCTTTATAAATACCTAAGGCTTCAATTAACTGATGAATGGCTAATAACATAGGTCCTGCTACGTCATCGGCATAAACCTGATCACCGCTCAGTAATAGCAATTGTGCACCTTGGTTGTTATTACCGCGCTGAGTGTTTTGCCAATGACTTGCACAGACTAAACTGTCTTTTGCGGGATGATGTGCATTACGACATGATCCGTGCAAAATATCACTGAGTTTATTGGGAATTACAAATGCAGGTGTTGCTTGATTGCTATAGCACCAAGGCGATAAATCAATTGGAGTATCGTCAACTATAAGTTCGTAGCTTAATAAGCTGTCAGTAGGAAACTTATGATTTATTGGCTTTATAATGACGAAATGCAGATATAAGTGCTCGCCGAGAGAAACGCTGTGCTGATCGCTGTAACATTCATAATTTAACAGTTCAATGCGACAGTTTACAGGCTTAGAGGTAGCAAACTGAATGCATACACTGGTTTGCTCTGCACGGCGCACCATAGGCCCCATTAATAAAATAGGAAGTTGCGCCGTGTGAGTTTTCATGTATTTAGCCTTTGGCTGCTAATTTAAATAAAGAGTAAAAGTTCTCTGTAGTCGCTTTTGCCAGCTCGTTAAAGCTAATTCCCTTTAATTCACTAATGTAATAAGCCACATCTTCTACATATGCTGGCTGATTAGTTTTTCCGCGATACGGTACTGGTGCTAAATATGGAGAGTCGGTTTCTATTAACAAGCGATCGAGCGGTATTTGTTTTACCACTTCTTTTAACTCTACGGCATTTTTGAAGGTAACAATGCCCGAAATCGAAATATAAAAGCCCATATCAATGGCTTTTTTAGCCATATCCCAATCTTCAGTAAAACAATGTAGTACACCACCACAATTTTCGGCGTTATGCTGTTTCATTAAATTAATGGTATCGCTACGAGCGTCACGAGTATGAATAATTAATGGCTTTTGTAGTTGATTTGCTACTTCTATATGACCTACAAAGCTTGCCTGTTGTACGGCATGCGTGTCTTTTGCGTAGTAGTAATCAAGTCCTGTTTCACCAATGGCGACGACTTTATCGTGCGACGCTAAATCGATTAATTGTTGCTTATTAAGCGCATCTTTTTGATCAAGTGGATGTACGCCACACGAAGCTGACACATCATCATAATGCTTAATTTTATCAAGCATATTCGGGAATTGATCAAGTGTTACGCTTACACATAAAAAGTGTTCAACCTTTTTTGCACGCGCTTTATCAAGCACTTGGTCAAGGTTTAAATCGAGCTTATCAAAATCAAGGCGGTCTAAATGGCAATGAGAATCTACAATCATGGTACTACTTTACATGGTATAAGTTGGATTACCGGAGTTTAACATAGTCCCCAGTAGTTTTTCGATCTTGGCGTTTAGGTTTGTTTTATCATCTAAAAAACTAATACCTATGCCAGGCGGGTTAGAGCTTTGCGCTCCTTGTGGTGTGATCCACGACACTTTCCCGGTCACAACGTCATCCTCTAACGCATCTGGAAGGGTAACTCGTAAAGCGAGTGAATGCCCTACTTCGTAACGCATATTAGTGCGTACAAATAAGCCGCCTTTTTTTAAATAAGGCATATAACAGCAATATAATTCATCTAAATCGTCTATATCTACTAATAGCTCTTGCATGCTCATTCCTTTAATTATTTCGCAGTACGGACGCTAATCTCGATACTGCTAGCGGTAAATTTAGCCCGAGTATTTTGGTATTATTTTGTAAAAACTCGTTTAGAGCATGTTGCACATTTTGATAAGCGTCAAAGCTCATGCCTTGCATAAGCTGTTGTTTTAATTGCTCGCTTAAAAACAACGTAAATATACGAATAAGCTCAGGCTGTTTATTTATTATTGCTATTAACTCAGTAAAATTATGACTTTGTTTAAACTCAGTTGCAAATTTATAAAGTGTATTTATATTTTTTAGCTGATTTTGCTCTTGCCAGTATTTAACTTGCAGTGGTTGGCTGTAAAACAGCGGCAACCAGGTGTAATTAGTTATTTCTAGCGATTCTAACCATTGCTGAGCAAGTGCTAAGTTTGTTACTTTTACATCCGTTTTTGCACAGCGACTTAAAACAGTGGCTGGCAATTGTGTAGCTTGACTGGTTGTGAGAATTAAAAACCGGCTTTGACTTGGCTCTTCTAGCGTTTTTAATAACGCATTTGCAGCAGCGGTAGTCATTTTTTCGCAGTTTTCGATAATAGCGACTTTATTACCATTTTGCGCTGCCGAATGATGCATAAAATCACTAATACCACGTATATCGTCTACGCCAATACTCTGCCCATCAACTTGCGTTAAGCGCTTATCAGGGTGAGTACCTGCCTTTATTAATAAACAACTTTTACACTGTCCACAAGCCGATAATACACTTTTTTTTGCCGCAACTTGCTCGGCTATATTGTTGCACAACAATGCATTTGCTAACTGGTTTGCAAAAGCAAACTTGCCAACACCAATAGGACCACTAAACAACTGCGCATGATGAAAGCGCTGTGCTTTAAAACTTTGTGTTAAGCGTTGCTCTATATCGTGTAGCCAAGGCAGTCTCATATTATTTTTGCTCTGCAAAAAATGTGCGTAATACATTCGTTATATCACGATGTACGTGCTCAATGCTTTGGTTTGCGTCAACAGTTTTAATGGAGTTGTCGTCATTAGCAAGTTCTAAATAACGCATCCGTGTACGCTGAAAAAACTCAATCGCTTCTTGTTCTATTCTATCTAATTCGCCTCGACCTTTAGCGCGTTCAAGGCCAATAACCGGATCAATATCTAAGTAAATGGTTAAATCGGGTTTTAGCCCTTTTAATACCATGGAAGAAAGTGATGCAAGTGTATTAGCACTAATACCACGCCCACCACCCTGATACGCCTGCGATGACAAGTCATGACGATCGGCAAGTACCCATTGCCCTTGCTCAAGTGCTGGGTTAATAACATTATGCATTAGCTGCGAGCGTGCAGCATACATAATTAATAACTCAGTTTCGAACGCTATTTCTTCGTCATGTTGTGCTTTTACTAATGTACGTAACGACTCAGCAAGCGGCGTACCACCGGGTTCACGCACATTAATAAAATCAATTTTTTTGCTGTTTAAAAACGACTGGCACAAAGCAATAGCGGTAGATTTACCGGCCCCTTCTAACCCTTCGATTACTATAAATTTAGGTTTCATAAAAAATTAGTTCTTTTTGTTTAATATATACGTTTTAACTGCCGCATTGTGTTGCTTCAATGTGGTTGAAAATTGATGACTGCCATCACCTTTTGAAACAAAGTAAACATACTCAGTTGTGGGTGGATTAACCGCGGCTAAAATAGCTGCCTTTGATGGCATGGCAATGGGTGTTGGCGGCAGGCCATTAATACGATAGGTGTTATAGGGCGTGTAGTTACGCAAGTCTTTGCGTTTAATATCGCCGTCAAAGCTCTCCCCAATGCCGTAAATTACGGTTGGATCTGTTTGTAGACGCATATTAGTATTTAGTCTGTTTACAAATGCAGAGGCGATTAATGGCCGCTCACTGGCAAGGCCCGTTTCTTTTTCAATAATGGAGGCCATTATCAGTGCTTCGTACGCTGTTTTATAGGGTAAATTTTGTGCACGCTGCTGCCAAGCAGTATCAAGGGTTTGCTGCATTTTTTGGGCGGCGCGTTTTAGCACACTGCTAATTGTGTCGTTATTATGATAGTGATAGGTTTCGGGAAATAACCAGCCTTCTAAGTGCATATCACTGCCAAGTATTTGCTGACTTAGTTGCTGCTCTTTTAAATCATTTTTTAAGTTATTGGCATTTTTAATAGCGGCTAATACTTCGCGCAGCGCTTGGCCTTCAATAATTGTAAAACTAAAGCTAACTTGTTGGCCATTATTTATTTTTTTTATATTGCTAATAACACTATCACTATTAAGTGCGTAAAGCCCCGTTTTTAAATCTGTGAGTGTTGGGTCTAGTTTAGCAAGTAATTGGTAACGCCAGCAGTTTTCTACCCAGTTATTGGCTTGCCATTGCTTACATAACTGATTAAAGCCAGTACCTTTTTTCACTTCAAATTGGGTGTTATTCGCTACTTTTAATGGGCTATGGAGCGTTGTTTGTAATTGCTGATAACCAAAAACACTGGTAATTATAGCTAATAATAATACCGATAAAGTAACTTTTAACACTTAGCCTCCTTGGCTAATAATTTATTTAATAATAACTGGCTATGCACAATATCAAAGCTACGCTGCTCAAGACGATTAATAGGCACTACGCCCATTAAGCTATTACAGATAAAAACCGCATCTGCTTCAAGCAAGTCTGCAATACTTACGCACTTAAAATCAACGGCTAATTTATCACATAATGATTGTAGATAAACCCCCTTTATCCCGCACTCATTAAGGCTTGGGGTAAATAATTTATTTTGCTTAATAGCAATAATATTTGCTGCAGAGGCTTCTATCACATTGTTGTTATAATCAAGTACAAGCACATCGTCACAAGGTTGCGTTTGCAGCGCTTTTTTTATTAATACTTGTTCAAGGCGGCTTAGTGTTTTGAGCCCTGCAAGCAAGGGTTGTGCGGCTAGTTTAATGGGGCTGATGTTAAGGCTTATACCCTCATTTGCCAGTCTGCTGTAATTTTGAGGATACTCTAAAACACTCAATAACACGGTTACATTACAGGTTTGCGGCAAACCATAACCGCGCCCTCCTTCGCCTCGCGTTATTACAATTTTAAGCACACACAACGTATGCTCCGCTATACTTTTAGCTATGTGAGCTTCAAGTTCAGCAATATCTACTAATGGAAAACCAAGTCGTGCAGCACATTCAATTAAACGTGCTTTATGATGTGACCAATGCTCTACTTGCCCATTTACTACTTTTGCAGTTGTAAAAAAGCCATCACCATAATTTAAGCCTCGATCGTACGCGCTTATAGTGCTGTTTTTAACTGTTGTAATAATAGTTTGTGTGTTTTTTTGTGTTTTTTGCATATAAAAAAAGCCCAGTTAAACAACTGAGCTCTTATAGTCTGGTCTGTTGTTAAAAAAGATTATACCTTTTTAAACAGTAACGAGCCATTAGTACCACCAAAGCCAAACGAGTTACATAGTGCAAACTCTAATTTTGCATCTCGGGCAGTGTGCGGTACATAGTCTAAATCGCACCCTTCATCTGGGTTATCAAGATTAATTGTTGGGGTAACTTTTTGATCGGTTAACGACAATATTGAAATAATCGACTCAACCGAACCAGCAGCACCTAATAAGTGACCCATCATAGATTTAGATGAACTCACCATTACGTCTTTTGCTGCACTGCCAAAAACACTTTTAACGGCCGAGGTTTCTGCTTTATCGCCTGCATGAGTCGATGTACCATGTGCGTTAATGTAACCAATTTGGTCCGCATTTACTTGCGCATCGTTTAGCGCATTTTCCATCGCTAATGCTGCGCCTGCACCATCTTCTGGTGGTGAAGTCATATGAAATGCATCACCACTCATACCAAAACCAACTAGTTCTGCGTAAATTTTTGCACCACGTGCTTTTGCGTGTTCGTATTCTTCAACAACCACAACACCCGCGCCATCTGATAATACAAAACCATCGCGGTCTTTATCCCAAGGACGCGAAGCCGCTTGTGGATCATCGTTGCGTGTTGAAAGTGCACGAGCAGCATTAAAGCCCCCCATACCAATTGGTGTACAGGCTTTTTCAGCACCGCCAGCTACCATAGCATCTGCATCGCCATACGCTATCATACGGGCAGCATGGCCAATATTATGCAAACCCGTAGTACAGGCTGTAACAATAGAAATATTAGGGCCACGTAGTCCATTCATTATTGATAAATGACCAGAAATCATATTAATAATGGTAGAAGGTACATAAAATGGGGATAACTTACGCGGTCCACTATTAAGTAGTTTTATATGGTTTTCTTCAATAAGCGTTAAACCACCAATACCTGAACCCACTGCTACGCCAATACGCGTCGCGTTTTGTTCAGTTACTTCAAGGCCTGAATCTTTAAATGCTTGGATCCCCGCGGCAATGCCGTATTGAATAAATAAATCCATTTTTTTAGCATCTTTTGCTGGCATATAAGCCGATGCATCAAAATCATTGATTAGACCCGCGAAATGCGTACCAAATTTTGATGTATCAAAGTGTGTGATAGTTTGAATACCACTTTTGCCATCTAATAAGCCCTGCCAGGTTGATTGCACATCATTACCTAGCGGCGTCAACATTCCTAAGCCAGTTACGACAACTCGACGTTTAGCCACGGTTTGCCTCCAATAAGGTGTTTTATAAGGGGATAATAATACCCAAGCAACTTCAAAGTACTCGTCCCAAATTAGATTTAAAACGCATAATACCAATAAAATCAGTGTAAATTAGATTGATGTTTAGCTTTGCTTTGAATCATATACTTTGAAGTGGTTTGGATATAGAGATTAAGGGCAGCGAATGCTGCCCTTAATATGCGATTAATTACTCAGCGTGAGCTGTAACGTAATCGATAGCAGATTGTACTGTAGTGATTTTTTCAGCTTCTTCATCAGGGATCTCAGTATCAAACTCTTCTTCAAGGGCCATTACTAATTCAACTGTATCAAGAGAATCTGCACCTAAGTCATCTACGAAAGAAGATTCATTCTTCACTTCTTCTTCTTTAACACCTAGTTGTTCGATGATAATTTTCTTTACGCGTTCTTGGATATCGCTCATTCTTCTTTCCTTTATTAAAAACGCCAATGCGTTATTTTCAGATTGCGGCGTAGTTTACGTCGCATAATTCTCTGATTCAATCTTTTGACCATAAATAATTGTCTGGTCAAACCTCTTGAGTGTACGTTTCGTCTTTTATCGCTTATTTTAACCACGATTTCAAGTATGTTTAAAGCAAGATTGCCAATAATTCAATCTTTTTTGGCAATTTAATTACTTATATTTAATTACTTTCTTTGCACATAGGCTATTAAACCATGTACATCGCACCATTTACATGCAAAGTTTCACCCGATACATACGCAGCCGCATCTGACGCTAAGTAACATACAGCAGCAGCAATTTCATCTGGTTGCCCTAAACGCCCTGCTGGTACATTTGCCAGTGTGGCTGCTTTTTGCTCATCCGTAAGACCATCGGTCATATCGGTTTGAATAAAACCAGGCGCAACTACGTTTACCGTAATACCACGCGACGCTACTTCGCGTGCTAGTGACTTAGAAAAGCCAATAACACCGGCTTTAGCCGCTGCATAGTTAGCTTGCCCAGCATTACCCATAGTGCCCACTACTGAGCCAATATTGATAATACGACCGTTCTTTTTCTTCATCATTGGGCGTAATACTGCCTTAGATAAACGGAATATAGAACTTAAGTTAGTGTCGATAATATCATCCCACTCACTTTCTTTCATGCGCATTAATAAATTATCGCGAGTGATGCCGGCATTATTAACCAATATGTCAACATCGCCAAAATCAGCTTTAATCGCCGCCAATGTCGCCTCAATAGATGCAGGATCAGTTACGTTTAACGCATAACCTTTGCCGCTTTCACCTAAATACTCGCTAATTTTAGCAGCGCCCGACTCACTGGTGGCCGTACCCGCTACTTTTGCGCCTTGGGCAACTAAAGTAGTTGCAATGGCTTTACCAATACCACGGCTAGCGCCCGTGATCAGGACAACTTTGCCCGCTAATGAAAATAAATTAGTCATATATTATACTCTTATTTTGCAGCATCAATTGAGGCACAGTCGTTAACTGAACCACAGATCATTGCTTTATCAATTCGTTTTGCAAGGCCAGTTAATACTTTGCCTGGGCCAAATTCGTAGCTTTGCGTTATACCTTGTGCAACTAATGCTTGTACTGTTTCAGTCCAGCGTACTGGGCTGTATAACTGGCGTACTAATGCGTCTTTAATTGCATCAGCTGACGTTTCAGCTTTTACATCAACATTATTAATAACAGCGCATTTAGGCGCGTTAAATGTTAACGCAGCTAAATCAATAGCTAGCTTTTCAGCGGCCGGCTTCATTAGCTCACAATGCGATGGTACGCTAACAGCAAGTGGCAATGCACGTTTTGCACCTGCATCTTTACACGCTTGAGAAGCGCGATCTACAGCCGCTTTATGGCCTGCAATAACAACTTGCCCAGGAGAATTATAATTTACCGGAGAAACCACTTCACCCTGCGCTGCAGCGGCGCAAGCCGCTTTGGTTTCATCGTCGCCTAAGCCAATAATAGCAGCCATTGAACCCACACCTGCAGGTACGGCTTCTTGCATATATAAACCACGGTTTTCTACTAGCTTTACCGCTTCACTCAAGCTTATTACTTCGCTACATACTAATGCTGAGTACTCACCTAAGCTGTGTCCAGCCATAACAACATCTGCATCTGGGTTAGCTGCTAACCAGTCACGGTAAATAGCAACACTGGCTGTTAATAATGCAGGTTGAGTGCGGTGAGTTTGATTTAGCTTTTCTTCTGGGCCATTAAGAACCAGTTCTGCTAGGTCATATCCTAACGCCGCTGACGCTTCGCTAAAAGTTGCTTTAACAATGTCTGAGCTTTGGAGTAACTCAGTTAACATGCCAACACTTTGTGAGCCTTGACCTGGAAATAGAATTGCAATTTGTTGTGCCATATTTTGCTCTTTTTAATTAAACAAATAAATAATGTTATAAACACGGCAACTCAATTACTACTCGTTCACCGTGTCTTTAGAATGTATTTTTTCAAAAATTGCGGCTATTTTGTCAGGAAGTTGGCGTTCAACCTCCTTTACCGCTTCATCAATTGCTGCTTGAAATGCTTTAGCTGAGGCATTTCCATGGCTTTTAACCACAATACCGCGCAATCCTACCAGACTTGCACCGTTATACTGGTCGGGGTTCACCCTTTTATAGAGTTTTTTTATTATAGGGCTCAGCATAAACGCCATGCATTTGTATACGAGGTGCTTTTCAAGCGCGGCGGTAAACTTATTCATTATAAGTTTTGCAATCCCTTCACAGGTTTTAAGCGCCACATTACCCACAAAGCCTTCGCATACAATAACATCGGCTTTTCCGGTAAATATATCGCTACCTTCACTGTAACCAATATAGTTGATTAAAGGGCTTTGCTGCATTAATTGTGCAGCTTGCTTAATATCTTCATGGCCTTTGATATCTTCAGAGCCAATATTTAATAAACTTACTTTGGGATTATCGCAGCCAAGTGCTTGTCCTGCGACTACCGACCCCATAATGCCAAATTGATATAAGGTTTGCGCATCGCAATGTACGTTAGCACCCAGATCGAGTAAATAAACAGGGTTTTTTCGCTCTGTAGGTACCGCAGAAATAAGTGCTGGACGTTTTACACCAGGAAGCATTTTTAACACGTAATGTGCCATAAAGAATAACGCGCCAGTATTACCTGAACTTACGCATGCTTGAGCCTCGCCCGATTTAACTAAGTTAAGGGCAACGCGCATAGATGAATCTTTTTTGGAGCGTACAGCAACACCGGGCTTACATGCATTTGTAACAACTTCGCTACAGTGGCGAATAATAAGTCGAGGGTGTGCTAGTGAATCGAGTGATTCGAGTTGTTTTGATATGACTTGCTCATTACCGCATAAAATTAGCGTTAAATTAGCATGAGCATTTACCGCGTTAACGGCAGCGGGGATAGATGAACGGGGGCCGTAATCGCCCCCCATCATATCTAACGCTATGGTTAGATTATTCAGCATAAAGAAATCTCTTATTTAGAAATTACTTGAACGCCTTTGTAGTAACCATCTGCAGTCACATGGTGGCGACGATGAGTCTCACCAGATGTTTGATCTACAGTTAAGCTTGGACCACTAATCGCATCGTGTGAACGGCGCATGCCGCGTCTTGCACGAGACTTTTTGCTTTTTTGTACAGCCATAGTCTTCTCCTAAGAATCTTTCTTAAGTTGTTTCAAAATATCAAATGGATTAGGTTTCTCATCTTCCGCCTTTAAAACACCAAAGCTGGCAGGCTTTGCTGAATAACTGCATGAAGCTTCGTTGTGGGTAGAGACTAATGGAACTGCTAAAATTAATTCGTCTTCAATTAAATTAAAAACGTTAATTTCACCATTTTCATCAAGCGCTACTTCATCGTAGTCTTCTGGAAAAA
Organism: Pseudoalteromonas sp. SG44-5; assembly: GCF_014164175.1. Lineage (NCBI taxonomy): Bacteria > Pseudomonadati > Pseudomonadota > Gammaproteobacteria > Alteromonadales > Pseudoalteromonadaceae > Pseudoalteromonas > Pseudoalteromonas sp. SG44-5. The sequence continues at coordinate 113,261 of NZ_JACJES010000002.1, read as the reverse complement.
TGTCTGATTCTGTTTCATCACCAACTGGTGAATAAACAAAATCTTGCACCAAATCCAACCCTAAATCACCATTACAACGTTGACAAGTGACAGTTACGTGTGTGGACAAATTGCCTCTAATCACAACAAAACCTTGGTCGTCGTTTTTGCAATGAATTTTTACCGCTATTTCACCTACTTCTTCCTGCACAACTTCTCGTAAACGAGTTAGTTTCTCAAGCGGTACAATGCCGTCATACTTTAAACGGTGTTGCGCTGCTTTGCCTGGATGAAGAGTGATGGGAATTTTCACCTTTTGCATAGGGGCTGCATCATATAGATAGTTAGTTGGTTAGTCAAAGTAAAAAACCATATTTACGTGGTTTTTCACGTGTTTTACTCACGGATCTGATTTATCCTAACTCAATCTGATTTTGGTTAGGAAAACAATCTATGAAGTACCCACTTATATTAGCCTCAAGCTCACCCTTTAGGCAGTCTTTATTACAAAAATTCAATCTACCATTCGATACATTTTCACCGAATGTTGACGAGTCAGCATTAAACAATGAAACCCCTGCACAACTAGTTAAGCGTTTAAGTGAATTAAAAGCCCGCGCAGCTAGTAAACACTTTAGTAAAGGCTTAGTGATTGGCTCAGATCAGGTTGCTGTATTTAAGGAGCAAATTTTAGGTAAACCTCATAATAAACACAATGCCGTAAAGCAGTTATCCCTTTTTAGCGGCCATAGTGTAACATTTTTAACTGGCCTGTGCGTTTACGATCTTACGTCTGGGGAGAGTAAAACCTGCATTGAACCATTTAATGTTACTTTCAAAACACTCACTGATGCGCAAATAAGTGCTTATTGCGATGCTGAGCAGCCCTATAATTGCGCAGGCAGTTTTAAAAGTGAAGGCCTAGGGATTTGTTTATTTGAAAAATTAACTGGAGACGATCCCAACAGTTTAATTGGTTTACCACTGATCAAACTCAGCCAATTATTAGCTGAGTTTGGCCTTGATGTGCTAAGTGCGCAATCAAATACCCCCCTTAGTTAATGCTCAGGCAGCAATAACTGTTGCAACTGCTGATAACTATCAACAGTTGCAATCGGGTTAAACTCGCTAAGTTGCTTTGCGTTATGTACACCCATAGTGACACCTATGCTATCCATACCCGCGGCTTGCGCCATTGCCATATCAATTTTTGTATCGCCAATCATAACCGCTTCATCGGCGCTTATGCCAAGCTCTGCTAATAATTGAAACAACATATCGGGCGATGGCTTAGAGCTTGCGTCATCACTACTACGCGTTGCACTAAAATAATGCCCTAACTCACTTTGATGTAATAAACGATCGAGTCCTGCGCGCCCTTTACCTGTTGCCACGGCTAAAATAATGCCACTGTGCTGTAGTGCTAATAGCACTTTTTCTACATCGGCAAATAATGGTGTAGCCGTAGTATCTGTTTGGTAATGCTGCTTATATCCACTAATTAACGCTTGGTGCTGCGCTCTATGCAGCGGAAATAATACCGCAATGGCTTTATCAAGCGACAAACCTATAATGCTTTTTGTTGCTTCATTGCTTGGCGGTTCTATATTTAACGCAACGGCACTGCTGCGAATACAATTAACTATTTTAGTTATTGAATCCATTACTGTGCCGTCCCAATCAAAAATAACCAGCTTGTACTTTTTGAGCGAACTGACTGCTATCACGTTTTATTAGCACGCAATTTAACTAAGCAATTAGCCAGTGCTTTATCAAGCGGTGCTTCTACGCGCATGGTTGTTTCGTTTTTAGGATGATAAAAAGTTAAGTCATGAGCATGTAAAAACAAACGATTTAACCCTGTTTTACGCATCGAATTATCAAACTCTTCATCGCCATATTTATCATCACACGCAATGGGATGCCCTTTGCATTGTGTATGCACACGTATTTGGTGAGTACGCCCGGTAACCGGTGACGCCTGCACTAACGAGCACTCGTTAAAGCGCTCAAGCACTTTAAAGCGGGTATGTGAGGGTTTACCTTCAGTGTTATCTACACGCACTACGCGCTCCCCAGACTTAAGCGTATTTTTACGCAGCCCTTCGGTAACATTTTTAGTTTTAGAGTCCCATTGGCCATCAACTAGCGCCCAATAGTTTTTTTCCATGGTTTTTTCACGTAACTGCTCATGTAAAGCAGTCAGTACTGAACGGCGCTTAGCAATTAATAAACACCCCGACGTATCGCGATCTAGTCTATGCACAAGCTCTAAACTGCGCTCTTCTGGGCGTAATACTCGCAGCGCTTCAATTAAACCATAACTTAAGCCACTACCACCATGTACCGCCATACCCGATGGTTTATTAATAACAATCAGGTATTTATCTTCAAATATAATATCATTTTCAAGGCGTGTTACTTTATCAAGTTTTGAAGGCACAAACTCTTCTCGTTCTGCCACCCTAATTGGCGCAATACGAAGAACATCTTCTAGCTGCAGTTTATATACCGGCTTAATGCGTTTTTTATTAACGCGCACCTCACCTTTACGCAAAAGTTTATAAATTGCGCTTTTAGGCACCCCTTTTAAATGGGTAATAAGAAAGTTATCAATTCGTTGACCTAAATGGTCTTCGTTGATCGTGACATAAGTTACTTGTAAGTCGTTTTTTTCTGACATTGCCTAATCACTAATTTAAGAAAAATAATTTAGTTGCTAACACAGTTATAATAGTGGGATAATCAGCAGCGCAAATATTTAGTATTTGCAAATAACAACGGTGCTTTTTAACGCAGTAATACATTCGTGATGCACATTCTGGGTAATTGATCATACAGATCCGAGTTAAGTTTTCCAAAGCTTTTATACATACCCAGTCAACACGTGCGATCAATTAGCGGCAATGCGCGTAATATATTGCCAGTTAAGTTTGAACATGAATTGATTTTTAATGCGATTGAAAAAGCAATGAACAGATAATTTGTCTGATAGTGACGACGTAAAAACGTCGTTCAGCACTTGCTCAATTGTAGTACCGTACAGCAGCTTATTTAGAACTAAAAAAATCTAATAAATAAGTCGTCATTAACATTGGCAGCGATTTTTGCTCACAAAAATGGATTTTAGTAGTACATCACATTGTATTACTCACTTACTTAACGAGCCCTATGCGCCTAAATATGAACGGCATTTAATAAGATTAGTATGACAGGCCAACTTCTGGGTAAACGTGTAACGTAGCTGAAAAGCCGACAGTTTTAGCCCTGCTATGAATTTAATAGTAATAAATACACTATTGTTTGCCTGCATTTAAAAATACTGCGTACGCAAAAAAACAGAGCCGTTCCATTAAAGACCCAGTCGTGAGGCTGCACATTCTAAAAATAGGAATAACTGAACAGACGTGAAAACAGCGTCATGTCAGCGACACAAACTAGTAGAGTAACAATATGAAACGTATGCTAATCAATGCAACGCAGCAAGAAGAAATGCGCGTAGCACTGGTTGACGGCCAGCGCCTATATGATTTAGATATAGAAAGCCCAGGTCACGAACAGAAAAAAGCCAATATTTATAAAGGCAAAATCACTCGCATTGAACCATCTCTTGAAGCAGCATTTGTTGAATACGGTGCTGATCGTCATGGTTTCCTTCCTTTAAAAGAAATTGCCCGTACTTACTTCCCAGCTGGGTATACTTTCCATGGCCGTCCGAATATTCGTGACGTGATCAAAGAAGGTCAAGAAGTTATAGTACAAGTTGATAAAGAAGAGCGTGGCCAAAAAGGCGCAGCACTTACTACCTTTATCAGCGTTGCCGGTAGCTACTTAGTTTTAATGCCTAATAATCCTCGTGCTGGCGGTATATCTCGTCGCATTGAAGGTGATGAGCGTACTGAACTAAAAGAGTCACTTAGTCGTTTAGAACTTCCTAAAGGTATGGGCTTAATTGTTCGTACTGCTGGTGTTGGCAAATCGTTTGAAGAATTAAACTACGATTTAAAAGCCTTACTTGTTCATTGGGAAGCAATTGGTGTTGCAGCCGACAGTGCTAAAGCGCCGTTTTTAATACACCAAGAAAGCAATGTAATATTTCGTGCAATTCGCGACTATTTACGTCGTGATATTGGCGAAATATTAATTGATAAACCACGTGTTTTTGAAGAAGCTAAAGCGCATATTGAACGTTTTCGCCCTGACTTTATGAGCCGTGTTAAGCTTTATCAAGGTGATACGCCATTATTTACGCATTACCAAATTGAAAGCCAAATTGAGTCTGCGTTCCAGCGTGAAGTACGCTTGCCTTCAGGTGGTTCAATTGTAATTGATCCTACAGAAGCATTAACCTCTATCGATATTAACTCGTCTAAAGCAACAAAAGGCGGCGATATTGAAGAAACAGCACTTAATACTAACTTAGAAGCAGCAGATGAAATTGCACGTCAATTACGTCTTCGCGACTTAGGTGGCTTAATTGTTATCGATTTTATCGATATGACACCACCACGCCATCAGCGTGAAGTAGAAAACCGTCTAAAAGACGCTGTTCGTCCTGATCGTGCTCGTGTGCAAATTGGTAAAATTTCACGTTTTGGTTTACTCGAAATGTCGCGTCAGCGTCTGCGCCCTTCATTAGGTGAAGCAAGCCAAGGCCCATGTCCACGTTGTAGTGGTCAAGGTACGATTCGTTCTAACGAATCAATTGCACTGTCTATTTTGCGTTTAATTGAAGAAGAAGCAATTAAAGACAACACTGCACAAGTTAATGCTCAAGTGCCTGTTGCTGTTGCCGCTTATTTATTAAATGAACAGCGCCGTAGTGTTCATCGCATGGAAAAACAACATAAGTGCGACATAGTGATCATTCCTAATCAACACATGGAAACACCACATTACGAAGTAATGCGCTTACGTAAAGACGAAACGATTGAAACAGTAAGCTATGGACAAATTGTTGCTCCAGAGCCTGAAGCATTTGAAATGTCTAAGTCGCCTGTCGCACCAGCACGTGAAGAGCCAATGTTAAAAGGCGTTGTAATGCCTGCAACACCAGCTCCACAAGCGGCTCCTGCTAACGTTGTTGCCCCTGCTGAAACTAAAGCGCAAAGTGGTTTACTGGATGCAATTGGTAAGTGGTTTAAATCTTTATTCGCCAGCGAAACCGTTGAAGTGAAAAAAGAAGAAACACAAAAACAGCAACAAGAAACGCGCGATAATACGCGTAATAACGATAATCGTCGCCGTAATAACAACAATCAGCGTCGCCGTAATAACCCTCGTTCTAAGCCACGCACTGAGCGTACTGCGGATGAAGAGGTTAAAACTAACTCTGTATCAACACCTGAAGCAGCAACGCAAACTAACGAGAACCAAGAGAGAGGCGAGAATCGCAATAAGCGTCGTCGCAATCCTAATTCACGTAAGCGCCCAGAGCCACGCACTGAAGATAAAGATGCAGTAAAAGTTGATGCACCTGCAAAAGCAGAAGCTGAAACTAAGCCAGTTCAAGCCGAAGAGCCAAAGGATCAAAAACCAAAGGTTCGTCGCCAGCGTCGTAATTTGCGTAAAAAAGTACGCCTGCAAGATGAAAATGCTGAGCAAGTACAAACAACAGATGAAACACCTGTACAAGCTACAGAAAAAGAAACACCAGTAGCCCAAGAGCAAGCACCTGTTGTAGAAAAGCAAACTCAAACAGCGGCAGAAAAAACAGCTCATATTAAAGAAGAGAAAGTTGAAGATGTTGATTCTAACGATGAAACACCTACAACCGAAGACGAGCAAGAGCAAACTCGTACACGTTCACGTCGCTCACCTCGTCATCTTCGTGCATCAGGTCAGCGCCGTCGTCGCCCTGAAGGTGAAGGCAATGAAGCTAAGTCAGATGAAGCACCGGCATTTGTTCCTGTTGCCGACCAGGCTGCTGCAGAGTATGAAGCAGAGCTTAAAGCTAAATCTGCAGCTACACCTGCGGATGCAGCGCAACAAGTTGAACAAGCCGTTGCGGTTGAAGACTTAGCCAAAGTTGAAGCTGTAGAAGAGCCAGTACAAACTGAAGAACCAGCTAAATTTGAAACTCCAGTTGTAACTGAAGAGCCAGCTAAGGTTGAAACTCCAGTAGCAGCTGAAGAGCCAGCTAAAGTTGAAACGCCAGTAGTAGCTGAAGAGCCAGCTAAAGTTGAAACGCCAGTGGTAACTGAAGAGCCAGCTAAAGTTGAAACTCCAGTGGTAACTGAAGAGCCAACTAAAGTTGAAGCGCCAGTGGTAACTGAAGAGCCAGCTAAAGTTGAAACTCCAGTAGTAACTGAAGAGCCAGCTAAAGTTGAAACTTCAGTGGTAACTGAAGAGCCAGCTAAAGTTGAAACTCCAGTAGTAACTGCAGCACCACATGTTAAAACAGCGATAGCTCAAGGGTCAGCAAGTGCGCCAATGGCACAGCCTACCCCTGTAGCTGATAGCGAAGTAAAACATACATCTGTTGCTATGGCTCACGATAAACGTGAACTAGTGCCAGACAGTGGTTTGCGTGCGGGTTCAATCAAACCTGCTGGTCGTGCAAGTTCTACAATGACTAAAACAATGAGTGTTGATTAACAATACTCATTAAAAAGCCCCGCTAGTTAATTATTAACTAGCGGGGCTTTTTTGTACCTGTAACTTTAGATCAATCGCATTAGTCTTGTTCTTTTTCCATGAAGCGTTGTAACTGATCTTTTAAGTTTGGCGGAATGCCTTTGATCACTAAGGTATCGGTTGCTTCATTATAAGTAACACGTTCACCTAAGTGTTTACGCTCAAAGCTCACACTTACACCGCCACCTAAACCGGAGAACTTAACCATACTTGCCACTGTTTTTTTATCAACGGGGAATGACTCTTCTAAATCGTAACTTTGCTCTTTGCAAAAGCTGTCAAACGGACTGTCATCGCCTTTTGTAAGTGTTGCCGAAAGCTCACTTACGTTGGCATCTTCACCTGTCGTTACACAATCATTACAGTAATCAAATACTTGTTTACGTAAATCGTCTTTTTCTGATTTATCAAATTGTTGCTCTGATAAGTAATCCTCTACAGCACTGAGCATTACTTGGCTTTGTTGTTTAGGATCAATACCTTCTTCACAGCCTAAAAAGTCTAAGAAGAAATCGGCAACTTTGCGCCCTGCGCGGCCTTTAATAAATGAAATATAACGATTGTCTTGCGCTTGGGTGTCCCAAGCGGTTAAATCGATTCGTGCCGCTAATTGCATACGCGAAATATCTAAATGACGTGACGATGCTAAATCAAGCTCAGAGGTAATTGAGTAATGCTCTTTAATATTAATCATCGCAATCAGCATGTAGTCTGTAGCCACATACTGATAGTGACAAAACACTAAATAACCGGTTTCATTAAATGCGTATTTATCAAGCTCCTCTTTTAACACACTCGATGCTTGATCTGTCATATGCCAAAAGCCAAGTTCGTTGTTACGGTAACTTTGCATTGCCGATGCAACTACGCTGTTTTTATCGCCACTAAAAGCGCAAAAGCCTTTACCTGGCTTACCATTATATGCATGATGCAATTGCTCAATAAACACAGCTACTTTATCGTTGATTAGCATTTCATCATTACGTAAATGGATTTGAGTATCGCCGTCTTTTTTGTCTACATAATGAACGACTAGTTTTTTAACGTCTGTTGCCATCTTTGTTTTTCACGCCTCTGGTGTTAAAATGTGAGAATATAACTATTAAATTGAACCAACTGATGCCAATCTTATCAAAATACTCTAATGAACAAGTAGAACAAATCGTCGATCAGCTTATTGATGTGTTAACTCAACACAATGCGCCGGTTGATTTGAGTCTTATGTGTTTAGGAAATTCTATCACGCATATCTTAAAAGAGCATGTACCAACAGGGAAAAGACAAGCCGTTACCGAGAACTTTGCTAAAGCTCTCGCACAGTCGGTTAAATAAACTCTATGAATTTATCGCAGCACAATCAGTTTTCATCAAAAGCGAGTCAATTACTAAGTTGGGGGCATTGGTTTACCTTTGCCAATATTGGCTTAGCGCTCTTAATTAGCTTAAGCTACTTGTTTGCCGACTCGCCACCTACAAGCTTTATGGGTATTACTTATATGCTAGTTACTTGGCTTAGCCATACTAGCTTTATTGCCTTTTTAGCGTTTGTGCTGACGGTATTTCCGCTCAGTTTAGTTTTTCCATACCCTCGCCATATTCGCGGTATGGCTGCAGTTATTGCTACCTTTGGCGCCTCTTTACTCACACTTGATGCTTATGTTTATTTTAATTTAGGTTATCACTTAAGTAGTTCTGCTTTACCTGAGATCATTTCGCTTTTATGGCACCGCTTAAACAGCTCACCCGCTTTAACAACTATTTTAGCCGGTGGCATAGTTTTAGTTATTTTAGGTTTTCAGTTAACGGTCAGTAATTTTACTTGGCAAAATTTAGCGCGTTTAAAGCAGCTCAAGTTTGCTCGCTACGCGAGTTCATTTTTAGTGATTTGTTTTGCTTTAAGTCATAGTATTCATATTTGGGCAGACGCTAATTTAAAGTTTGATGTAACTAAACAAGATAACTTTTTACCACTCTCTTACCCTACAACGGCTAAAAGCTTATTAGCTAAAAATGATCTACTAGACATAGAAAGCTATAAACAAGCGCATAATGTGCAAATTAATCAACAAAACATTAGCTACCAATTGCCTACTCCGCTGACAAAATGCGAAGATTACACACCGGCTAAAATTGATATTTTTGTATTTGAAACAGCGCAGCAGCTTGCTCAATTTGCCAGTAATAAAAACTTGTATAGCACTAAGCAGTTTTTACAACCAACCGATCATAACGATATGCTCTTTAGTTTAGTTTATGGTTTACCAGCATTTTATAAATCTACAATTATAAATGAGCAAACATTACCCGCATGGCAAAGCCAACGTCGCAGTGTTGAAGTAACGGGTATTGCAGCGTTAAACTTTATTAACGATCAAACCCATACTAATAGTGCAATTAGAATTATTAAAGGCACTGATGATTTAGCACCTCGCGATAAAAATACTCATGTTTATGCTTTTAGTTTGGCTGATAATAATAAAGAGGTGGTAATTACCTCAACGCTTTATAGTTCAGATAAACGGATCACTCGCGTTAATGGCCTTATTCAACCTAGCGATATAATAGCGACCGCTGTTGGGCAGTATTTAAACTGCAACGCTATTGCTGAGCAAACTATGCTTGGTGTTAACTTACACCAGAAAAAAGATAATATGGGTGTTAATTATTCTCAAGGCGTGGTTATAGCGTATAAAAAGGATAGAATTACCTTAATTGATCCTGATGGCGACTTTAAAAATATTTCTGCCGCCGAAGGGTTTTCTATTGAACAAGGCTTAGACATTCCATTTTTAGTTCACAGTATCAAAAAGTTAAAAACCTTTACTCAATAAGGCTATTATTAACCTAGCTTGCTATACCGCCAAGCTAGGTTATAGTTTTACTTTAACGTTATTAATTTAACGCAGTAAAACACTCTTAGGGATAGCCAATATGATTAAGCTGTACTGTATTTTTATTTTCCTCTTGCTTACAACCTTAAGCTTTAACAGTTTCAGTGCAACCAGTTACTACAAGTGTGTTACACAAGAAGGCACCACCTTTTCTCAATTCCCGTGCGATAACAACGCCACCGTATACAAAGTCAACACCACAATAAATCAGCAAGTAGGCCCTAAAGTAGATTACACCAAGCAATTAAACGAACTGGAGCGCGAAAGCTTACTAGCAGGCTTACAGGCAGAGCTGCGCAGTAATCAACATAAGTTAGCAATATTAGATCGTAAAAAAGACCAAGCTGATTATAAACAGCAACAGCGCCTTAACCATATTTTAGCCAAGGAAGATAAAAAACGTATTGCCGCCGATATTGCTAAAAAACAAAAAGTAATTAACAAAAACTATAAAGCACAAATTAATATGGTAAAAAAGCGCATTAATAAATTACAAAAAAAAATAGACAACTATCAGTAACCTTTATCTCATGAATAAATAACATCTTAATTTAGCTTGGTTTTAAATCGAGAATAACATACTCTTAACAATGATAGAGTATAAGCTCTAGCGTCTAATAAGGAGTAATGATGCAGCCTCGTCATATTGCTGAATTAATTTTAACGGGCTTTAAAAAGCACTACCTGTTATTTCAAAAAACCACGGCAAAAGCACCGCTGGCGTTTGCTAAAAGAGACTGGCAAGCAATTAATGATATAAGCCGATTACGTATTAGCCATTATGATGATCGGGTTAACGAAACCACCGCCACGCTTCGACAACAACAAACCGAACAACTCGACGAACAGCTGTGGCTAGAAGTAAAAAAGCTCTATCAACATTTTTTATGTTTTCATCCTCAGGCTGAGCTTGCCGAAACTTTTTATAACTCGGTATTTTGCCGCTTGTATCATCGCCGTTATTTTCATAACGACTTTATTTTTGTAGAAGCCACTCTAAAAGATGCGCCTGTAGTGCCCGTAGAAGCTGAGTATCGCAGCTATTTTCCTGTGGTTGACGGCCTAAAGCCCACAATTAAACAGATCATTAATCACTTTGATTTTAAAGCTCCCTTTGTAAACTTAGAGCGAGACATACGACTACTGGTAAAAGCATTTTATAAACAAGCACCCGATACGCACCATAAAGCCTGGCAAATGCGCTTTGATATACTGCACACTCCATTTTACCGTAACAAAGCTGCCTACATTGTAGGGCGAGTGGTATCGCAAAGCGGCGTACAACCGTTTATTATTGCAGTACTACACCATGAAGATAAAGGCTTGTACCTAGACGCACTACTTACTAAATCGTCGCAAATGCGAGTTATTTTTGGTTTTGCGCGTGCCTACTTTATGGTAGAAACCCATGCGCCTTGCGCATTAGTGCGATTTTTAAACCAATTAATGCCCAATAAAACCATAGCTGAGCTCTACAACGCTATTGGCTTTCATAAACAAGGTAAAACCGAGTTTTACCGTGAGTTTTTAAATCATTTAACTCACTCTAACGACGAGTTTACTATCGCCCCTGGTACACCAGGCATGGTGATGATGGTATTTACCCTGCCCTCATTCGGCTATGTATTTAAAGTTATTAAAGATAAATTTGGCGAAAGTAAACCTTTTGGTCGTGATACCGTGTTAAAGCGCTACCAGTTAGTTAAAAAACACGATCGGGTTGGCCGCATGGCCGACACCATAGAGTATTCTAACGTCGTATTTCCTTTAGCGCGGTTTGATAGTAACTTGTTGCAGCAGTTGCACCAAACCATTGGTTCATCCATGGTAATTGAAGGCGACTGGCTAATTATCAAACATTTATATATTGAGCGACGCATGACACCGCTTAATCTATTTTTAGAAAATGCCGATGATGCCAGTGCCGCCGACGCGATTGAAGAGTACGGCCAGGCACTAAAAGAAATGATTGCTGTTAATATATTTCCCGGCGACATGCTGTTAAAAAACTTTGGTGTTAGTAAACACAAACGCATTATTTTTTATGATTACGATGAAGTGCAATATTTAACCGACATGAATTTTAGAGCACTGCCTAAAGCAAAAACGTATGACGACTACTTAATGGATGAGCAAAGCTATTCGGTTGCGCCGCAAGATGTATTCCCTGAGCAACTTTGCACCTTTGTAATGCCTAACCTAATCTATAAGCAGTTTTTAATGAGCACACATCCAGAGCTTATTGATGTTAACTTTTGGAAGCAAGCACAGCAAAATATTAAAAATGGTCAGGTTAGTCATATTTATCCATACCCGACAGCACAACGTTTTATCCATCACTGGTAAAGCGTTAAGGACACACAATGAATATAAGTAAAATAGATTTAAATTTACTGGTTTATCTCGATACTTTATTGCGCGAATGTAATGTTACCCGCGCAGCAAACCGGTTAAGTATTACTCAACCTGCCATGAGCAATGGCTTAAAGCGCCTTCGTAACTTATTTAACGATCCTATTTTAGTACGCACCAGCGATGGCATGGTACCCACAGAGCGCGCGTTAGAGTTACAACCCGTTATTCGCGGTATATTAATGACCCTAGAGGAAACACTTGCGCCTAATCGTGAGTTTGAAGCAAGCCAAAGTAAGCGCGTATTTAGAATAATGGCCAGTGACTATGCGGCCAGTACCTTAGCGCCCAAGCTATTAAGTAAATTACACGCAGAAGCCCCCGACACCACCCTAGATATACTCACCCCTAGTGATGTGACCTTTCATGATGTGGAAAATGGCAAAGTGGATATGGCAATCAATCGCTTTGAAAACCTACCGCAATCGTTTCATCATAAGCGCATTTGGAAAGACAGTTTTTGCTGTTTAGTTAAATCCGATAACCCGATTATTGACAATTTTAGCCTAGAGAGCTACTTAAAAGCACGCCATATTTGGGTAAGTAAAACCGGTTTTGGTGTAGGCGTAGGAATGGATCCTAAAGATGTGCAAAAACTCGGCTGGGTTGATGAAGCACTCGCTCATTTTGGTAAACACCGTAATATTGCCACCTTTACCCGTAACTACCATGTGGCAGTACATTTAGCCAAAGTACAAAACTTAATAGCAACATTGCCCTCCAAAGCAGCTAACATTTATATAGACGATCCTAGTCTTAAAATATTAGAACCTCCTTTTCCTATTCCACCGTTTGAGTTAGATATGATTTGGAGCCCGCTGTTACATCGCGATGCTAGTCATATTTGGTTACGTCAAAAAGTAGCCGAAGTTGCTGAAGAACTTAAGTAATACCGTTACAAAAGCTTTGTAAAATTTGCTTACTTAATCTAACAAGTAAGCAAACATCATCCTAAAAATACATTTATACCAATAAAAACAAATGATTACGAAAGTATTTATAGTGGAACAACCTTTGCTTTTATATAAATGAACATTTAATTTCATTTATAAGAGAGGTCATTATGAACACCCATCAAAGTAATGAAGTAAATCATATTTCTGACATCATCCAAGTAATGAATAGTGGTATAGATTTTTACGAAAAAGCCCAACAGAACGTAAAAGATCCCGCTGTTGCCGCCCTTTTCCAGCGCATGATTGATGCGCGTAAGGTAACCGTTGAACGCTTACAACCTTTTGCTGTTAATGAACAAGGCGAACGTGAAGATGGCTCATCATTTGCGGTAGAAGCGCGCCGTGCTTACACTGCGCTTATCACTAAATTTAGCAGCAATAACGACGATACGTATATTAAAGAGCTAGAAGAAGTTGAGGATAAAACCCTCGAAGAAATTAAAGATGCAATGAAAAAACCACAACCCACAGACTGCGAAGCTGTACTAGCTAAAGCATTACTAACAATGCAAAGCTGTCATGCTGAAATGAGCCGAATGAAAAAGCAGTAAGTAGCCTAAATTCTGGATAATAACTCAACCTAAAGCTGAGTTCAGGTTAAACAATTAAAAAAGCCCAGCATTCTTAAATGCTGGGCTTTATATTAAGTATAAAAATGGGAGTATCTATAATTAAAAGCGGTATTCTGCACCTAGGTAGTAATACGCACCGTTAAAGCCAAATGGGGCTGAACGGCGAGAGTATTTAAATACCCCTGGGCTGCTTACAATGGTATTGCCTTGGGCATCTACAATAGTACCAGTACGTGAATTACCTATGGTATTTTCATCTGGGTACACATCAAATAAGTTATTTGCGCCAATATTTACCGATAAGTTCTCAGTTATAAAGTAATTTACTTTAACATCAGTTAATATTTCGGCACCGTAAGTCTGGCGGCCGCCATCTTCTACTGTGTACTCACCAAAGCGATTAAGTGACAAATTAACTGTCCAGTCATCACGTTGATAAAGCGCACTTAAGTTAATGCGATCCTCTGGTTGCCATTCTTCAATAATCGAAATTTCTTGGTCAGAGAACACGTCCTCAACCGGTACTGTTTCTAAACCTGAACCTGCCGGGGTAAATAACGACACCACATCGGTTTTAGTAAAGTTAGCTGCTAAGGTAAAATCAAGCGTACCGCCTAACCCTTCAGTGTTCCAGGTAGCAACAAAGTCAATACCTTGCGTTTCTGTATCAGCACCATTTAAAAAGAACTGACCCGCACCAGCACCTGAGCTTATTAATGCAGCGTCAAGACTTGGCGACAACCCTTTACCTAAACGATTACTGATAACTATACGATCGTCTATATCAATTGAGTAATAATCGAGCGTTACGTTAATGTTGTCTGTTACGTTATACACTATACCTAAGCTGCGGTTTTGCGACTTTTCTTCTGTTAATTTTGGAATACCTAAGCTTTGCGCTAATGTTGAGTCGTTTCTAAAAGTACCGACTTCTTCGGCAACTAAGTTGCCAGTAACATCGTCAACAACAAACTGAGTACTGATATTATTAAAATACAGCTGCTGCATTGACGGCGCTCTAAAACCTGAGCTTAATGCACCACGCAGTGATATATCGTCAGTAATCGACCAGTTACCCGCTAGTTTAAAGTTAACCGTATCACCAAAGCCTTTATAATTATCGTAGCGCAGTGCGCCCGATAAAATAACGTCTTCAATAATATAGGTTTCAGCATCAAGGTAGAACGAAATCACATCGCGCGACTCATCAACCGATGACATTGGCGATGAACCACCAAAACCTTGCGTGCCGCCCGAAGCATCTTCGCTGCCAACGCCACCGCTTAAACCGTCGTATATACTTACGCCGTTATTAGTGTCGTAATCTCGGTATGCGTATTCGCTGCCTTCTAAAATGCGATACTCATCGGTGCGAATTTCTGCGCCCATAGCGAGTGAGTAATCATCAAAATTTTGAGTAAAATCTAAATTAAGCGTTTGTAGCGATAATTCCATACCGTAAGCATAGGCTTCGCGCGGAATAGTGGCGCGAATATCAGCAGCGCTTAAGCCTTGGTCGTAGCGTAAAAAGTTAGCATACGAGGCGTTAATTGTGTCACTGGTAGTGTAATCAATACTGTTTTCACCATAGGTGTACGATAAGTCTAAGCTAGCATCGTTATCAAATTGCGTTTTGTAACCAAAGTTATACGAAATATCGTCGATAGTGGTGTTAATTTTTGGCAAAAAGCCAGCCTGAATTGTCGCATCGTTATCTTGTAAAACCGTATTACCGCCACCGTTGGCATTGTGCCTGAAAAACGCTGCCGACTCGTTATCGCGCGTTGAATAAGTAATAAAACCGTATAGTTCGCCATCACCTAACTCATAACCTGTGCTTACAATTAAGCCAAATTGTTGTGAGTCGGCATCGCCTATTCTAAAGGTATCTCTGTCGGCTGTTAGCTCTCGCGGATCGCCCGCTACTAAAGTGCCGTCATCAAGTGTTGTACAACCATTAAATTGGCAAGAGCCATGTAAACCGGCACGGTTAGTTGGCGCACGATCACGGTAGTTAAGTGTAGTATTTACGTAACCTTTATCACCTAAAGCAAAACCCTTATTAAAATCAAGGTTTATCGTTTCACCATCGCCTTCTGAATATTGGCCATAGTTAATTGCGGCTTTACCACCTTCGCTACCATCTTTGAGTACTATATTAATAACACCCGCTATGGCATCTGAGCCATATTGCGCTGCAGCACCGTCACGCAGTACTTCAATGCGCTTAATTGCCGACGCCGGAATAGCATTCATATCGGTACCCGCTGTACCACGACCTACCGAAGTATTAATATGAATAATACTGGCTTGGTGGCGGCGCTTACCGTTAATAAGTACTAATGTTTGATCTGGGCCTAAACCACGCAGTGTTGCTGGGCGAAGGGCGTCGGTGCCATCACTAATTGACGAGCTTGAAAAGTTAAACGAAGGCGCAATTGACTGCAGCATTCTGCCCACTTCTGTTTGCCCTGTATTCTCTAGTGCTTCTGCACTTAAAATATCAACCGGAACAGGTAAATCTTCAACTGAACGACCTGCTACACGACTCCCGACAATGGCAATTTTTTCTATTTTTTCTTGGGCAACATCTTCAGCAGCATTAACGCCCTGAGTGTTTGCAGCAAGTAATGCAGGCAATATTGCTGCACTAACGCCTGAAAGCTTCATCATGTTGTTATCTTTCCTATTGATTTGTTTGAGTTTTATACTCAGTAAACCATTTTGATCAACAACCGCATCGAGCTTAGTGTCACCTAACAGTGCCTCCAGTGCATCTAATTGGGTGTAAAAACCATAAAGCGAATTTGCATTATATTGTTTAGCTAACTCATAAGAAAACACCACGGTTTGCTCAGTTTGCTTAGCAAATTCTATTAAAGCTTTGTCTGCTCGCTGCGCTTTTATATCAAATTGCACCATTTGCCCGGTAGTTACTGTGGCTAAAACATTCAAGCTAAAAAAAGCCGATGCAAGCACACTCAAACTACACAATAAATGCGTTTGGTTACTGCGCAACTTATATAAACAGTTGGCAAACAAAAATCCTCTATAGGTTTTATTCTTTTTATTAATATATTTTTTACTTTGCATGTTCATAATTGCAACTTAATCCAACATTAGCATGATTTTAGGCGCTGCTATTTATGACTTAGTTTGACGTTTAAGGCTAACTACGTGCTCACCTAAGCGTTCGTGATCAATCGAAAAATTTGTTTTTAAACTTTCAAGTAGCCCAGCAACATCACCCGCTTTAAATACCCCTGCAACTTTAATATTCGCAAGCTCTGCCGATGAAAGCTCAAACCGAGTAGCGGTATAACGGCTAACTTCATTTAAGGCATCGCTTAATTGTTCTCCGTTAAAAATTAGCATGCCATTTTGCCACGCTAAATCTCGTTGCACATCGTCAGCAGAGAGGCGTTTAATAGGCGCTGTAACACTTTTTTCTATAATTGCTTTTTCGCCTGAGAGCACAATATTTGCGTTTATTTTTCTAATTTTTTGGGTGCTGTTATCGGCTAGTTGATAGGCTTTAAAATCGTTAGCATCTACAGCTACACTCGGATCAGTGATCATCACTTTTCCTTCGGTTACCACTAATTCTAAATGAGATGAGGTATTGCGCTGCACATTAAATACAGTACCTAATGCTGTAAAGCTTTTATCACCTGCCATCACACTAAATGGCCGCGTAGCATCTTTAGCAACATTAAAACGCCCTTCCCCTCTACTCAGTAATAACTGTCTGCGCCCTTTACTATAGGCAACCTCTAATAGGCTATTGGTATTAAGTTGCACTATGGTGCCATCGGGCAGTACGTAAGTGGCTTGCTCTCCCACCTTGGTTTTATAAATTTTAGTATAATTAACTTTCGCTAGGGCTTGGTTATAACCAGTCTCTAAATTAACCAATAAGTAACTGCAAATCATTAACGCAGCAAATAAGCTGGCCGCGATACCATACGAAAACACCCATTTACTTTTTTCCTCGGTATTGTTTTTATGCGGAAATAAAGTGCTTAACTCGTTTAATACACTCAGTTCGTCCCACAACTTAGCGAGTTCGTAAACGGCGTCTTGGTGTGCATTACTTTGCAGCATCCATAATTTAAATTGCTCTTTTTCAACCTTGTTTAAACCGCGATCTATCGCGCTTATCCAATTAGCTGCTGTTTCTAAAATTAAATCTTTTGGTGTAAATTGATGAATATTACTCATTTTGCCACACTCACTATAGTTGGCCTTTGAGCAGCGGTGTCGTGCTTTTTATACTGCTCATTTTCATCCTGAGAATGCTCTCGCATGTATAGCATGGTTTGTAGTAACCCTTTTGCAATATGTTTTTCTACTGTGCTTTGACTTAACTGTAGTTGCTGGGCAATTTCTTTTTGGCTCATACCGTACACTTTTTTTAATATAAAACACTTGCGAACCGTCAAGCTTAGTTGCTCTGTTGCCCGACAAAACAATAAAAAACGCTCTTTCGAGGTGTACTCGTCCTCTAGTTGTATTGATTTAAGTAACTTTGGTAATTCATGATCATCACAAAGGGAGTCGCTAAATTTATTATCCCATTTAGCAATATGATTAAGGGCAAGGTGTTTAGCAGTTTTGAGCATGTAACTACGCGTAAATTGAATATCTTGTTTTAAATCAGCTTCGTAGCTTTTAATAAAGGTTTCTTGCACTATATCTTCTACGTCGTCAGGTAACACTATTCGTGAAACAAAGCGGCGTAAATGAGTCGATAACTCTGTAAATGTAGTGGCTAATTTGAGTCCTCGCGCCATCCTTAATTTCATCCCTTATTATTGTATAAACCTAAGTTTGTTAAGATGACTAATTTTAACGTTAATTACAAGGTAAATTGTTAATCCGCGGTTATTTTTTCGTTGCGTTAAAAGTCTCTTTATATGTTATTAAAACAGTAATAAACCTGCATTTTGACCTAGGTCATGCTTTAACTAAATAACGTATTAGCAAGTTCGTGGTGCAACAACTAAAAAGCTATAATATGCAAAATTTATCTCGCTTGAATGTAAGCAACCTAAGGGAGTTTTGTGGTGTTTAATAAAACAAGTTTAAGTGTTTCTGTATTATTAGCAGCAAGTGGATTGCTTGTTATTAGTGCACCGGTGAGCGCATCGCAAACCACGTTATCGAGCCAAGTATTTGCGAATTTTAGTAATATTCAAATTGACGATCAGCACCAGGATATTGAAGATTGGCAACTTGATGTAAAACGCTTTTATCTTAATTTAGACCATCAATTTAATGATGACTGGTCATTAACAGTGACCACAGATGTGCAGTGGCAACGCCAGCAAGACCCTACCGACATTTGGTTTCGTCATGCTTATATAAAACGCAATTTTAATCAAGGAAGTACGCTTAAAATTGGTGTTGCTGAACTGCCATGGATTGATTACATCGCACGCCGTGTAGGGTATCGTTATGTTGATCCGAGCTTAACGCCAAAAAACAAATTAGCCGGTCCAACCGATTTAGGTATTCATTATGGCCATAAATCGGCGCACTTTTCGTATGCTGTATCGGCTATTACTGGGGGTGGTTTTCAAAAGCCAACTGTGGGCGATCGAATTGATTTAGAAGCATCGGCTGTGTGGCATATAAATAAACAATTTGATTTTGCTTTAGGTGCTTATCAAGGTACACGCGCACTTGATAAAGACGAGGCCGAGAAAAATCATACTGCAGAGCGTTTCAATGCAGCGCTAAGTTACCTGCATCAAGGGGTACGTTTTGGCGTTGAATATGTATATAACGACAACTGGAACCAAGTTAACAAAATACCGCAAGACGCTAGCAGCGGCTGGGGGACCTGGGCAAGTTATGCTTTTAAACCGGGTTACTCTGCATTTGCTCGGTACGATACAATCAACCCTAATAGACGTTTAAACGCTAGTTTAGAACGTGATTACATACAACTAGGTGTTGATTATAAGGCAACTTCTTATTTAACGCTGGCGCTTGTTGCTAAGCAAAGTAATATTGATAGTGCAACAGTTGAGCGAACTCAAAATGAAGTAGGTATATGGTCAATGTGGAATTTTAAATAATCTGAGGTAATGGTCTTAATTCAAATATTAGGTTTATGTTATGCCAATAAAAATGCGCCAAAACGGCGCGTTTTTTGTACTACTCTAGTATACACAGAGTAAATAATCTGAGTTTTAACTAAGTACATTGCAGCAATAAAAAACCGCTTAACCTTGTTAGCTTAAGCGGTTATGCATACTGTATTAATAACGAGAATCAGCGGGATTATCCATACCTGGCCAATCGTTTTCTTTACCTGCAAAGTCTGGACGTGGCTTTTTAGTAAAGTATTCCACAACATCAACAACCTCTTGCTCTGATAAAGTGATCTGCCCAAGCGGCGCTTCACGACTCACACTCAATGGCATGTTATGAATAACAAATGCACCTGCTCGAGAGGCTCGTGCCATACCTGCCCCAATGTTAAATGAGTCATCGCCCCATAATGGTGGGAAAATATAATCACCAAATTGATCTTTTACCCCCTCGCCATCACTGCCATGACAAGTACCGCATTGCGCTGCATAAACCTGTGCACCGTTATTTGCGTTTGCTGTATATTTGCCTACTTTAAAATACTCTAGGCTAGTTAGCTTAACGGTATTGCCCGGTGCCACATCACCACCCAACCATTTCATATAAGCATGCATACCTTGCATTTCTGGCGAATCTATTGGGATTGGTTTACCATTCATCGAACGTTGAAAACAGCCGTTAATACGCTCGTTTAAATCAAGTACGCGTTGCGCACGCGGATTAAAGCGCGGATAGCGATTATAAGTATTTATATAGGGTGCCCCCAACTCTCGTTTACCTTGCCCCATATGGCAACTATTGCAATTGAGCCCGTTACCTACATTATCGGGCAATAAGCGCGCCGTTTCGTTAAGTAAGCGCATACCGTATAAAATAGCCTCTTCATCTTTGTGGCCTACTACATCGGTAATTTTTGGAATGGTAAATTGATCAATCACCTTACCTTCGGCATCAATTACATCGTAAGTTTTTGCATCAGGCGCATCATAAAAACGGCTTTCATAACCCATGTAAGCAGCAACCGAAATTACAACTACAAGCACGCTTATCCCTAGTAACTTATTCATTTTCTATCTCCTTTGCGGGTACATAATGCACCGGAGCATGGTCAACTACACGGCGCATAGTCGCAACATCTCGAGTTGAAATATGGCTGCCATGATTGCCCCAACTGTTGCGAATAAAGTTTAAAACATCGGCTAACTCTTGGTTTTTTAAATGATAAAACTCAGGCATAGTAAATGTCATTACATCGTGCGCGGTTGTTGCCATTTCCCCCCCTGCTAAAGTGACTTGAATTAACGAACTGGGATCTTCTGCAAACACAATAGAGTTACCAGCCAATGCTGGAAAAATACGTGGTGCGCCTTTTCCATCTAAACGATGACACGCGGCGCACTGCTCCATATACAACAAAGCACCAGAGGCCGAAAAGTCACCTGCCCGCAATGCACTTGTGGTGGTATCTGCTTTTGACTGCCAATTTTTTTCATACCCAGGGCGCGGTGCTAACTGATGCAAATAGCTAGCAATAGCGTTTAAATCTTTATCAGTAAAGTACCGCGTACTATGCGCCACTACATCGGCCATGCTGCCAAATGCGGCAGTTTTGTCGGTACGTCCTGTTTTTAAAAATTCAACAATATCGGCTTGTTTCCAGGTTGCTAAGCCTAACCCTTCATTACGTAAACTTTTAGCATACCAGCCCTCCAGTACTGAGCCTGATACAAACTGACCCGATGCATCATCTGATAGCGCCTTTTCTTGAAAAGCAATACCACGTGGCGTATGGCACGCACCGCAGTGAGCTAATCCCTCAACTAAATAGGCACCCTGATTTTGCTCAGTCGTTAAATTGGGGTTAGCTGTAAAGCTACGCGCTGGTGAAAATAATGCATGCCACCATGCTAATGGCCAACGCATACTTGCAGGCCATGGAATGGTTGTTTGTTGATTTTGTTGCTTTACTGCGCTAACGCTTGACATAAAATACGCGTACATTGCCTCTATTTCAGCATCATTTACTATTTTATATGACACAAAAGGCATAGCAGGATAAAGCGGTTGGTTATCTTGGCGAATGCCTTTTCTAACTGCACGTTCAAAATCGGCGTAGCTATAACTACCAATGCCTGTTTCGATGTCGGGAGTAATATTTGTAGAATAAATAGCCCCCATAGGTGTTTGCATGCCTAAGCCACCCGCAAAAGGTTTTCCGCCGGGTGCCGTATGGCACGCAACACAGTCAGCAACTCGTGCGTAGTATTCGCCCTGAGCAATGAGCGTTTGATCGTTAATATCTACTTTATGTGTTGCAGCTAAAGGTGGTGCTAAAGTAATAGGAATGAGCTTAGCGCCCATAAAGGCAAACACCAAGAGTGCAATACCTACTAACACAATGTACGTCACTTTTTTCATTGTTAAATTTAATCCCTCAAAGAAATAAAACGGCCAATAAGCCTGAGGGAGATAATAACAACAATAAAATATTCTCAAATGAGTATAAGAACAAAGGTTGATCTAACGCATGCGCTGCTCATAATAAAAGCGTCATGCAACCGCTTATATAGTTAGCATGCAACAAATAATGACTTTATAAAGTTAAAAAACACCTCAGTTTTACGTGTGGTTAAGCTGTTTTGTGGCCGTAAAAACCATACTGGTGCGTCGCTTTGCGCCATTACACCGGGCATAACTTCAACTAAGGTGCCATTTGCAAGCTCTTCACCAATTGCTATTTTTGATTTAATTGCAATGCCATGCCCAGCAATGGCAGCTTGGGTCATGTTATCTGAGTTTGAAATAGTAAAGCGGGTTTTAGCATTAAAACTGTGGATTTTGCCTTGCTCGTCAAATAATTTTAATTGCTTTTGCCACGGCAAACATACCCAATAATGCGCCGCAAGCTCGGTTAAATTACTTGGCATACCCTGTTTATTTATATAGCTAGGCGCTGCACATAACACACGGCTATTATTGACTATTTTACGCGACAACATGCCAGAGTCGTTTAACTGCCCTACTCTTATAGCCACATCTTGAGCATCATCAACCACATTAATAAAGTGGTCCGTAATTAAAAAGTCGAGTTTTAATTGAGGATATTCACTTTCAAACTCGCTGAGCTTAGGCATAACATACTTAGAAAAAATCCACGGTGGCATAGTTACCCTTAGCAACCCACTCACAGTTGAGCTGCGAGCACCTATACTATGCTCTGCATCGTGCAGTGCCTCAATAATAGCGCCCACACGCGTGTAAAACACCTCTCCTGCAGGCGATAAACGTACTCGCCGACTATCCCTAAAGACTAAAACAGTAGACAACTCTCGCTCTAATTTACTAAGGCGATGGCTCACTGTTGCTGGCGATAAACCTTGCTCGCGCGCAGCGGCAAGTACACCTTTATTCTCTACTACGGCTATAAAAGTTTCTAAATCACTTATGTTATACATAAAAAGCTACTTTGGGTTTTCAATGTTTAATATTTTCGAATGAAGCTTTCACTTTTGCAATCTATATTTAAATAACTAAAACTATATAATCTAACGTAACTTAATTATTGAGGTTATATATGAGTTTAAAAGCGCAAATTGACGCCTATAACGTGCAAAAAGAAGCAAAGCTCCCTGCAGATGTTTTAGCACTAATGAATACGACAAACGCAGAGCTTATTGCCCAGCACATTAAAGATAATGCATTACAGGTAGGGCAAAAAGTTACCAATTTTAGCTTGGCTAATCATCAAGGGAACACGGTTGAACTTGCGACATTATTAAAACAAGGCCCAGTAATTATTAGCTTTTACCGTGGTGGCTGGTGCCCTTATTGCAATTTAGAGTTAAAAGCCCTAAATGATTACTTACCACAATTTAAAGCGCAAAATGCACAGTTAATTGCCATTTCACCACAACTTCCTGATGAAACACTGTCAACGGCGCAAAAAAACGACCTTGAATTTGATGTACTTTCAGATGTAAGTAATAAAATAGCCAAGCAGTTCGGTTTATTGTTTACACTCGATGAGCGTATTCAAGCGTTATATACCGAATTTGGTATTGATTTTGAGCACTACTACGGCGATAAAAGCTTTCAACTACCACTACCGGCCACTTATGTTATTAATCAACAAGGTGTGATCACTTACGCATTTGTAACTGAAGACTACACCCTACGCGCTGAACCTTTTGATGTATTAAACGCTTTAAAATCTGAGAGTAAATAATGTCTGTATTAACATCCCTAAAAACCCTAACCCTTTCATTAATTTTAGGCGCAAGCCTATTATCTGGAGATACTATGGCCGAACAAACCTCAAATAAACCTAAAGTGTTAATTTTTGACGTTAACGAAACACTCCTTGATCTAGATTCAATGCGCGCTTCTATAGGCGAAGCACTTGGTGGGCGAGAGGATTTATTACCATTGTGGTTTTCTACTATGCTACACCACTCGTTGGTATCAACTGTAATTGGCGATTACCAAGACTTTGGCCAAATTGGCGTGGCGTCATTATTAATGGTGGCACAAAACAACAATATTAATATTACCAGCGAGCAAGCAAAAACCGCGATTGTTACACCATTATTAACACTGCCTCCACACGCAGACGTAAAAGCAGGTTTAGCTGCATTAAGAGCACAAGGTTATAAGCTGGTTAGCCTAACAAACTCTTCAAATAAAGGCGTACAAGCACAATTTGAAAGCGCTGGTTTAACCCATTATTTTGACGAGCGCTACAGCATTGAAGATATTAAAGTGTACAAGCCTGATTTACGTGCGTACCAATGGGTACTTAAAAAACTTAATGTAAAACCAAATGATGCCATGATGGTTGCAGCACATGGTTGGGACGTAGCCGGCGCAAAAGCAGCCGGTTTACAAACCACTTTTATTGCACGCCCAGGTAAAGCACTTTACCCACTGGCTAAAAAACCAGATCATGTTGTAAAAAACTTACATGAGTTAACCGAGCTGCTTAAATAACCTGATGTAATGCTCTCCTCCCCATACGGCATCTATGTGCCATGATTAAAGTGGTAAAAATTAATCAATACCCCAGCGGCCAATGTTAGGATAACGTTGGCCGTTTTTTTATATTTATAAAATGAATATAAATAAAGTATTCAAGCAGTTATTCAAAAAACATATATTCTAGTAATTTAGCACTAAGGGCGCTATTATTACTTAAATGTGTTGCGGAGAGTGCTATGAACAGTCAAAGATTAAGTGAGTTTGAACAATATTTTCAAATTGATGAAAGTAACCGTGTAAACCTATACATAGTTGATGATAACGCCGTTCCAAAAAACCTTACCCAGTTAGACGCAGACATTCCCCCTTTATTTAAACTCGCTAATGAAGTAAGTAGCTTAGAGCAAAGCGCGCTTGGACCACTGCGTAATTTAGGTGATGTTGCCCAAGAGCTAGCGGTTTTTTTACAAGCGCAATCACGTAAAATAGACTTAATAATGAGCCATGTTCTCGCCTCAGAGCAAAGCGAAGATAACGTTATTTATTGCGATAGTTATGGCGGCGGTGGCGTAAAATTTACAACAGAGGATGTTTATTCTTTAGGGCAAAAGTTTCGGACTAAACTTTTTTTACACCATGAAGCGTCAGCTGTTTATTGCTATACCGAAGTCGTTGCAATTAAAAAAATCGATACCGAGCATTACCAATACACTTTACTCTTTATAGCCATAAGAGACAGCGACCAAGAACTAGTCGTTAGAGCCAGTTTGCATGCACAAACCCGACAACTAAAAAAACGCCAGCAATTAGAGCAATCACAAAACATGCAAGCAGATGATAAATAGCTGACATGTACACTCAAACTGCTAAACTAGCGCTACCTTAATTTGTATCAATTACTCATGAATTTTAGACTTTTACCAGAATGGGCCGAGCAAGACGCTGTTATGCTAACTTGGCCGCATAAAGACACCGATTGGGCTGAAAACTTAGCACGCGTTGAGCCTGTGTATGTAGCGCTTACAAAACATATTACCGCAGTACAACAGTTAGTTATTGTAGCGCACAGTGAGCCTGTAAAAGAGCATGTTATTGCGCTATTGCACGCCGCCAACGTCCCCTTAAACTGTGTTCACTTTGTAGTTACACCAACAAATGATACATGGGCACGCGATCACGGCCCCCTTACTTGCGCCGCTATAAATAACCCTAATCAGCTTAAAGTGTATGATTTTACCTTTAACGGTTGGGGCAATAAATTTGCAAGTAATTTAGATAATCAAATAAACCGTGTTTTAGTCAATGAGCTTAGCGATACAAATAATGACTACCAAGCAGTAGATATGGTACTTGAAGGCGGTGGCATTGAAATAAACGAACACGGCGTATTACTTACTACCAGTGAATGTTTGCTCAATAAAAACCGCAACCCAAATTTAACCCCAAGTGACATTGCAACACTGTTAAAACAGCACTTAGGAGCAACTGACTTTTTATGGGTTGACCATGGTTATTTAGCGGGCGACGACACCGACAGCCACATAGACACGCTAGTTCGCTTTGCACCAAACAATACCCTTGTTTATGTACAGTGCGATGATAAAACCGATGAGCATTACAACGCGCTGCATGCGATGGAAAAACAGCTTCAAGGCTTTAAAACTACCGATAACACCCCATATAATTTAATTGCCTTACCTTGGCCCAAAGCAGTGTATGACGATGAGCAAACACGTTTGCCTGCCACCTATGCTAACTACTTAATTATTAATAATACGGTATTAGTACCAACGTACGATGATGTAAGCGATAAGCTCGCCTTAGCGCAAATTCAACAAGCGTACCCAGAGCACACAATAGTGGGCATTAATTGCCTACCTATTATTGAACAATTTGGCAGTTTGCACTGTATAACAATGCAACTCCCACGTGGATTTTTAACTGGAGCAGCTCAATGACCAGCCCTGCAAAATTAACCGTTGCACTCGTACAACAAAGCAATAGCGATAATGCTGAGCAAAATATGGCAAAGTCGATTGCCGCAATTCGTGAAGCAGCCAACAAAGGCGCTAAATTAGTTGTGCTGCAAGAGCTACACCGTAGCCTGTACTTTTGCCAAACCGAAGATGTAGACGTGTTTGATTTAGCCGAAACCATTCCAGGCCCAAGCACGCATACTTTAGGTGAGCTGGCAAAAGAGTTAAGCATTGTAATTGTGGCGTCGTTATTTGAAAAACGTGCTACCGGCCTTTATCACAATACCGCTGTAGTACTTGAAAATGACGGCAGTATTGCCGGTAAATACCGTAAAATGCATATTCCCGATGACCCTGGTTTTTACGAAAAATTTTACTTTACTCCAGGCGATTTAGGCTTTGAGCCAATTCAAACCTCAGTAGGTAAATTGGGCGTATTAGTATGTTGGGATCAGTGGTTTCCTGAAGCTGCACGCTTAATGGCAATGGCCGGTGCTGAGCTACTTATTTATCCAACTGCAATAGGCTGGGATCCGCGTGATGATAGCGATGAACAAACCCGCCAAAAAGATGCGTGGGTTATTAGCCAGCGCGCCCATGCGATTGCCAATGGTGTACCGGTAATTAGTTGTAACCGCGTTGGAGTCGAGCAAGACCCAAGTGAGCAAAGCGAAGGGATTCAATTTTGGGGGAACTCTTTTATTGCAGGGCCACAAGGTGAATTACTTGCTGAGGCTAATAATACTGACGAGCAAATTTTAGTAATTGAGCTTGATCAACAGCGCAGCGAAAACGTAAGACGTATTTGGCCGTATTTACGCGACCGCAGAATTGATCACTACCAAGACTTAACAAAAATTTACCGCGATTAAATAAAATTACTTGGCCCTTATTACATAATAAGTTAGGGCCAATTTATAAATGGAGTAATAAATGGCGTTTGAGCAATGGGCAGCCTTGCCTTGGGTGAAATCTCAAAAAGATAAAATTCAATGGGGGCAACTTAGCGGCAGTGGTTTAAGCATTGCTATTGCTGAGGGTGTAAAACAACAAGACAATTTAGTGTTAATTGTAACCCCAGACACGCCAAGCGCCCTGCGCCTTGAAACCGAGCTAGAATATTTATTGCCCGACAACCCGGTAATGATATTTCCTGACTGGGAAACCCTACCTTACGACCATTTTTCTCCTCATCAAGATATTATTTCTGCCCGTTTAGCCACTTTAAATACGCTCAAAAACGAGCAACAAAGTGTTTTAATTGTCCCTGTTTCTACCTTAATGCTGCGCACCGCCCCGGCTTCGTTTATTTATGGGTCCACAATTAACTTTAAGGTGGGTGATAAGCTCGATACTCATAATTTCAGAAATAATTTAGAACAAGCGGGTTATTTAAACGTACAGCAAGTAATGGAGCACGGCGAGTACGCCATTCGCGGCTCTATTGTCGACTTATACCCTATGGGCAGCCCGCATCCTTTTAGACTCGACTTTTTTGACGACGAGCTCGACAGCATTCGTTTATTTGATGTTGAAACCCAGCGCTCAGATGAAAAAGTAGATAAAATTGAACTGCTCCCGGCACACGAATTTCCCACTAACGAAGCCGACATTGAACGCTTTAGAATAGCGTACCGTGAGAAGTTTGGTGCCAGCGCGCAGCAAGATTCTGTTTACATGCAAGTGAGTAAAGGTAATTGGCCCGCCGGTATAGAATATTATATGCCACTGTTTTTCGAGCAACTGGCCACTATTTTTGATTACCTACCTGAAACCACAACGGTAATGCAGCTCGGTGATTTAGAACATGCCGCCGATAATTTTTGGCATGACGTAAACGTGCGCTATGAAAACCGCCGCGTAGACCCACTGCGTCCATTATTAGAGCCAAGCGCGCTGTATCAACCCATTAATGAATTGTTTGCTAATTTAGGGAATTATGCGCGTATTCGCTTATCTCAAGCAAAACTAGGTACAAAAGCAGGCAATAAAAATTTAACTGTTAGTGAATTACCTGTTATTCGCATTGATCATAAACAAAGCGAACCTTACGGTGCGTTTATAAACTATGTAGCGGCGCAAAAAAAGCACAAAGGCCGTATTTTACTAAGCGTAGAGTCGGATGGCCGGCGCGAGTCATTACTGGGAGTATTAAAACCTAGCGGCTTAAAGTTTAAAGAATTTACTAGTTTTGAGCAGTTTACAAAAAGCCAAAGCGATGTTGGCCTAATTGTTAGCCCACTGGAGCAAAGTGTTGTATTAGGTACTAAACCTAGTTTATCTATTATCACCGAACAAGAATTGCTTGGCATAAAAGTATCGCAGCGCCGTCGCCGTAAGCATAAATACCAAGCCAGCCAAGATGCACTAATTCGTAACTTAGCCGAACTTAAAGAAGGCCAACCTATTGTACATCTTGATCACGGCGTTGGTCGCTATCAAGGTTTGCAAACCATAGATGCCGCAGGCATTATCACTGAATTTGTTACCATTACTTACGCCAGTGAAGCAAAATTGTATGTACCGGTTTCGGCGCTGCATATGCTAAGTCGTTATTCGGGCGGCGAAGAAGCCAGTGCACCACTGCATAAACTTGGCTCAGATGCATGGGACAAAGCTAAAAAACGTGCTGCTGAAAAAGTGCGCGATGTAGCCGCCGAGTTACTTGATATTTACGCTCAGCGCCAAGCTAAACCAGGGAATAAATTTACCCTCGATGCCCCAGCTTATCGCCAATTTAGCGACAGCTTCCCGTTTGAAGAAACCGACGATCAACGCAATGCCATTGAAGCCGTATTAGGCGATATGCAATCAAAACAAGCCATGGACCGTTTAGTGTGTGGCGATGTAGGCTTTGGTAAAACCGAAGTCGCCATGCGCGCCGCATTTGTAGCTGTTAACGATAACAAACAAGTAGCTATTTTGGTGCCTACAACATTACTTGCCCAACAACACTTTGAAAACTTTAAAGACCGTTTTGCCGACTTTCCTATTGAGGTAGGTGTATTGTCGCGTTTTAACTCACCTAAAGAGCAAAAAGACACGCTTGAAAAAATGGCCAACGGCAAGCTCGATATTGTCATTGGTACTCATAAGCTGATCCAGGCTGATATTATATTTAACGATTTAGGCTTATTAATTGTTGATGAAGAACATCGCTTTGGGGTGCGCCAAAAGGAGAAGATTAAAGCGCTACGCGCCGATGTCGACATACTCACTTTAACTGCAACGCCTATCCCGCGTACCTTAAATATGGCCATGAGCGGTATGCGCGACTTATCTATTATTGCCACTCCACCTGCAAAGCGTTTAGCAGTAAAAACCTTTGTGCGCCAACGCGATGTAGAATTAATACGTGAAGCGGTACTTAGAGAAATTAAACGCGGTGGCCAAGTTTACTTTTTACATAATAACGTAGAGACAATTGAGCGCGTAGCACAAGAAATAAGTGAATGGGTGCCCGAGGCAAGCGTAACCAGTGCACATGGGCAAATGCGCGAGCAAGAGCTTGAGCAAATAATGGCTGACTTTTACCACCAAAAATACAACGTATTAGTGTGCACCACTATAATAGAAACCGGTATTGACATACCAACTGCTAACACCATAATTATGGATAGAGCCGACAAACTAGGTTTAGCGCAGTTACACCAATTACGTGGACGTGTTGGTCGCAGCCATCATCAAGCTTATGCCTACTTATTAACAGGCGATCCTAAAGCTCTTTCTAAAGATGCAAGCAAACGCTTACAAGCAATAGAGTCATTAGAAGACTTAGGCGCAGGTTTTGCACTAGCAACCCACGATTTAGAAATTCGTGGTGCGGGTGAACTTTTAGGTGATGATCAATCAGGACAAATGCAAACCATTGGCTTTAGCTTATACATGGAAATGCTTGAACAAGCAGTAAAAGCATTGCGAGAAGGCAAAGAGCCCACCCTTGAAAACCTCTTGCAAAAACAAACTGAGGTAGACTTAAAGCTACCGGCTTTATTACCCGATGATTATATTTACGATGTGAACGCACGTTTAGGTATGTACAAGCGCGTTGCTAGTTGTGCTAATGTTGCCGATATGGACGAATTGCAGGTAGAATTAATCGACCGCTTTGGCTTATTACCCGACGCGGCTAAAAACCTCTTTAGCCTGCAGCAATTAAAAATGCGAGCAAGTGATTTAGGTATAACAAAAATTGAGGCAAACCCGAAAGGTGGTTACTTTGAATTTAGCCAAAACACTAAGGTTAATCCTAGCTTCATCATAGGCTTGATACAAAGTGCACCGCGCGTGTACAAAATGGATGGCGCAAATAAACTGCGCTTTGTTATTAGCGAGGCAAATGCCCGCGAACGCTTGAAAATGGTCACTGCAATGCTTGCAGATTTCGAAAAAAAGGTTAGCCATTAATGTTGCTAAAAAAATCGCTTATTATTTTATGCTGCTTATTTAGCAGCACCGCAATTGCTGAGCGCTGGTTTGAAGTAGAAGTGCTGGTATTTAAACAACGCCCTGCTCCGTACTTACAAGAAGACTTTAGCCTTAAAAAACCAGCTATTGAAGATAAAAACACACTTGATTTACTCACCCCACTTTACACTGAGCAAGCTATGCAAGCGTGTATTGATGGCGATACACGCTTTGAAAAACGCTCTTTTACAGATTCTTTAGTTAACTCAAAACAGCAATCTGGGGTGTGTGATAACAGTATTGATTATTTAAAAAGTTATGATCAGCTACCGGTAACACCGCTTGTAGCTGCACAAGATACAATGCAGCAAACATACCTTTTAGCACCAACACAACTGCAATTTAACAGCCAACGCCAAGCCCTAGAGCGCAAAGGGTTAACGCCACTATTACATACTGGCTGGCGTTTTGAAGGGGCAAGTAAGTCGCGTGCACCTAGCATGCATTTAATCGCTGGTGAGCATATTAAAAGTGCAGAGCCTAGCGCCCCAAGTTATGCAAACCCAGACTTTATTAGTTTGGTTAACTCGCAAGATTCCTTTTTTAATGCTCCTAAAGAACCCACTATGAAGTGGGAACTCGACGGTTTATTTAAAATACATTTACGCCATTATTTATACATAACCGCTAATTTCGATATTAGCCAAAAGCACGATAGTGGTGAAATAGAAGCCGCTCGTTTTTCACAATTTAGACGAGTAATAAGTGAAGAAATACACTATTTTGATCACCCTAGAATGGGGATGATCGTCCAAATTAGAAAATTCAAACATTAATATGATGTTATTTAACACATAGGAAATAACAATGAAAAAACTCCTGATTATTGCAGCAACGCTAAGCCTAGCAGCGTGTTCTAAAGTAAGTGTTGAGAACTACGAAAAAATAAAAATTGGTATGGATAAATCAGAAGTCGAAGTTTTTTTAGGAAACGCTGATAACTGCGTAGAAAAAACACTGCATACCAACTGCGTTTGGGGTGACGATGCGAAAAATATCGAAATTATACTCGTATCAAACAAGGTAACTTTATTTACCAAAAAAGGGTTAGCGAACAACTAACGCTAACCCTTTAGAGGAATAACATGGGATGTAACCGGTTACAGCCTTTGTTATTCCTGCTTAGTACCGTCATCAGAGTAAATAAGTTCAATATTAACTATTTTACTGCGGTTCATGGTTATTTTATAACGCTGATACAGCTTTTTATCTCGCTCGGTTAGCACTAATACCATATTTAATTGATAACGCCGCTCTACAGCCTGCTTAGAAACCTTATTACTCTCAAGATGATATAACTTACCCTCACCTTTTTTAAGATAGCGAGAAAACGGCGCAAGGCTAAACTGCAGTGTTTGATGCAAACTATCGTAACCTGGTAAAAACTCTCGGGCATTTACACGTGTTTCGCTTGCAAAGTGTAACCACTGTGCAGCGAGCTTATTTTGTTGCCGGCGTTTGGAGAAAATAGCACGGACTTCTTTTGGAATATTTTTAAAGCGCGTATATTCTAACCAAATAAGCTGGCTCGCAACTTTGTCTTTGGTCACGCTATTTTTAAAAACAAACCGCCACTTAGGCCGCCCACGTACAATAGCGCGCCAAATAATTCGGGTTATATCTTCTTTAAATATTTCGCGAAGGCCATAAATAAGCCCCAATATTAAGATTAATGTTGCTGTAACTTCTGTAAAAGTTGCGCGTGCGTTGAGTATAACTATCATCACTAACGCCATAATTACAGCGGTTACCGAGCCCTTAACTAAACGTTTTAAATAACTATTAAGGTAGCGAGTTTGGCGGTTTAAAATTACACCATGTTCAATTAAACGCTGCAATAACCGCATTTTATTAGTAATGCGGTTTGCATCTTTAAGGGTTGATTCTGAATTATATTGTTGCTCTTCGCGATAACTGTTTTCTGACTTACAAAAATTAACTAAGTCGTTGCGCTCTTTTGCATAGTCACTACTGCGCGGTCCTTCATCGAGCAGTTTTAAAAACGACTGCTCTATTTGCCAACTAAGGTAGTTATCGGCATTGGTGTAAAATGAAATTAGCTTTTCATCTTCAGGGGTATAACGTCTTAGTTTTCTTAATAAGCTTTGGCTTTGCTCGCACAGCTCACCCGCCCGTTGATAAAATTCATCAGGGTCTTCTATTTTGAGGGTTTCTTTAATATCTGCATCAATAGCCAAGCGCACCTGATAACAATACAAATTGAGGTTTTGTCGGTAATCTCGCTGCTCACCTTTGTTTTTACTTACAAAACGGCTTCGCACTAGCGGTAGGTGAATATTATTGGCGTTATAAGCTAAATAAGATTTAAATTGATTATTAAAATAGGATTCTTCACTAAGGGTTTGTGCATTCACGCCCATTTCGTTGGGGATCGAAAAGTATAAATCAAGGCGTTGCTCTGAGCGTTGGCCCAGCTGCGGTTCAATAATAAAAGATAAATTCTCATCTTGCTTTAACAATTAAATCTCCTTGTAATATAGCTCCTTAGTGTACTTGCCTGAAGTATTTTGTTCAATAAAAAAGGCCTAGTAAAAACTAGGCCTTAAAATATTTATGGTACTGTATTTAATTAGTACTTAATATTGATTCCAGCAAAGAAACGACGACCTAATACGTCATAGGTATACGGGTCAGTGTTTGAATCATTGTTGCCTGTGTAATAAGGTGCTTGCTTGTCAAACAAGTTATTAACACCTGCAGATAAAGAAACAGTATCATTTATTACATATGAACCACTTAAGTCATGGTAAACAACAGTACCAACGCTCGGCACTAAACACTCACTGTCAGCAGCAAGACATGAATAGCTATCAAGGCCATCGATTAAACGAGCTTGATATTGTGTATCCCAATTATCACCTGAAACATTTAGTGTGAAGTTTGACTTAACTTTTGCATAGCTACCGCTACTAGACGTTACAAGGCCAGTATAATCAATCGTGCTAGTACCTGAATCAACTATATATTCGTCTAAAATGGTTACATCTAGACCAGTGCGCCAATTAAGACCTGCAGCTTCGAATGCATACTTAAAGTTTACATCGTAACCTTTTGTTGTTTCAGCGCCAATATTTTGTAACTGATTATTAAAGCTAATACGACCTGTACTTTGGTTAAATTTAACACCTGCAGACTGACAGAGTGCTGTATTTTCATTAATATTGTTACCTGATGCTGAATCAAGACAGCTATTCACAATATATTGATTATTAACACTTGAGATTGCATTTTCAATTTCAATTTCGTAGTAATCAACTGTCATTGAAAAACCTTCAAACCAAGATGGTGCATACACAAAACCAGCCGTCACGGTATCAGCAAGCTCGGGGCTTAAATTATCATTACCACCTACGGTTACTTCAGCTTGATCCTGCGCTCCTGGGAACTCGACTCGTTCAAATGAAGGTGATTTACCTTGGTATAGCTCTGAAACTGTTGGAGCACGAAAAGCAGTTGAACGAACAGCACGAAGCATTAGCTCATCATTTACACGCCATGTTAAACCAAGTTTCCATGTTTCATCTGAACCAAAAGTACTATAATCAAATGCACGCACAGCAGCACTCAAATCAATGCTATCAGCAAACACTGTATCTGCAACTAGCGGTACTGCAAACTCAACATACGCTTCGTTAACTGCAAAACGACCGCCCGTTGGCTCTACACGTGGATCATTAGCTAGGCCTTGTGATGTTAATGAGTCAGGTATATACCATGCTTTTTCTTCACGACGCTCAATACCAGCAGCAAAACCTACATAGCCAGCTGGTAGTTCAACCACTTCGCCGTTTAAGCCTGCAGATAAAACAAGTAATTGGCTTCCGCCTGAGTTATTTTCCGTGTAGTTATATTCAGCTAAATTACCTGCACTCCAATCACTTTGATCTAAAGGATTGAAGTTACCCGTACCTATATCTTTTTGAATAGAACCCATATTTAATAAATTTGTGGCGCGATCTACAGCATCATTACGACCAAATACTACAGATGTATCCCAGCCCCAACCATTATCAAATGCACCATCAAGGCCAATAACTGCGCGTACTGTATCAACTACTTGTTCATAGCCACGAGGACCAATATCAGTCATACGGCGACCGTATGAAATAGCTTCCCCGTCAGTAACACCGTGTGATATTAGTGAATCACCCATTGCAGCTTGGTCATAATTAAAGTCAAACCATACTGGTTGTGGTGCCATTTGTTGAGTAGACCAACGTTTAGAGTATGTAAACTCTGTGAATAAACGCGTCTCATCAGTTAATTCAAAATGACCAATACCTGTAAGGTTTAAACGACGCATTGGTGTATATAAGTAACTATCCGGTGCAAAGTTATAAGCATCATTTTCTGCTACATAATCATGCCACTGACCATCTGCTTGACCTTGTAGATCAGCAGTTGTACCCCATACTCGACCGTTCGGACTGTATGGAGAACCTCCACAATAAAAACTCTTATCTGCAAAGTTTTCTTCAATTGGACAATTTGAGAAGTCACGGTCTGCTTGATTTGCATCACCACGGTCTGTGTACTGTAAGCCTATAACAACATTACCGCGATCAAAACTTGACCCCATTGTGATATCAAATGAAGTTTCATCAGCATCGCCTTCGCCAGTGATAGCACCGCTAAGGTTCATATCAAGGCCTTCAAAATCATCTTTTAATATGATGTTTACTACACCAGCTACTGCATCTGTTCCATAAACTGCTGAAGCACCATCTTTTAACACTTCAACTTGTTTAATCATAGATACTGGAATGGTATTCAAATCAACTGTAGATGCAGCACCTGTGCCTGAGTTAATCATGCGTCGGCCATTTACTAGTACTAAAGTACGCTGTGCGCCTAAACCACGAAGATCAACTCGTGCATTACCACCTGAACCATTATTAACTGCAGGATTGGTCATAGCGCCACTTGCAGCAGTCATTTTTTGTAAAACGCTATCAATACTCGTTGCGCCCATCGCTTTGATGTCATCTGCACCAATAAGAGTAACAGGACTAGACGTTTCCATGTCGGTACGCTTAATACGAGAACCCGTTACTTGAATTTTTTCAATTGACTTTGCCGCTTCGTCAGCCGCTAAAACTTGCACACTTGAGAACATTGGAATAGCAGCGATAACCGCTAAGCCAAGAGTTGATTTTTTCATGGATGAACCCTACTTGTTGAAAATTTACCTAAATGGTAATGCTCACTTTTATAAGAATTGTGAGTCAGAAAACAGCAACTTAGGCGTGATTAACTGAACAAAAACTTAACGAAAGACTAATTAAAAACCAACCGAAAAACACAACACCCAAAAAAGGTACAAAAGTTACACTATGTTTCCTTGTTAATTAATAAATACACTTCAAAATCAATACACTAAATGCATTGCGCTACATTAAAAGCACAGGTGAAATCAAACTAATGGACTTTGTAATTAAATGTAATTAACTCAACAATGTACCTTTAACCGGTAATTTAACAAGTTAATCACAGTAGGTTATTAAAACCGTAAAACTAGATGTTAATTGATAACTATATTTATGCGCTTTGAGTAATTAATTAGTCTGTTTTAACGCATATATAGCTTTTAAAGGAGAGATTTTTTATTCAGCCAAGATTAAACAAGTAAATTATTCACCAATTTAATGAAGCAATGATTGCCTCAAACCTAGTAGTACACTTAATTAACCAAATACCATTGATGCATTTTTAGAAATTAAAAAGAGAAAGTAAAAATTACAAAAGGCAGGAGTGCTAAGTGCTAGCTAAAATGATGTGAGTGTACGAAGTATTCTTATTGTAGGCTTAATCTTCTTGCGCTAAAGCTAACCCTCTGTGGATTTAGCTTTTCTGCGCCAAGAAATAAAAAGTAACGCTTAACTTAAAGAGAGTAAGCACAACTAAACTGATCTCAACCAGAATGCTTATCTCCCTGCTGCAAATTAAGCGAGCTACTTAATAAGCAATATAAGCAATGGCATGTTTAGTAAGTAACGTAAAAATAATAATATACCGAGTTGCTTTGCTGTGTTACCTCATCGGTTACGTTAAGGATTAATTTCCACAGCATATTTTTTTCAGCGCAAATACCTACCATAGTTTCACTTTGCCAAGTGTTGCCATGGCGCTTAAATTGCTGAGGAATATACCCCATATACATAGTTACGCCTTCAAGTTTTGCATTCGTAATAACATGCCCTTTAGGTAACTCGGCAAATATGGAGAATGGTGTTTCAGGGGATAAATCACCATCGCTAAGCCACACTTTAACGCCATTTGGAAAAGTACAGGCTAAACCGGCTTCGCAAGCAAGGTTTTTTAATTGTTGTGTATCGCTGGTTTTTGAATAATCACACGCAACTAAAAAAATTAGTAAAAAAAACAAACATACTCTATATATATACATGTGGCAGGTACTCACAATCCAAAAAATAATGGCTGGCACTAATTTAATAGTCACAAGGTCAAATCACACTTTTATTACAAATAACGTACAATTCACCTCAAAAAGTAAACAGCAAGCTAGTAAAGTTTGATTGATGTCATAATATTATGTAATTGACCTATCTTTTTTAAGCCAAAAATTTTATCATTTCAACCGCAAAAAAATAAGGGTTTCTCGAGTCTGTTTTCTAAAATAATCGTATTTTTAATGTTTTAGATGGCAAGCTTGTGAAGTAATAGTAGGCCCCACTTTTTTTAGGTGGGTAATTCATTTCTAAACGCATTTATTGCAGCGGAAGCCAGAAAATGAGCCAGACAGTAGCATCACACACTGAGTACAACTATAAAGTTGTACGCCAATTCGCTATTATGACAGTGATTTGGGGCATCGTTGGCATGAGTATTGGGGTTCTGATTGCTGCCCAACTAGCTTGGCCAGCACTTAACTTTGATACACCATGGTTAACATACTCTCGACTTCGTCCGTTACACACGAACGCAGTTATTTTCGCATTTGGTACAAGTGCACTTTTTGCGACGTCTTATTACGTCGTTCAACGTACCTGTCAAACGCGCCTTCTTTCAGATAAATTAGCAGCTTTTACCTTTTGGGGTTGGCAGCTTGTTATTGTGCTTGCTGTTATTACACTACCTTTGGGTATTACAAGTTCTAAAGAATATGCAGAACTTGAGTGGCCAATTGATATTTTAATAGCCGTTGTATGGGTAACTTATGCCGTAGTATTTATGGGCACAATCGCAAAGCGTAAAGTGTCTCATATATATGTAGCTAACTGGTTCTATGCTGGCTTTATCATTACGGTTGCTGTACTTCATATTGTAAACAGTATGGCTGTACCTGTGTCGTTAACTAAATCGTATTCCATTTATGCTGGTGCAGTTGATGCAATGGTACAGTGGTGGTACGGACACAATGCCGTTGGCTTTTTATTAACAGCTGGCTTTTTAGGTATGATGTATTACTTTGTACCAAAACAAGCAGGCCGTCCGGTTTACTCTTACCGCTTATCTGTGGTTCACTTTTGGGCGCTTATTTCGCTTTATATTTGGGCAGGCCCTCATCACCTTCACTACACTGCGCTTCCTGATTGGACGCAAAGTTTAGGTATGGTTATGTCTATTATCCTATTCGTTCCATCTTGGGGTGGCATGATTAACGGTATTATGACGTTGTCTGGTGCATGGCATAAGCTTCGTACTGACCCTGTTTTACGTTTCTTAGTTGTTTCATTATCTTTTTACGGTATGTCTACGTTTGAAGGTCCAATGATGGCAATTAAATCTGTAAACGCGCTTTCTCATTACACCGACTGGACTGTAGGACACGTTCACTCAGGTGCATTAGGTTGGGTTGCAATGATATCTATCGGCGCTATTTACCACTTAATCCCTGCGCTATTCTCGCAAGGTCGTATGTACAGCGTTAAATTAATTAACACACATTTTTGGTTACACACTGTTGGTGTTGTTTTATACATAGTAGCAATGTGGATCTCAGGTGTAATGCAAGGTCTAATGTGGCGTGCAGTTAACTCTGATGGCACATTAATGTATAGCTTTGTACAGTCTTTAGAGGCGTCTCATCCTTTCTATGTTATACGCTTTATTGGTGGTGTGTTCATCGTAGTAGGTATGCTAGTTATGGCTTATAACGTTTATCGTACAGTGGCAGCGAAGAACGATTCGCTGCAATTAGACGAACAAGCACAATTAGCATAACGGAGTGAGATAATGAGCAATAAAAATTCACAAAACAAACACGAAATAGTCGAAAAAAACATTGGCCTTATGGCTATCTTGACCGTTTTCGCAATTAGCTTTGGTGCATTAGTTGAAATTACTCCGCTAATGTTTCAAGACGATACAACTAAACCAGTTGACGGACTACGTCCGTTAACGGCACTTGAAATGGAAGGCCGAGATCTATATGTACGTGAGGGTTGTTCTAACTGTCACTCACAAATGATCCGCCCTTTTCGTGACGAAGTTGAGCGTTATGGCCACTATTCGGTTGCTGGTGAATCTGTTTGGGATCACCCTTTCCTTTGGGGTTCTAAACGTACTGGTCCTGACTTAGCTCGTGTAGGCAAACGTTATTCGGATGACTGGCATTATGCTCACTTAGTTGACCCACGTGCTGTGGTTCCTGAGTCGAACATGCCAGGCTTTCCTTGGTTAGCAGAGAATACGCTTGATACAAGCTTGACTTTGAATAAACTTAAAATTTTCCGTGACACATTTGGAATCGATAGCCGTACCGACCGTTACGATGGTTTAGGTTACGGTAGTGATGAAGAATTAATCGCTGATGTTGCCAAAGTTGATGCAATGAATGACGGTAAAGGTGCAACAGAAATGCAAGCCCTTATCGCTTATTTGCAACAGCTTGGCACCCACTTGAAGTAACTAATTATGGATTATGGGACATACAGAGGCATTTTAACTCTGGTAATTTTAGTACTATTTATTGTGATTGTTGCTTGGGCATACAGCAAACGTAGTAAAACACGTTTTAAAGACGCTGCTAATGTTATTTTCGAAGATGAAAAAAAACACAACAATACGCTCTCTAACGAGGAAAAGGGGTCTGAGAAATGACTAGCTTTTGGAGTATTTGGGTTATTGTATTAACCCTATCATGTTTGTTCATTTTGTTTGGTTTACTCGTGTGGAATTTAAAAAACTACGCTGGTGTACCTGAAGGTGAAAGCTGCGGACATGTATATGATGGAATTGAAGAGCTAAATAATCCACTACCAAAGTGGTGGACTTACATGTTCTTTGCAACATTTATTTGGTCTGTTTATTACTTAGCAGCTTACCCAGGTTTAGGTAACTGGG
Source organism: Pseudoalteromonas sp. SG44-5 (assembly GCF_014164175.1). Lineage (NCBI taxonomy): Bacteria > Pseudomonadati > Pseudomonadota > Gammaproteobacteria > Alteromonadales > Pseudoalteromonadaceae > Pseudoalteromonas > Pseudoalteromonas sp. SG44-5. The sequence continues at coordinate 72,972 of NZ_JACJES010000002.1, read as the reverse complement.
AAGGGTTAGGTAAGTGGACTAGTTCTAACCAAGGTATTACATCTTTGGCTGAGTCTAAAGAAGCAGTAGAACTTGCTAAAGAAGAAGGTCGCTTTGTAAAACTAGACGCTGAGTACCGCGTTGCAGATGCACGTTTTGGTCCTATTTTTAATGAACTAGCACAAATACCTGTAGTAAAATTGGTTGAGTCTAAATTTGAAGGTGACGCAGCACAGCAAGTTGCACTTGAAAATGGTGAAAAACATGCCGAGACACAAGGTCAGCTAGCAATTGAAATTGGCCAACGTCTTTTTGCACAAAACTGTTCTCAGTGTCATGGCTCTGACGCACGTGGTGGTACTGGCTTTCCTAACCTAACTGATAATGATTGGTTATATGGCGGCACACCCGATAAAATTAAAGAAACATTACTTTACGGGCGTATAGCAGCAATGCCACCTTGGGGTGCTGCATTAGGTGAGCAAGGCGTTAAAGAAATGACCGCTCATGTACTTAGCCTTTCAGGTCGTACTGTAAACCAAAAAGACGCTGCTGCCGGCGAAGCTAAGTGGGCTATGTGTGCTGCATGTCATGGTGCTGACGGTAAAGGCTCTGTTGCACACAACTTACCCTTTGGTGCACCTAACCTAACCGACAACGTTTGGTTATATGGTGGTTCTCAACGTGCTGTTGAAGAAACACTTAACCATGGTCGTGCCGGTGTAATGCCAGCGTGGAAAGATATTTTAGGTGAAGATAAAATACACCTACTAACGGCTTACGTTTACAGCTTATCTCAAGCTAAATAGTTACACCGTTAACGAATATTTAATCTTTTAAATTCAATAGATTAATCCAGATCAAAAAAGCCTCCACTCGGAGGCTTTTTTTTAGTCTTTTACAAATATTTATTATAGTATAGCCGCATCTTCATTTTATTTTAGAGTAACTATGCAACCTACTCCGTGGTATAAAAATTTTTGGCCTTGGTTTTTAATCTTTTTTCCCTCTGCTGCAATTATTGGCTGCATTAGCTTATTCTTTACCGCCATAGGCAATGGCCCTGATATGGTGGTAGATGACTACTATAAAAAAGGCAAAGCAATTAACTTAGAGCTTACTAAGTTTGATAAGGCAAAAGCTTTATACTTACATGGCGAGCTGAATGTTACCAGTGAGCGCGTTGGTTTTAAATTTACCAAAGGCGATACGAGCAACATACATGCATTAAAACTGTCGTTTTATCATCGTACAATTAAAGCGCATGACTTTGAAGCCACGCTAACGCCTAATGCTAATCAAGAATTTACCGCATTACTTGACGGGTTTACCGACGGTGCTTATTCAGTATTTATTGAGCCTATTGATGGTAGCTGGAAGTTAAAAGAAAACATTACCTTACCAACCACCCTTGCTGTTTTAGTTACGCCTAATTATAAGTAGTATTTAGTATGTCTATAAATTGCTTTCATTGCCTTGAAAGTGTACCTAACGGGTTTAGCGCACACGTAGTAATTGATAATAAATCTCAGCCAATGTGTTGCATTGGCTGCCAAGCCGTTGCGCAAAACATTATTGATCAAGGTATGACCGACTATTATAAATATCGTACCGTTCAAGCTGGTAAAGTAGAGCAGTTAGTACCAGAGCAACTCGCCTTTATTAAAAGCTACGACAATGAAGATATTCAAGACGAATTTATAACGACCAATGACAACTTCTCAGAAGTATTGCTCAGCGTAGAAGGTATAACCTGCGCAGCTTGTGCATGGCTTATAGAAAAGCAATTACTCAGTTTAAAAACAGTAAAGCGTGTTGATGTTAATACCTCAACTAACCGCGCTATGGTGCAATGGGATAAAACCGCCACCCCATTGAGCGAAATTATTACTAGCCTTGCTAAAATTGGCTATAAAGCCTATCCGTTTCAGTCCGACTTAGAAGCACAGCAAAAACAGCAAACCGCAAAAGCCTATATTCGCCGCTTAGGTGTAGCCGGTTTAATGACCATGCAAGTGATGATGTTTGCCTTTGCTATGTACTTTGGCATGTTCTCCGGTATGGACAGTAATTTTGAGGAATACTTTAGGTGGATCAGCCTCGTTTTAGCTTCTCCGGTTATTTTATATAGCGCACTGCCCTTTTTAAGTAATGCCATTAATGGTTTAAAAGCAAAACAGCTTAATATGGACTTACCCGTCTCGCTGGCTATTTTTGGTGCTTACGGCGCAAGTTCTTACGCCACAATTATGAATGTTGGCGAGGTGTACTTTGAATCGGTATGTATGTTCACCTTTTTATTATTATTAGGTAAATATCTAGAATTTAGAGCACGATTAAAAGCCAGTGAATTTACAGCTAACTTACAAAAGTTATTGCCACTAACCGCCCGTACTCTCGATGCAAATGGGCAAGAACATATTATTGCCGCTAAAAAGCTTAAATTAAACGATATTATTCTAATTAAAGCCGGCGAAACCATTCCTGCCGATGGAATTTTAATTAAAGGTAAAACCAGCGTTGATGAATCAATGATGACCGGAGAGCACCTGCCGGTTAATAAGTTTATTAATCACAGTGTTTACGCCGGCACAGTCAATCATGACGGTATTATTGAAATAAAAATCAATAAAATAGGTCAAAGCACGCTGCTAAATCAAATAATTCGCCTACAACACAATGCACTTAGCAAACGCCCTAAACTAGTAGAAATTACAGATAAAGTTGCCCAATGGTTTGTAGCCGTGTTACTTATATTTGCATCGATAACGGCATTTGGCTGGTATCAAATTGCCCCTGAGCAAGCATTTTGGATCACTATTTCTGTACTCGTGGCTACTTGTCCTTGCGCGCTAAGTTTAGCTATTCCAACCGCATTAACCTGTTCGGTAGCCAACCTTACTCGTAAAGGTATTTTAATAAAACAAGCGCATGTGCTCGAAACTTTATCTAAAATCACTTTATTCGCATTTGATAAAACCGGCACGCTAACCCAAGGACGCTTTAGCTTAGATGCGGTCGATATACTCAGTGAAGAGTACACTAAAAACCAAGTACTTGAGATTGCAGCCCAACTAGAGAGCTATTCAGAGCATCCAATTGCCCGTGCGTTTAGCCAATATAAAGTACCAGGGCATAAACTTAACGACATTCAATTACATCCAGGCAAAGGGATCAGTGCACAGTATAACGACACCCATTATGCTATTGGTAAAAGCGGCTGGTTTAATAGTAAAAAAACTAACGCGCAAGCAACTTTGTATATTAATCAGCAACCTATTGCCCGTTTTTACTTTGTCGATAAAATAAAAGATGATGCGAGTACGTTAATTAACGCTCTACACACACATAAGTTAACGTGTCATATGCTTACTGGCGATGCGTCTGATGCGGGGCAACGTATAGCTAAAAAACTTAAATTACACAGCGTGCAATCGGGCTGTAGCCCTAAAGACAAACAAACAGCGGTTGAGCAATGGTCAACACAAGGTGAAGTGGTTGCCATGGTAGGTGATGGGGTAAACGACAGCCCAGTATTTGCCAGCGCGCACTTATCAATCGCCATGGAAACTGGGGCCGATATTTCAAAAAATAGCGCTGATGTGGTTTTGCTCAATAGCGATTTAGCCTCAATCGAGCACCTATTAATAGTTGCCAAAAAAACTAGGCGTATTATTAAACAAAACTTAACTTTGTCTTTATTGTATAATGGCTCAATATTACCGTTAGCTGCAATGGGGCTGGTAGCGCCTTGGATGGCTGTTATTGGTATGTCGACCAGCTCAATTATTGTGATATGCAACTCATTAAGGCTGTTAAAGTTATGAGCATAATTTACATTTTAGTTCCTATCGCTATTTTATTTGTACTAATAGCTATAGGAGTATTTTTTTGGGCAGTAAAAGGCGAGCAATTTTCTGATTTAAATAAACAAGGCCATAGTATCTTGTTTGAAGATGACAAAGAGCTGCATAACAAAAGTAATGATTGACCCTATTTTTGTCAGTGCTTTTTTTATGGGCCTAATTGGCAGCGGCCATTGCATTGCAATGTGTGGTGGCATAGCCAGCTCATTGCAATTAGCCAGTAATAAACGCCAAACCCTCATTTACTCTTTTGCTTATAATATAGGCCGAGCGCTAAGTTACATGCTTGCAGGCGCATTAGTGGCAGGCATTAGCAGTAAATTTGCCACGCAAAACTCTGTTTTTGCATTATCACTGTCTTTTATAGCAGGCATTTTTATGTTGTTGGTAGGGGTATATATAATGCGCTTAGCAGCTACCTTACAATGGCTCGAAAAAGTAGGTAAAACCTTAGTTTGGCAACACCTAGTTAAATTTAATAAATATTTAATGCCGATTAACTCGCCATTTAAAGCACTTGGATACGGCGCTTTATGGGGCTGGTTACCCTGTGGTTTAGTTTATTCAGCACTTACTTGGGCCATGACCAGCGCAAATGCGCTTGATGGTGCATTAGTAATGCTGTGTTTTGCACTAGGTACATTTCCCGCGATGATCACAATAGGCGTTAGTGCAAAAAAACTGAGCACCCTATTTAATCACCCTTGGACGCGAATAATATTAGGCAGCGTAATAATTTGGTATGGTATTTATTTACTGATCATTGCAACAGATAAGCTTGTGCATTAACATTGATCATATTGTGGCTTGAATTTTAACGGATTGAATTTATGGATTTTTCTCAAGGTCGTGCTAAAAGTAATTGTGCTATTAGCTGTAATAACTGCAGTATCAGCCAGTTATGTTTACCCTTCTCTCTTAATGGTCAAGAAATGGATAAGCTTGACGAAATAATCGAGCGCAAAAAACCATTACACAAAGGCGACTTTTTGTTTGAGTCGGGCGCGCCATTAAACGCTATTTATGCTGTGCGTTCGGGTTCGTTTAAATCTTATACTTTATCTGAGCAAGGCGATGAGCAAATTACAGGTTTTCATTTAGCCGGTGACTTAGTTGGTTTTGATGCAATAAGTAAAATGATGCACCAAAGTTTTTCACAAGCGTTAGAAACATCTATGGTATGCGAAATTCCGTTTGATACCCTTGACGAGTTAGCAGGCAGACTCCCGAAGTTACGCCAACAAATAATGCGCTTAATGAGTAGCGAAATTACCTATGATCAAGAAATGCTGTTACTGCTTAACAAAAAATCTGCCGAGCAGCGCTTAGCCAGCTTTATTTTTAACTTATCGGAACGCTTTGGTGAACGTGGTTTTTCTCGTAAAGAATTTCGCTTTACCATGACCCGCGGCGAAATAGGCAATTACCTGGGTTTAACCGTTGAAACGATTAGTCGTTTATTGAGTCGCTTTCAAAAAGCCGATTTAATAAAAGTTGAAGGTAAATTTATTACTATTTTAAATAACGATGCACTAGCCAAAGCAGCGGCAATAGTAAAACCTCGCTAATTAGCGTACTTACATTGTAATATTTAAACTATTTAAACTAATTCCTTAGATTAAATAGTTTGATTTAGAACAATAATATTTGTGCTATCCCTTTCACTGTGCTCTATTTACGTTACACTCAAAGTACACCCGTAAAGTGAATGGAGTTGCACATGAACACGATTAAACGCATTCTTGCGGTTATTGACCCCACCAAAGACGACCAGCACGGTTTAGCTCGTTCGATTGATTTAGCTAAAAAATCTGGTGCGAGTATTACCGCCTTTATGACGGTTTACGACTTTTCTTATGAAATGACTACAATGCTCTCTGGCGAAGAGCGCGAAGCTATGCGTAAAGCCGTGTTAAACGACCGCGAGCTTTGGTTAAAAGATTTAGTATCGCCTTATCAAAATGTTAATATTGATACACAAGTTGTTTGGCACAATCGCCCTTACGAAGCCATTATTAATACCGTTATTGAGCAAAAATTTGACCTTGTTATTAAAGGCACTCATCAGCACAGTACACTTAAAGCCGTTATTTTCACCCCAACCGACTGGCATTTAGTACGAAAATGTCCATCTCCGGTTTTATTTGTAAAACAAATGGCATGGCCTGCAAATGGCAACATTTTAGCGGCTGTTAATGCAGTGAGCGAAAACGAGCAACACTTAGCCCTTAATAAACGTATTATTAAAGACGCACAATTTTTAGCTGAACTGGCCAACGCCCAACTAAACTTGGTGAACGCCTACCCTGCGACACCAATTAATATTGCCATAGAAATACCTGAATTTAACCCTGGCATTTATAACGAGTCGGTTAAAAAACATCATCATCAATCTACTAATGCACTGGCTGATGAGTTTAATTTACCCCCTGAGCAGTGCTTTATTGAAGAGGGTTTGCCTGAGGACGTTATTCCCGATGTAGCAAAACGTTTAAACAGCGAGTTGGTGGTTATTGGCACTGTAGGGCGTACTGGTTTAAGCGCGGCCTTAGTAGGCAATACTGCAGAGCATGTAATTGATAGCCTAGATTGCGATGTATTGGCACTCAAACCCGATGGTTATATAAGCCCACTCGCAAAAGATTAAATTTTGTTACCGGGCATTTTAAGTATATAATGCGCCCCTTTATTTTTAGCAAATAACTTTGCCGTATTGTTTAATAAGGGGGCGTAATTGTCTCATTCAGATCAAGCTAAAGCTCAATTTAACTTAACCAAGCTTCAAAAGCGTTTACGCCGCCAAACAGGTCAAGCCGTCATGGACTTTAACATGATTGAAGAAGGCGACCGCATTATGGTGTGCTTATCTGGTGGCAAAGATAGCTACACTATGCTCGACATGCTGCAACACTTAAAACGTGTAGCACCGATTAAGTTTGAGCTATTTGTTGTTAACTTAGATCAAAAGCAACCTGGCTTTCCTGAGCACGTTTTACCCCAGTATCTAGATAAACTAAATGTTGAATACAAAATTGTAGAAGAAGACACCTACAGCATAGTGACCGATATTATTCCTGAAGGTAAAACGACTTGTTCACTTTGTTCGCGTCTGCGCCGGGGTATTTTATACCGTACTGCTAAAGAGTTAGGTGCAACTAAAATTGCGCTTGGCCATCATCGCGATGACATGATCGAAACCCTATTTTTAAATATGTTTTACGGCGGCAAACTTAAAAGTATGCCAGCTAAGCTAATGAGCGATAACGGTGAACATATGGTTATTCGCCCACTTGCATACTGTAAAGAAAGCGATATTAGCCAATATGCGTTTGTACAGGGCTACCCTATTATTCCGTGTAACTTATGTGGCTCGCAAGAAAACCTACAGCGTAAACACACAAAAGCTATGCTAGCTAAGTGGGACGCAGAGCACCCAGGGCGTATAGAAAGTATTTTTACCGCCATGCAAAACGTTGTACCTTCGCACTTAGCAGATAATCAGTTATTTGATTTTACTAATTTGCAAACTGGCGAAGTAATTGATGGTGGCGATATTGCCCTAGATAAACCAGACATTCCTAAAGTGCCAATTAATAGTTTACAAGATGAAGATGCCAGCGCAGAAGTTGTTACGATTAACTTAAGCTAGTGTTACATAGGGTTTGTATGCCAATACAAACCCTACCACTTCTAGTTTTTGAGCTAATTCTATTGCTTAAAAACCACTTTATTTTGGTTACATTACCTTATAATTACAATGTAACATCAATCCCCTGCTCCTTTTTTTTGCTAAAACACACTGTTTACTTTTAAACAGAAAGAGTCGCGCTTTACTCTCTGATGCCCTGCTAGCAATGCATATAAAGTGTAAATTACGTATTCATTCCCCCCTTAGATCTAGCTTAATTGCAACAACCTCGTCACAACCATTCTATTTTAAAGAACAAAAAACACGGTTTTTACAAATGTACAACAGTTAAAAGTGAACCTATTATATAAAGGTCAAAACAAACTGACTCTCTGTAATCAACCAATAAATAGGAAGAACTTATGTTAAAAATTAATAAAACATTAAAGACGCTAGCAGTAGGCCTAAGCTTAGTTGCTGCAACGTACAGTTCTGCTTTTGCTGGTGAGCCATCAAAAAGCATGTTAACACCAGACAACCACTCGTTAATTTTAATTGACCACCAACCACAAATGGCTTTTGCTACTCGCTCGCACACGGTTGAAAGCGTGCGCAATAATGTAACTGGCTTAGCTAAAGCTGCTAAAGCATTTAAAGTGCCTACTATTTTAACAACCGTTGCAGCTAAGTCTTTCAGTGGTCCAATTTTTCCTGAATTACAAGCGGTATTCCCTAAACAATCACCGATTGATCGTACAACAATGAACACATGGGAAGATAAGCGCGTAACTGACAAAATAAAATCGTTTAAGAAAAACAAAATTGTTATCTCAGCACTATGGACCGAAGTATGTGGTGTAGGCCCAGTGTTATCTGCGATTGATGAAGGTTATGAAGTATTTTTTGTAACAGATGCATCGGGTGGTGTAAGTAAAGAAGCACACGACATGGCAGTATTACGTATGGTTCAAGCGGGTGCAAAACCAATCACATGGTTACAGTACATGCTAGAACTACAACGTGACTGGGCGCGTACTGGCACTTATGCTGACGTAACTGATATTGCTAAAGAGCATGCAGGTGGCTATGGTTTAGGCCTTATTTATGCAACAGACATGTTTAATGCAAAAGAAGGTCACTAGTTTTATCAATAATTAAAGGCCACTTATGTGGCCTTTTCATTGGAGAGCAGCATGAAAATCATTCCATTATTAGCTTTACTACTCTCAGCCTCACTTTATGCCAATGAGGAAGTAAGCACCTCTGAACAAGCACAAAGCCTAGCAAGAGCAAAGCAATTATCCCAACAATGTTTAGGTTGCCATGGCGAATTTGGTATTGCGCCAATTACTACTAATCCTAACTTAGCAGGACAAAATGCTGAATATCTCGAATATGCTTTAAAAGCGTATCGTGGCGGCGAGCGTAAAGGCGGAATGGCTTTTATTATGCGCGCCAATGCCAGTGCCCTATCGGATCAAGATATTAAAGATTTAGCACTGTATTTTTCATCGCAAGCTGGGCGTAACGCCAGCTCACATCAATAATTTAATGTAAGGAATACGCTATGAAACTAATTAAAAGTTTACTCTCTGTTGCTATTAGCTCGACTATCGCTTTCAATGCACTTGCCGCCGATATGATTGTTTACAATAGTAAGATTGATACTTATGACGGTCAAAAATTCAGTGCTTTTTCGGTTACAGATGGCCGTTTTGAGCAACTAACTAATGATAAAGAACAGCTATTAAAAGAAAAAACCGCCGATACTATTGTTATTGACGCGCAAGGTCGCCGAGTGATCCCTGGTCTTAACGACTCACATTTGCATGTAGTGCGTGGCGGACGCTTTTATAACCTCGAAACCCGCTGGGAAGGTATTGACTCTTTAGCCACTGGCCTGGAGATGATAAAGAAAAATGCAAAAGTAACTCCTAAAGGTCAATGGGTGCGTGTTGTTGGTGGCTGGAGCCCATACCAATTTAAAGAAAAGCGCTTACCAACCTCAGCTGAATTAACCGAAGCGGCACCTGATACTCCAGTATTTGTTTTGCATTTGTACTCAGGCGGTGTATTGAATAAAAAAGCAATGCAAGTATTAGGTATCACTAAAAATACCGTCCCCCCTAAAGGCAGTTACTATGAAAAAGATGCCAACGGTGAATTAACTGGGCGCTTAGTAGCTGATCCTAACCCAATGATTTTATATAAAACGATTGCTGCACTACCGCAATTATCCGCCGAAGAGCAACTAAATTCTAGTAAGCACTACTACAACAAGCTATTAAGCTTAGGCGTAACAAGCGTTATTGATGCAGGCGGCGGTGGTCACACTTTTCCTGAAAACTATCAAGCATCAACAGCCTTAGCGGTAACTGGTGAACTACCTATCCGCGTGTCTAATTATTTATTTCCACAAACACCTGGCAAAGAAATTCAAAGTTTTACGCAATGGATGAGCAGCTACAACGCCAACCAAGATCTACACTCACACATGGACAATGGTTATGTAATTGAAGGCGGTGGCGAGTTACTTGCTTGGAGCGCCTCTGATTATGAAAACTTCACATCAGGACGCCCTGATCTTGCCGCAGACGCTGAAGATGAACTTGAAAAAGTAGTGCGTTTACATCTACTACAAGGTTGGCCATTTAGAATACACGCTACCTACGATCAATCTATTGAGCGCATGTTAACTGTATTTGAAGAAATCAATAAAACACAACCCTTCAACAAAGTCCGTTGGATTATTGACCATGCCGAAACCGTGTCTGATAAAAATCTAGCGCGGATTAAAAAATTAGGCGGTGCTATTGCTGTGCAAGGCCGTATGGCATTTGCAGGAGAGGATTTTGCCAAGCGTTATGGTAAACAGCAAACTAAACGTACACCACCCATTAAAAAAATGCTCGCTATGGGCATACCGGTAGGCTTTGGTACTGACGGTACCCGTGTTGCTAGCTTTAACCCATGGGCCACTTATTATTGGGCGGTATCGGGTAAAACCGTAGGCGGTTATACCCTGTACGATAAAACCAATACCCTAGACAGGCTAACTGCATTACAGGTATTCACCCAAGGTAGTGCGTATTTTTCAGGCGAAGAAATGTTAAAAGGTCAAATTGAGCCTGGCATGTACGCAGATTTTGCTATTTTAAACCAAGATATTTTAACGGTGACTGAGAGCAAACTATTAAAAACGCAAGCAGAGTTAACCGTTGTAGATGGTAAAGTGCAGTATGCTGCAAAACAAAGCTTTCCTAAATTACATAAACCACTTCAAAAAGCATTGCCTGCATGGTCACCAGTCAATCAATAAACTGAGTATTTATATTAAGCTATTAAAATATACCTAGTTTAGAAGTAAATAACGCACTAAGTTAAAAAGGGTTTGCATTGGCAAACCCTTTTTTAATCGCTAAATTTGAGGAATTAATAAGATAAAATTTATATCGTTAATTTACTAAACGCTCATATAAACCAGATGCTCTGGACACACTTTTATTCATTGCCAGTAACAACACTTTTTTATCTGCCACCAGCTCAAAGGTATTTTTAGCACGCGTTATGCCGGTATACACTAACTGCCTATTTATCCCCATGCGGGCTTGTTTTAGCGGCGGCAATACCATGGCGGTGTAGCTAAACTCTGATCCTTGTGATTTATGTATAGTCATTACATATACTTTGTCGTGCGCAGGTAAGCGTGCTGGTGAAAACGCGCGTTGATTCCCCTGCTCGTCTATAAATAGTGCTTTAAGCTGGCCGCTTTCATCGGGCATTAAAATACCAATGTCGCCATTAAACAACTTAAGCTGATAATCGTTTTGGCTTACCATTATTGGCATACCGGTATAATGACGCTGATTCGGGCTTAGGGTAATAAGTCCTTGTTGTTGTAAAACGCGCTCAATACGCTGATTTAAACTATTAACTCCGTAATCACCTTCACGTACTGCAGCCAGTAGCTGATAACTTGCAAAGGCTTTATGCACCTCTGCAACGCTTGCACCTTGAGCAATTAAACTAAGGTAATGTGTGTATTTACTTGCAGCGCTTTTAACCAATTTTTCGATAGGTTTAGCTATAAAGTCGTAATCTAAAATCACATCCTTAAAACGCCCCTCAACACTTTCTTGCTCAACGTAATTTAAAACACCTGTGTTATTGGTATTTACCGCTAACGCAAGTTGACCAATACCACTTTGTGCATCAAAGCGGTAGCTGTGTTGTAAAAATGCAATGCAATCGGCAAGTTTAAACGCGCTATTACTTTGCGCTATTAACTTAGCCTCGCCGTTAAAGCATAAGTTATTTAGCTCATCACATCGTGCAGGTGAATAACCAGGTGTTTGCCCCAGTACTAACCCTTGGCATAAGTCGCTCATTACGCTGCCGGTATCTACCGAGGCCAGCTGATCTTTATCACCTAAGAGAATTAACCGTGCATGTGCAGGTAATGCCTCAATTAGTTTTGCCATCAGCGATAAGTCGACCATTGAGGCTTCATCTATAATCAACACATCTAAATGCAGTGGATTCGCTTTATTGTGCCTAAATTTATTGGTAAAGGGTTTTACCCCTAATAACCGGTGAATAGTTTGTGCACTTTCGGGGATTAACGTTTTAATATCAGCGGGTATATTAGTGAGCTTATCTTTAGCGCCTAAAATTGATTCGCTTAAACGCGCTGCAGCTTTACCTGTAGGTGCCACCAGCTTAATACTCAGTGGCGCAGTTTTATAAAGCGACTGTAAAATGGCGAGTAATTTAGTCACAGTGGTCGTTTTACCAGTACCTGGGCCGCCAGTAATAACACTAAAACCTTTGGTGGCTGCAATAGCACAGGCTACTTTTTGCCAATCGGTGGCAATGTTTGCATCGGGTGTAAAATACTCATTAAGTAGCGCGGCTAATAACTCATTATTTATATTAAGTATACGCTCGCTCATTGTTATTAAGCGGCTCGCTAATGTTTGCTCGTATCCAGCAAGGCGCGCAAAGTAAAGGCGTTGGTTAAACAGTTGCAGTGGTTTATTGGCTCCAACGCTTGTATGGTTTTGTAAATAGCTAAGCACCTGCTCATAATTAAACCCTTCACTAAACGGGCTTAGCTTATCTGGCACGCTCCCCTGTGCTTTACTAAAATCGCTGCGGCGTAAATTAAAAGGGTTACTCCAATCAACCTCGCTTAAGGTTAAACAACTATGCTGGCTTTGCTGCGATAAACACAGTAATAGCACCAGATAAAACATCTCATTGTGCGTATTTTCGCTATCGCTGTTACTTTTACTGAGCATTTCAGCTAACTTTACATCCACAATGCGAATGCGGTTTTCGCTAAGTAAATAGGTAAGTAAAGGCACTGCTGTACTTAAAGTAGGGTTTTGCTCATTTAGCTCAAGTTCCTGATCTAACTCTTGATCAAACTCTTGATCAAACTCTTGATCAAAAAGGCCCGGTTGATTATTTAGTTCACTCATAACATGGCTCCTTGGCTAAACAAACCATCTAAAATAGTCACTTGCTCAGTGGTGAGCTTTTTAAAGTACACACCTTGCCCAGCTGGCATGCCGCGTAAAAAGGTGTAATACACGCCGCCTAAATGAGTTTCAACTGAGTAATCAGCTATACGCTGTTTTAGCAAACGATGCAGCGCTACGGTGTAAATTAAATACTGTAAATGGTACTGGTGGCTACTCATGGCTTGCTCAAGCATATCGTGCTCGTAATCAGCAGCGTTACTACCTAAGTAATTAGATTTATAATCTAAAATATAATATTTACCTTGGTGGCAAAATATTAAATCGATAAAACCTTTTAACAGCCCTTTTACATGGCTAAATTCGAGCTTACTGTGCTCAAAACCAAAATGTTTTATAAGAATTTCATTAAGCTGCGGCGCACTTAAACTTTTAAGCGGTAAGTTAAACTCCATTTCTACTAGGCAATCACTTGGCGCTAGTTGGCTTAAACTCAGGCCATTACTGTTAACTGAAGAGCTATTAGCTGAGGTATTAATATTTGCATTGCTATCGTCATTCAGTGGGCAAGCAAGAACGTCTAATACCCACTGCTCAGTAATATCTTGCCAGTGTTCACTAATATGGTACTTTTCTAGGCTGCGTTTAATAACTTCTGCTAAGTTGTGCTCTTTATTAACTGGGTGCTCTATTGGGCTAGTAAAATCTATTTGCTCAAAAATTTCGTGTAAACAACTCCCCGGTTTTGCCCCCTTAGGAAAGCTATACACAGAAGGTGCTTCGTCTTCTTGTACGGCAAATTCATCTTTTTCATGATCTTCATCACTGCGACCAGGCGCTAAATGGTCGATATGCTTTTTAAAGCTCAGCGCACTAAAGCTGGTTGCTCGCCAATTACGCTCAATATTGGCTGTTACATTATTTATACTCAATGTTTGCTGAGCATCAGCGCTATTATTAAAGCTTAAAGTACCTTGGGCTAATAAGTCCTCTGAGGTGAATTGCTGATAATCCATACCTGTATGCTCGCTGCAAAAATCGGCTAAATGGTTACGCCAAATTTGACTACTTGTAATTTCAAGCCCTGCAAATAACACATGCCCCAGCGCACTGCTTTGTATTGCCAAACGGCTACTTTGCCCTTGGCCAATGTTATACATACCAATAGCACAAAAGTGTACCGCGCGAGTGAGTGCTACATACAGTAAGCGTAAATCTTCGGCAAGGCGCTCTTGCTCTGCTTTTTGCAGTGCGTCATCCCCTTTACTTAAATCGTAAATTAGTGCGCCATTATTATGATACAGCGCTTCTTTCGTTTCGCGGTAGCCACTAGCAAAGGGCATAAATACCAGCGGATACTCAAGCCCTTTTGAGGCGTGCATAGTCACTATTTTAACTAAATTAGCGTCGCTCTCTAGGCGTACTTGCACTGTTTCGCCATCTTGCTGGCTTACCTTTTGTGCAAACCAGCGCAGTAAACGCAGTGTGCCCTCAAGCTCAATTTGTTTTTGCTGTAGTATTTCGCCAAGGTGCCTAAAGTCGGTAAGCCAACGCTCAACGTTGTAGCCTAGGCCTTGCCATTTAGCACTAAGTTGATTGTGGCTCATTAAGCGCTCAAGCATTGCCATAGCGCCTTGCTTGTTCCAAATATGGCTAAGCTGCGCAAAAAAGTTTAAGTGCTCTTGCCATTGCGCCTCGTCATCTGCCAGTGCATATATTTCGTTATAGCTTAAACAAAATAACGGCCCTGCTAACACCCCACGTAATAGCGACTCATCATACTGGCCATGTAACGCAGTTAAAAAATTAAGTAAGTGATGGCTAAGCTCTTGGCTAAACACACTCTCGCGCGATAAATACACGCTGGCAATTTTAGCGGTGCTTAAAGCCTTTTTCATTATTTGCGCCTCAACACGGTCACGCACTAATATACAAATATCTGCAGCGCTTACTGGCTTTTCTCCAATACAGGCACGCCCTTGCTCGGCCTGCGTTAGTAAGGTGACTATTTTATTGGCAAAAAAGGTGGCTAAATGCTGCTGCCCAATGGCTTTGCCAGTCGGCTTGTTTTTTTCATCTGCGGCGGTGTCGCTAAATACACAAAATTCAAACGCAGTGGCTGGTTGTCCGTCAATCAAAAACGACTCGTCTGCTTTTTTACCTTTAGCGGCTACTGCATTAAACGGTATGGCATCGTTATAAATAAAGCTGTTAGCGTGCTTACCAAATAAGCTGTTTACGCTGCTTACTACATCGCTGCTAGAGCGAAAGTTAGTACCTAGCGTAAATTGCTGCTGTTTTTGCACCGCTTCTTTGGCACCAATATAGGTAAAAATGTCTGCGCCCCTAAAACCATAAATAGCCTGTTTAGGATCGCCAATCATCGCCAGTGTAGTGTGCTCTTGCTGGTAAATTTTACTAAAAATACCGTACTGAATCGGATCGGTATCTTGAAACTCATCTATCATAGCCACCGGAAACAACTGGGCAATTTTTTGCGCCAGTACATTGCCTTGCTCGTTATTTAATGCACTGTGTAAATTGCTAAGTAAATCATCTGGGGTGATCACGCTTTGCTCTTGCTTGCGCTTTATTACGGCTGCTTTTACCCACTTTGCCGCATGCTGCACTACAGCAATTGCTAGCCCTTGGTTTATGGTGTTATTAAGTGCAGCAAGTTGGTCAAATTCAGTTAATAGCGGATGTGTAAATAGCGGCTGATTTTTTTTATAATTACTTATATCGCTTAAGTTTTCACTACTCCATACCTCAAACGAATACTTGCTAGTACCAAATTCAAAAAACAAATCGCCGCCTAAACAAAAGGCTTCAAGTGCTGCAAGGCTGCCTTTGCGCCCTGGCGTTTTAGAACCACTTAAGCCCGAGCCTTTAATCGCAGCTATAAACTCTTGCTCTAATACCGCTTTTTTAAATGCAGGTACACGGATTATGTACTCGTCACGCGCTTGCCATACATCATCTAAGTTTACTTGCGGGGTTATTTGCACATTCGCTTTATTTAAAATACTCGACACTTTGCCAAACAAAGCTTCTGGCGCGGCAAACACGCCTAAAATAGCATCGGTTTTTTCTTTATTGAGTGGATATACAAAGGCGCGCCAAAAATCTTTAATGGTTTCGAGCAATATGTCGCGCTCATCCAAAATAAACTCTAAGTTAAACGCCACACCCGACTCAAACGCGTGTTGTTTTAGCATGCGCTGACAAAAGCCATGAATGGTAAAAATAGCCGCTTCGTCCATCGATTTAGCCGCTGCATCGAGTAAATCAAAGGCGCGGTGTTTATCATCAACGGCAGCTATAACTCCTGCTATAAGTTCATCTCTTGGGTCTTGCCCAAGAAGTGCATCGCGCGCGGTGATAATGCGATTACGCACGCGGTCTTTAATTTCTTGCGTGGCAGCATCGGTAAAAGTTACCACCAGTATTTGCTCAACGCTTAGCGGCTTATTTAATAGCGAGTTTGCATCATCGGCTATTTGCATTCCCAATAAGTAACGTAAATATAGGCCAGTAATTGTATACGTTTTACCCGTACCGGCACTGGCTTCAATTAAGCTTTGCCCTGTTAGTGGCATAGTAAGTGGATTAAGCGCTTGCATGGTCACTCTCCTTAGCGTGTGCAAATAACGGGGCGAGTAATTTATCGCTCCACTGTATAAACTCGTCTTGGCAATCGTTAAGCGATTGTACCGTTAAGCGAATATAGGGGTTTTCGCCCTCGCCTCGCCCTATGTATTGCGGGCTAAATTTACTCATGGCTTTTGCTATATCGCCGCCGCTTTTTACGTACTCGTAGCCACTTACCGGAAAAAACGCCACAGGCTCGTTGCGCAGTGCTTTGTATAACTCAAACCAATCAACTAACAATGCATCGGCATCGGTTTTACTTATTGGCGCAAAGGTAACTTGTTTATCAAGCCCAAGTATTAGCGTTTCTACTTGTTGCTCCATACTTTGCGCTACTAGGTGATAAATAAAGCCTTTAATTAAATCTTTCGCTTTTATACTAGCGCTGCGATAAAACACTTGTTTTTGCAAATAAATATGGTTTAACCAGCCTTCTATTTTAGTGTTTTCTAGTTCGAGGGCTACCTCTATAGGGTCGCTTTTGCCCCCTTTAATTTGCTCTTTCACTTGCCCTGCCAATGCGTCTACTCGGTGCTGCATACTCTCAAATATTAAGCTACCTACGTTGGCTTGTGGTAGTTCGCCGCGTTGCAATATTTGTTCTGTACTAAGTGGCAGCTCATTAATGTTGGCTTCGAGTATTTCATCAAGGTAAAAATAGCGGCGCAATGCATCTAGGCTAAAGGGCTCTTCGTCTTTTACTACTTCGTTAAATTGCGGTAATCGCAATCCTAAACTTTGTTGATAAAAACTCTCTTGGGCGTTGCAAACACTGCGAATAAACACATCGAGCTCTAACTGCTCAGGCGGTGTTGCATTAAGCGCGCTCACGACTTGTGGGGTTATTGACTCACTTGGCAGCCAAATTGGATTATAGCTGTGGTTGCTCAGCACAGTGTTTGCTTGCTCATTGGCTAAATAATAATGGCTATTAAAGGGCTGTAAATGCTGTTGGCTAATTAAACACTCTGGCAGTGTTTTTTCGCTGTCGTCGCTTAATGCAAAGCTACGCCCAATATATTCTAGCAGCTCGCTCACAAGGGTTGATGGCATGCGCGGCTGGTTGTCAAAACACGAGCGACCAATGTAACTCATGTATAAGTTATCGCGGGCACTGAGTAGCGCCTCTAAAAATAAGTAACGATCATCTAATTTACGTGATCGGTCACCTTTTTGTTTTTTAGAATAAGGCACTAAGTCAAAACCAATCGGCTGTACGTTACGCGGGTAGTCGGCATCATTCAAACCCAGCATACACACCACTTTAAATGGCACGGCGCGCATTGGCATTAGGGTACAAAAGTTAACTTGCCCCACTAAAAACCGCTGCCCTACGCCTTTTTCTTGAATGCCTTGTTTAATTAAGTAACTAACAATACGCTGCGATACCGCTTTGCTGTAGTCGCCATTATTATGATGCTTTTGTAACTCTTCGAGCACGTTTTGCAGCACCAATAAATCCCAGCTGTCGTCGCTTTCGCTCTCGTAAATTGCACTAAGCAACTCGCTTAAAACATGCGCTTTGTTGGTAAGCGTATCGTCGGGCGTTAATTGCTCTTTAAAGCTTTGTAGCACATCAATAAAATGCACTAGCTTATTAAGCGTATCAAGCGCCATGCCTTCTACTTCATCGGCGCTATAAATGCCGTTAAACGGGCATTGCTCGTCGCGCATCGCAATACCTAGTAATAAACGGTTAAGCCCGTGTTGCCAGGTATTTAAATCGATAGCGGGTAAATCAAAGCTGCTTTTATGATCGGCATTTATACCCCATTTAACGCCAACACGTTCCAGCCAATATTGAATTTGCTCGTACTCGTGTGCCTCCAGGCCAAATTTTTCGGCTATTTGTGTCACTTGTAATAAATCGAGAATATCCGACACACCAAAGCGCGAAAACGGTAAATTAGCTAAACTCGCAAATGAGCTAAGTACGGGTTTTTCTTGCTCTATGGCTAAATCGGCAAGTGCGTAAGGAATAAAGCGGCTGCCTTGTGCGCCACCAAAAACGGCTTCAATGTACGGGCTGTAAGTGCCTACATCGGGCATCATTACTATTATGTCTTTGGGGGTAAGCGCAGGGTTTTGATTAAATAAATTAAGTAAGTAGTCGTGCAGGCGCTCAACTTCTCGAAGCGGTGTATGGCAATCGCTTAGCGTAATACTGGTGTCGGTTGCACTTATAGGCAATTTACCTTCGTTGTTTATAAACCACTCTTTGTTATCGGTCAGTGACTCACCTTTAAACGCTAGCTGATAAATTTCACTTTGTATTTGCCCAAGTAAGGTGTCGTCAAACACATCAATAAAGCCATCAATCCAACGGGCGTCTAGCTGTACTAGCTGCTCAAAGTAGTCGCGACCTAATTTACCCCACGAGGATAACAGTGGGTTGCCTATAAAGTAGTATTCTTCATCGGGATTAGTTTGCTTTTTTTGCTGCGCTTCCACCAGCGGCATTTTGGCGTATTTTGCACTTATTTTAGCGGCGGTTTTTTCATCAATAATATCGCCCCAATAATGCTCACTGGGATTAAAAAAGAATAAAAACACCTCGGTTTTTTCACTCAGCGCTGTAAATACTTCAAGCTGCGAGCTGGCAATGGCCGATATACCAAATAAACTAATGCGTTGTGGTAATAAGCTGTTGTCCATTGTCTCAAGCGCTGCCAGCAGTTGTCCTTGCATATTAGCGCGATGAAACTGACTTTGCCCAAGCTCTTGGCTTAACTGTACAATGCGTCGCCATAAATCAGGTTGCCACGGGGCAATGGTTACATCAACATCATCAAGTTCATCCGTACCGCTATCCCATGTGGCTATCCAATGCGGGCGGTACATTAAATATTGGTCGTACACGTCGGCTATTTTTTCACACAAGGCAAAGGTTTTTTGGCCGTCAATATCGCCCTCTAAATAGGTTTTTAGCGGTAAATACAGTGGCTCATCAATACAGCTTGGTAAAATAGCAAACAGTTTCCATGCAAGGTTGGGTTTATTAAACGCCGACTCTTTAGGTACATTTGGTAAAAGTTGCTGATACAACTGCCAAATAAAGCTCGAAGGCAGCGGAAAATCCACCTGCGCCGCTACACCTAAGTTTTCGCTCAAACCAATTTTTAGCCACTGCGACATACCCGGTGACTGCACCAGTACCACTTCTTTGTCGAATGGGCTTGCTAATGGGTTGGTTTTTAATAACTGATGAAACTGCGCTTGCAGTGCTTCCATACGGTTTGATTGAATAATATTGAGCATACTTACCTGTCCTTGCTTGAGATAAAACGAGTGTAAGATATTTTCAATTACAGGGGTAGCGATTAGCGAAAATTGGCTTTAATAAATCAGCGGGTTAGTTAAATTTTATACGCACAGTAGTGATGCTATTTACTGTGCGTTTTATAAGGGCGATAATTAATAAGGGCTAATGCTTGAGAGTTTAAACTGACTTTGCATTATTGCTTTACCATCAATATCTTTGAGCTGTAATGAAATTGACGGGTCGGCTTGTTGCCAGTCTATGCTTAAATCGCCGTAATTAACCTGGTGGGTAAAGTCCCCTATTCGGTGTGTGTTAGGGCTTACATTTTTCCATTTTTCGGTTAGGCCAGAACTGGTCATTTCTATTAGTGGGTAGTCAAGGTTATGCTTATACTGTGAAATTTCGCCCCAGTGGGTATCGCCGCTAATAATAACTACGCCGTTTACTTTATGCTTTTTGATCAGTGTAAATAAACGCTTTCGATCGTCGGGGAAATTAGCCCACGACTCCCACCCTGTAAAATCGGGAAGTAGCTGTAAGCTTGAGGCAATTAGCTTTATAGCCGCGGGCTTTTTAAGCTCTTGTTCAAGCCATTGCCACTGCGCCTCACCAAGCATTGACGCGCCTTTAACATGACTTGGGCTATACGGGCCTTGATTATTTAGTTTGCGCTTAGTGTCGTACTCCAACTTACTTACTGCGTTTAACGCATCTCGGTTCCAGCGCAAATCTGGCATAATCACCTGCACAGTTTGCTCACCTTCACCATACGTATACGAGGTATAAATACCATCGGGGCGAGTGCGTCGTGGTGAGTTTGCAGGTTCTTGCCAAAAATCGAGCATAATTTGCCGCGACTCTTCTTTATGCGGATACTCTTTACCTGCATCGTTTTGGCCATAATCGTGGTCATCCCACATAGCTATAATAGGCGTTTGTGCTTTTAGTGTTTTAAAACCGGGCTTTGCTCCTAAGCGCTGGTATTTATTAGCAAGTACGCTCATATTATTGGTGTCGCCATAAATATTGTCACCTAAAAATATAAATAAATCGCTCTGCTCTTTGTTTATAGCATCGAATATAGGAATGCTTTTATCTTGATGCCCGCACGAGCCAAATAATATTTTAGAGGGAGCACTCAAAGCACTAAAGCTTACAAGTAAGTTGGTTAATACTACCGCGGTTATTATTTTCATTTTACAACCTCATTAATCGCCGGTGCCATATTCAAATTTATCTGCTTTGGATTTTGCCCAAGCGCCTTTAACACTGTTGCGGCAATTTGCGTTTGTTTTAGCTCAGTAGTTGTTTTAACTAAGCCTTGGCCTTTTATTGCAGGGCCAATCGCGGCAAGCCAAATATGTTCGGAGCCTATAATGCCCTCGGGAAACTTATTTTCGCCTAAATGCAGTGCTGCTAAGGCGCGTTTTGAACTGTGATGCTGCCAGTCGCTTGCGTTACTACCACGGCCATGATCTGTGGTAATAATGAGGGTAGTGTTATTTTTATAACCCGGTGTTGTTTGAATGGTATTCCATAAATCAGCTATAAAAGCATCACTTTGTTTTGCCGATTTTAAATACGCGTGGTAATCACCATCGTGAGCAAAGTCGTCGGTCTCTCCTAAACTTATTACTAATAATTTTGGTTTTTTAGCTAACATATACGCCTTAGCAAACCGATAAGTAAAACTGTCTAATCGTACATTGCTCCAAGGGCTCGGAATTTCATTTTGCATGGCATTTAAAAGTGGCGCATTTTCAAATAAATCCTCCTCAATTGGCATAAATCCGGCGTTAACATATACCTTACTGCGCTCAGTATTAAGTATTGAAGGAAATACATCCCAGCTACCAAATAAGGCGGTGTTATTTTTAAACGCGGGTTGGCGCTCCAAACGCTCTAATATAGTGTGATTTGGGTTAGGGATTTTATCATTACTATTAATACCTTCATCTACCTCACCGCTAAGTATTTCGTTATAACCGGGATACGAAAAATACCACGGGTTACTTACCGACATATTAGAGCCTTGCTCTCTATTACCAATTATTACCCCTTGCTTAGCTACAATTTGGGTAATAAACGGCATCAGCAGTTGCTGGCGTTTTGCAGAGCTGTTATGCCAAAACTCTGTATTTAGCTGCTCTGGCTTTTTAACAAAATCGGAATTATTAATAAGGTTTTTATCAGCGCCACTAAACACCTCTTGCCAGCGCACACCGTCAAGCGTTACCAACACTACATTTTGATCAGCTGTTTGTACTGCCGCTGCAAAGTCGCTTCCTAGGGCAATTAAACTAAATACACTTACTTTTAAAATCGTTTTCATATTGTTACCGGCCTATTTTTATAATAAAAAGCCCATTAATAATGGGCTTAAAATAATTTATATTACGACTTAAAAATCTGCAGTAAACGTAACCGCAGCAGTACGAGGCGCACCAATAAAGTAAGTAGTCCCATTACCTGTGCCACCTGCTAAGTAGCTTTTATCGGTTATGTTATAAACAACAAACGAGAGATCAATGGCTTTAAATGGCCCTGCGTCTACATCGGTTGAGTAACCGGCATTAAAGTCGAGTACCGTGTAGCCGTCTACTTTATTGCGTGCTCGCGTGCCTTCGTCTTTCCATGCACCTAAACGCTCACCTGTGTATTTAGCCGACAAACCAACACGAAAGCCGTCACTAAAGTAATCGGTAGATACAACCAATAAATCTTCCGATGTATCTATTAAGCTATCGCCTTTTTTAAAGCTTGGCGCTGCAGTATTGCCATCTTTATCTTGTAGTAATACGCCTTGTGAGTCATATGCATTTGGATCATCAGACGAATATTCAGAGCTGCTATTGGTATACGACGAATAAACACTCCAGCTTGGTGTGAGCATATAGCTTGCAGAGAGCTCTAACCCCTTAGAATCGATGCCCCCTACATTTATGTAGGAACCATTAGTGCCAATAGTGTAGTCAATTCCGCCTGAATCACTGCCAGGTGCAATAAAGGTAATACGGTTATCAAACTTAACGCTGTAGGCCGTTGCGCTTAGCGTTAATCTATCGACTTGGTAGCGTACACCAAAATCAATGTTTTTTGCTGTTTCTGGTTCTATTTCAGTCAGTGTTGAACTGTCGCGCTCCAGTACCCCGTCTTTAATTGCAGCAAAGTTTTCGCTGTAACTTGCAAATAGTTCGGTATCGTTATTTAACTGGTACAGCGCACCACCACTAAATAAAACATCAGAGTCGCTGTCTACTTTATCTGAGCTTTCGTTAGCAAAGTGGTCGTACTTTTGTAACTCAACTAAATACTGTTTAGCGCCAATATTTAAGGTTAAATCACCTAAGTTAATAGAGTCTTGGATGTACCATTTGAACGTATCTGTATCAAAGGTATTTTTGTACTGAGTCCAGTAAGGGGTGTTTTCAAAATGATGAAAAATACGCGCATCAATTACTTTGTGCCAATCACGCGACTCTTCTCGCTCACTTTGCTCATACCAAAAACCAGCCTCAATATCGTGATCACCAAACGTCGCTTGATAGTTAGCGGTTACGCCTAAACGATCTTTTTTGTAATGGGTATGGCGATAAGACATAACGGGCGTTGCTGTATCGTCGTAACATGCCGGATTTAAATCAGGCCCCGACACCCACGGCCAACTTAAACTTGCTGTACAGCCTGAGTTAGGTGCAAGTGGGTTACCCTCGCTATCAGCAAAACCATAAGAGCCAGCATTAGTACCGCCTTGTGTTGTTGGCTCGCCGTTTTCATCAACTGGGGTTGTTAAATATGGTGGGATCCAGTCACCACGCCCCGAGTTTTTATGATAATAAGGGCTGATCGTTAATAGTGATGTGGGCGAAATTGCATATTCAAACTTTAAATAACCTAAGGTATTTTCACGTAGCGTCCCCCAACCTTCAGCAAACATTTGATCAAAATGCGGAACCCCTGTCCAGTTCCACGTTAATTGATCCCAATTAGGTGTTTGCTCAAATTGTTCAATACTCACGCTGTTGTAGTTAGTTTCGCTTACATCGTCGTAAGATAAACGTCCGGTTAGGGTTAAATCGTTAAAATTAGATACAAACTTAAGCTCAGCATGTTGGTTGTCTTTACCGCCATTACTTCCCGAGCCAATCCAACGGCTGGTGTCGGTTTGCGAGTAGCTTACGTATGCTTGGGTATTATCAAAAACAGTGCCTGTTTCGTGCTTAATATAATAACGCGAGGCGTCGTGGCTGCCCGATGTATAGGCAAACGTAGTGCCTTTTTCGAGGCTGGGATCTTTACTTACAAAATTAAATGTACCGCCTAGCGCTTCCAGCGATGCTGATTTAATATCAGACGTACCTTGGCCTACTTCAACTGTAGCCAGGTTTTCGCTGTCTAGGTAACGGTTTGCTTTAGCGCCGCCACCGTAATTAGAGCCACCATTGGGTATGCCATCTACTGTCATCCCTAATTGCTGTTGGTTACCGTCAATACTAAAACCACGCATTGTAATTGTGGTAGACCAGTCGTCACCACCAAATGCATCACCTTCGTTTATGCTAATACCCGGTAAATTATCAATCACCGACAATATACTTGCTACCGAACTTTGTTGCTCAAGCATTGCAGGCTCAATAACGTTGTTAGCGTAGCTGGTAGGCTTAGCGACTACGGTTATTTCTTCTATAGTTTTGTCGTTTGCATAAACAGATGTTGATACAGCCATGGCTATAGCCATACTCAAAAGCGATTTGTTTTTTAAAGCGTACATTGTTGTCCCGTTTAGTTTTAATTATTAAAAATTAATTATTATGAAAACGGGAGCAGTATGAGTTTTAAATATGACAACGGGGATGAACTTTATTTACATAAATAATTAAACAAATATGGGAAATTTATGGCAGGAATATGTACAAAAAAAGACAACCCAAAAGTAAGCTTATGGGTTGTCTTAAAAATCGTTTTAAATAATTATAAAACTAATAGTTACACCAGCTCGCTAAGCATATCGGCATTGTATTCTACCAGCGGTTGATTATTACTAATTTTGCTTATGTAGTCTGGGTTTGCAATAAGTGGGCGACCAATGGCAATTAAGTCAAACTTAGCGTCGTTAATCGCCTCTTTTGCTGTTTCAAAACTATAGCTACCCACACCTACTAACGTACCTTTGTAGCCTGCGCGTAAAAATTCAGAGGTATTTTTGCCTTCAAGCGAGTCAAAACGCATGCTGTCGTCAAAAATTCCACCATGTAAGTAAGCAAGATCTTTTGTGTCTAATTCAGCTAACAAATAATCAAATACAGCTTTGTCGCGGCTATCCTCGGTCATATTAAAATAAGCACCCGGCGTTACACGAATAGCGGTACGTTCGTTTCCAACGACAGCAATAACTGCGTCGGTTACTTCAAGCGCAAAACGCGCCATGTTCTCAGGCGTTTGGCCGTATTCATCATTGCGCTCATTTGCTGCATAATGTAAAAACTGATCAATTAAATAACCGTTAGCACCGTGAATTTCTATGCCGTCGAAGCCTGCTTCTATTGCGTTTTCGGCTGCTTTTGCGTAATCGGCTACTAAGCTTTTAATATCATCTGTGGTTGCCGCTTTTGGCGTAATGTAAGTAAGCTCACGCATGCGCGGAACTGTCCCTTCTACACCAATTGCTGATGGCGCAAGTACATCGCCATCAAAAAAGTGTGGGGGAGCAACACGGCCAACATGCCAAAGCTGGGCAAATATTTTGCCCCCATTGGTATGTACTGCGTCGGTTACTTTTTTCCAGCCCTGAATTTGCTCACTAGTAAATAAACCCGGCGTATTAGGATAGCCTTGCGCGTCTGGGCGAATAATTGTCGCTTCGCTAATAATTAACCCTGTATCTGCACGGCGCGCGTAGTAGTCAACCATAGCTTGAGTTGGCACTAGGTTATCATCAGCCATACTGCGCGTTAACGGCGCCATTAATATGCGGTTTTTAAGCTCAATTGTGCTGTTTAATTTATACGGGGCAAGTAAATCAATCGACATTGTGGATCCTTTGTGTGGGAATGGCTAAGCACTAAATGCTCAACCTAAATAGCAAGTATGGTGTGTAAATGCGGCCATTTGGTAAACATTCAAGGGTATTTTTGAATGAACGCTCAAATTAATAATAAAACTTATACTTACAGAGCCGTAAATTAGATCTATATAGGGTAAATTAAATAATAACTTTTCACCACACTGTCATATAACTCGATATACTTACACTTAATACCAAGCCATAAACTTAGAGTAAGCAAATTATGACAACAGCAAATAACACAGAACAACACGACGTAATTTTAGGCCTTGGTGCCAAAAAACGACTCGCTTTTATGTTTGAAACCACACAGCAATTTAAACAAGTATGGATTTTAAACGATGACGATGGCTGCGTTATGCTCACCAACGAAGATGACGACTGCGTACCCGTATGGCCAACTCGCGAATTTGCACAAGCATGGGCCACTGGCGAATGGGAAGGTTGTACGCCTAAAGCTATTCCCACACAAGATTGGATAAACCGCTGGACACCCGGCTTAGAAGACGACGACTTACTTATTGCCGTTTTTCCAACCGAAGACGACGACGGCACTATACTGTTTCCGGATGAGTTTGATACACAATTAAAAATGCCAAAGAAAAAGTATTAAGCACTTTCCCTCAAAACAGTAAAGCCATGCTCACAATAATGGTTTTACTGTTTTATACAGCCCCTTTGCAATTGCGGCCCTTATTAAATCCTCGCTTTATATTACTAAGCTATAAATTTCCGTCCAATTAAATCGCCCGCTAAATAGCATAATATTGTAACTATTAATGACCAACACGCCCTAAATATTAAAATAAAATATACATTTTAAATAATTATTAACTATATTTTTAAATACAATAAATTATGGTTTTTTTAATCGCTAACTTTTAGCCAAATAACGTCGGCAAACCGATTTAAAGCAATAGGAAAATGGTTTTTCAGGCGTATAATCCACACACTTTTATACCCTAGGGTCAAATTATGTTTACACTCCGTCTCATTACTATTTTAAGCGCTATCTTAGCGCTATTTGCTTGCTCTGAGCCAGTACCTGAACCAGCTAAACAAACAACCGCTAAAACCACTGCTGTTGAAAAAGCAACCAGCCAAAATGCAACTAGCATTACTACAAAAGCAACGGCCGAACCACAATCAGATATACAAAAAGCGCTAAGCAATGCGCCAGTAATTACTAACCTATCAGCAAGCCACCCAAACACCTTACCAACGCCAAATATTAACGATTTAGACAATAGCCCTGAATCTGATTTAATTCGTTACGGGCGTTTATTAGTTATCGATACCTACCGCCAATTACCCGAAAACGTTAATAACAAACTAAACTGTAGTTCTTGCCACCTAAACGAAGGCCGCGTAGCTAACGCAGCTCCTTATGTAGGTATGAACGTGGTTTATCCTAAGTTTCGTAGCCGTAATGCTAAAATAAACACTATTGAAGATCGTATTAATGGCTGTTTTCAACGCTCAATGAACGGCCAACCATTAATAACCGACTCTACACAAATGCAAGCTATGGTCAGCTACATGAACTTTTTATCGCAAGATATAAAAACGAAAGATGACTTAAAAAGTAATAATGGTTTTATAGCAATTAATAAAGACCTAGAGCCAAACACAGAAAATGGTAAAACATTGTATGCACAGCACTGTGCAAGCTGCCATCAAATGGACGCCAAAGGTTTATACCCTAGTGGCACTTATATGTTCCCAGCAGTAGCAGGCGATAACTCATTTAACGACGGTGCAGGTATGGCACGTACTTATACCGCCGCTGCATTTATAAAAGGCAACATGCCACTTGGCCAAGAAGGTATTTTAACTGACCAAGAAGCCGTTGATATTGCATTTTACTTTAGCCACCTAGCACGCCCAGCATTTGCCGCTAAAGCAAACGACTGGCCTGAAGGCGGCGCACCAAAAGACGTACGCCGTTAATAGTATTAACCACGGTTAAATAATAAAACCAAAAAGCCAGTTGGATTAACCCACTGGCTTTTAATAACATATATAATTTTATTGCAGGCACAAAAAAGGACGTCATAAGACGTCCTGATATTGAATAATGGTGGGGGAGAGGGATTCACCTAAACACCGTAAGCAACTGATTTAAAATGATAAAAATGGAAAACCATAAGAACCTGCAATACTAATAGGAATACTATAAAAAAAACTCCTAAATATCAGAAAGAAACGTGGTGTTCAATCTACTCGCCCCATGTATCCAATAGCCTAGTTATTTTATCATCAATCATTGATAACTTATCGTTTATTACCTTGTTCTCCGAGTTATCGTCGCTATACGATCTCTTTTTTAAAACATATGCATCCTTCACCGTTGTATCGTTAGAGATCAGTTTAGGATTTGTTCTAGCGTAATTTATTAGCTTTTCAATGTATTTAGATTGAGATATTTTATCTGCATTACTTAAAACCTTAAGTTTATCTCGTGCTGACTTAGACACTTCTAACTGAAGTTTACACACTTTATTAGATGCATTCTTTAAGCCTCTTTCATAGCTTTTCCAAGCTTTATGCAGCCTTTGCACCTCGACTTTTTGAGTATCCTTATTAGAACTGCACCCTTTAACTTCATATCTAATGAAGCCATTTAATGAAGCATTTTCAGATTTAAAATATTCAGCATAGTTTGAAAATCGATATGCTAGCCAGTTGCGCAAATCTTCATTATCTTCCTTGACCCACTTCAAAATATTCTTGCTATCAATCCAATCTGTCATTAGTTCTTCCCTGTGCTTTAATGTTTGTTGCTGTTATCAAAAACAATAATCCAACACTAATCTATAAGCAACTACTTTGCAGTCAGAAACTAAACCCCTTCTTATTAAGAGGTGCAATTAGACACCAGCTAAAATCCAAGTTAGATATTTATCAATGCTCACATCAAAATTCCAGTTAACTCCCTTAGACGCTAAGTTAAAATCTCAGTTAGCTACTCAATTAGATTTTTTAAATAAACTAAAACTCTAAACAACCTCTAATTGAGATTAAATTATATCCCCATATTTTAATGACAAAAAAACACCCTGTTTTACTGTTATTAAATAGATAAACTGGCTACTATATCTACAAAAATTATAGCGCACGGTAATTAAATGAATAAGTTTTTCACTTCAACAGCTAGCCTATCAGCATATTCAAAATGGGTTTTAATTTGTTTAATTGTGGATAAAACTATTGGAGATGAATTATCTAAAACTGACTTCATTAAACGAGAATGTCCATACAATAAATTCAATAAAGTTGTAGATGAACTACTAAATATCGATGCCATTTCAGAGCATAAAGTTCAACAGTCTAATCGGGGAAGGCCTAAGATCTATTATAATTTTATCTACGATACACCCAATGAAATTAGTAAATTAATATCTAGCGAAATACTTGCAAAAATAGAGGGTAAAGATTTAAGAGTGCCTATAAAAATACTATGGTGCTTCTTCGTGTTAAACCAAAATGAATTTGGCTACATAGAAGGCTTTACAATGGCAAATATAGCTACAGCATGTGGGTTAGAATCTACTCAGCTAAAAACGGCTATAAAGCTACTTAAAAATGAAAACTTAATAAGCCAGTCAGTAACAGGATGTACGATAAAAAAATATCACAGTGTAAAGCCAAAAGTAAGAAAAGGCTTAGTAGGTAGTGAAGCTAATAATTTAAAACGTAGTTCAACATTTAAACTAAACAATAAAGAAACATATGCAATTTATTTAATAACATTACCCTCAAACAGGAAAAGAAAATTGAATTCATTCACAACCATATTCTTTTCATTACTAATGGAAAAACATCTCAAAAACGATTCAATTTTTGTAGAGTTACTTCATTTCGACAATTCATGGTTAGATAGTGATACCAAACAAAATGATGAAATTCAATTTTTAAGGCAACAGCCAACTCAAGTTTTTGATTACTTCGACGATGTGTTGTTTAAGCTAGTTTCTTACGGCTTATCACGCTTACTTACTAGGAAGGAGTATGAACTTAATCCTATTTCAGAAGAAGATGCATTCAATCAGATTTTAAGTCCTGCAAGCTTTGAGTTCATGACAGCTATTCAGGGGCGTTTAACCTCTGAGCTAATAGGAAGTTTCGCGAACATACTCATTCATTATATTTTATTTACCTTCTATCTAAATAGATATGATGTGAACCTTCCTATTCCCCCTAGTAAACAAGAGTACTTTTCATGGGTAACTAGCTTGACTTGTCCAAATAAAAACATTGATATAGAGCTCATAAGAACCCCTACCAAAGTTAAGTTTCCAGGTGTTTTTTCAATAGAAAATTTAGTTATTTCTTCTACTATCGATTTTACCGATAAAGTCAAAATCACCAATATGAACGTAGATTTTAGAGACCCTAAATCGGCTTTAGAGTCTGGTCAACACCCCGTTTTTCAATGCGTCCCGGAATCCTTTGCGCACTTTTATAAGACAGTCATAACTTCAGAGCAATTATGAATACGCTAGACAACACATCAGCAATGCGTTAATGGAATTAGCCATCACAAACTAAGCTGCTTTTATTAGTGTAAATTTCGGTTTGGTAATATATATTAGAGTTACTAGTAACTGAGTCATTATTACAACAAATACAAATTAAAAAACTACAACTCATACACCTGATATGAACTAATACTTATCAGGATAAAGAGAATGAAAAACCCAACACAGTACCAAATAATTGAAGATTCTTCATATAATGAGTACGGCGTACTAGCAAGAGAAGAACAGCCGTTAATTAGGCCATACTTAGATGCTATTCAAAAAGTAATGGATAACGCTATCACAGAACATAAAAGAACCTTTGCAGTAAGAATTGACTTAAGGTTACCTGATTATTCAAATACAGTTGATTTAAATAGCAATGATGTTTGTACTCGTTTTATTGCATCACTTACAGCACAGATTAAAGCTGATGCGATACGTAAAAAGCGCGAAGGTAAAAACCCACACCCTTCTAGTGTTCGTTTTATTTGGGCAAGAGAGAAAAACACTGCACATAAACAGCATTATCATTGGGTACTACTTTTCAATAAGGATAGGTATCACTGCACAGGTAAGATTGACATCGGTAATGACAATTTATTTACTAGAATTACAGCTGCATGGGCTAGTGCTTTAAGTTTACCTTTTAATGAAGCGCTACGGCTTGTGCATTTACCAAAAAATGCGCACTACTACCTTGACGCTAACAATACAAATTTTACAGCGGATTACAGCAGTCTTTATAGACGAGCTAGTTATTTAGCAAAGCTTAATACGAAACAATATGGTTTAGGGCAGCGTTGTTTTGGTTATAGTCAGAGGTGACATTCTAATTAAGACCTGTGCTTCTCATAATTAGTTCTAACGCGCTATTGAGACCTTCAACTAGCTAAATAAGCCTACGCCCTTAGTATATAAGGGCTGGCAAGTTCCCAAAATAGCATTACGAGAAGCGCTATTTACGCTACAAAAGCAAAAAAAGAACGCACTGCATAAATGCGTTCTTTGTTTACTTCTAATCAAATAAACTCGCTACTCCAGCCAACAAGCCACTAGCAAGAGCTAATGGCACCGTAACAGGTGCAGATGCCACACCTAACCCAACTACTATCGCACCAGATACAGCAGCTCCTGCTACAGCACCAGAGCTTACAGCAATAGCCGTTCGTCCGAGTGACGGCTCACTACTACCGGTTATCTGTTTAGATACTTCATTTCCTACTACACCGCATGTAACGGCTTTTTCTAACGACATAACAAACTTACTCCTATTATATGTAATAAATTTATAGCTCTAACTCTTCAAAGTCTTTATCGATTTCCTCCTGGGTTATTCCAATGTAACGCAGTGTCGTTGCTTCCGAGCTATGGCGGAGCATTTTCATTACACGGGCGATGTCTTGGGTTTTATGATAGAGGTGGTAACCTCGTGTTTTACGCATTGAGTGAGTACCTAACTTTAAATTAAGCTCTTCACCCACCAGCGCAAATGCTCTGGTAACAGCCCTGCGTGATAAGGGCCGTGGTCTTGAACTTTTAGCTTGTTGATTACGATACGATTGAAATAAGTAAACATGGTTGGGGTGAGTGACACGTACTTCATGGATAAACGCTAATGCTTTCTGATTTAACTTAATCTCTGCTAGCTTGCCTGTTTTACTCTCAAATATAATTAACCTATCGTTTTGTATATCCGTAAATTTAACAGACAATAAATCAGATATACGCAATGCTAGGTTCAATCCTATATTCCAAATATGGCTCATTTGCTTAGAGCAACGTTTTTCGAGCAAGTAACTAATTAACTTAACTGTATCAAGGTCCTTAATCGCTTGTACTTCAGCCATAGCCAACTCCTTACTCTGTTGTAATAGTTACCTGGTAGCAACCTGTGTTGTAATACTCAACAAAGTTAGTCACAAACAAGGCTAAAAGCTCCTTGCCTTCTCGTTCACTCAACCAGCCCACCAGCATGTGATATACACGTTTAATCACAAAGCAAACATCAATCTCCTTTACTAATTCAGAATCCGGTCGGCCCTGGTATGAAAAATCAGTAATATATACAAGCATCCAACCAATACCCCGCTTTTCTAGCCTGACCTCGACTGGATGAAATCCACCAGCTTTAGCACTGTAGTCTTTATCACGAAAATTAATAGTTAACTCACTAGCATTCCCTATCGACTCATCTTGTTTAGTGATGGCATTTACAATCACATCAATAAATGACTCAGGTACATTCAAACCTGCTACTTGTTCTATTTTAATAGCCATAACCTACTCCCTTTAAATTAAGCCATGTTCAGCAAATGAATAACTGGTTTCACCAATGATGATGTGATCAACTATCGAAACATCAATAAGGTTAAGTGCTTGCTGTAATTTGGTAGTAATAAGCTTGTCAGCTTGTGAGGGCGTGCTCACACCCGAAGGATGGTTATGCGCCAGTATTACAGATGCAGCATTACGTTCTAATACTTCTTTAACGACTTCTCGAGGATAAACACTCGCTGCGTTAATAGTGCCCCTAAATAACTCTTTGTATTCGAGTATGCGATTTTGGCTATCTAAAAACAGCACTGCAAATACCTCATGCTCAATCAAAGCCAGCTTATGCCTTAAAAACTCTTCACTGTCTTTAGGGCATGTTAAAGCCCCATGCCTAAATTGCTTCTGAGCGATTATGTAAGCCGCAGCTTCAAGTATTTGTTCATCACTTACAGGATGATCAAATTCGTATAGTGACTTTTTACTTTGCATTGTTAAGTCCTCTTAATGGTTTATGCAAAGTAGTGATGTATATGTTTAACGCTTTTGTTTCGTTTCAGTAAAAAATAACTACCCCCGGAAAGGATATGTACTACTAACCTAACCGGAGAAATCCCATGCGTTTAATCAAATTAAAAGAAGTTTTACATATCACAGGCTTAAGCCGTTCAACTGTTTATCGCTTTATGAGCGCTGGTGGATTTCCAATGAAGGTCGATCTTGGTGGTAACTCTGTGGCCTGGGTAGAAAGTGAAGTTGAAGAATGGATAAGTGAAAAAATTGGGAAAAGGGACACTATAAATACAGCAGCTTAAAATGCTACCCCATAGCGGGGTAGCTTTAATAAAGCCTACTGGCTTAATTCATAGCAAAGTCTAAAGCCGGTTTTTACTCCTTTATATTTGCCAGTACAATCTCGTGGTCCAGATGCTCTCAATACATGATCATCACCATAAAAGGAGGTTAAACTTGCTGAGCGAATACTTACGCCTTCCAATAACCATTCTGCGAAAAAGTTTGAGTCTATAAATTCCAACCCACTTTTTTCAAAATTAGTTAAATCTTCAGGAAACCGTAATGTTAATGCATCAAAGTCACTTTGACTCATATAAGGCGGATGATTTGGGTATTGCTTACCGTTAGGTGTATAAAAGGTCATATAGCCACCGCTTTTAAAGCTGGCATTTGTCCCTAAGTCGTTATCCCTAACAGCTAAGTACTCGTCGTATGCTAGTAATCTTAGTGGTACGTTTGTTTCTTTTTCTGCCCAGCTAATATAAGCCAGCACATCATAAAAAGTACATGTAGCCGCTAAATCTTTATCACACTCACTATTTAACGGGGGTAACGAGTCGCCTTTTCTGGTAGCAAAATACTCATGATTTTTATGTAAAAAATCATTCAGTTCATCTATGGATATAAGCTCTGAAACCATTAGCTCTTTCTCGGCTAGCTTAATCTTTTTAAAGCCATGTAAGCGCTTATTCGAGCTGCGGCTTTCAGTAATATAATCACCAGAGGTTTCATAATAATTTTGTAATATTACATGTTGCCCTGGGTAGTTCTGAGTTAAACCACCATTCGAGTAATAATGTTGCTCAGCTAAGTGACTGTCTAATTCACGATTACCTTTATAGTTAAAGTACTCCCAACGCTTAAATCGATAGTCTTCAATAAAGCTTGGTATATCAGCTCGCTTTAGGTAATCACCGTAAATTTGATGTGTAAAAACCTTATCTCTTTGGTTTTTTATGACAAAGTCAAAATTACCGTTATCGTCAGAGAGGAATATAAGGTTCTCGTTATAAGGAATTACATTTACCCATCCCTTATTTGACTGTTGAAACCTTTGATTTAATGTCTTTTGTAAAAATTGCGCTGATTTTATATATACGTCAGATTCATCTGGGGAGGTGTTTTTTTCGTAATAAACCTCAACTTCAGAGCCAAGACTTGGGTCGTAGAGTTCTGTGAGGTTGTTACCAAGTAAATTATAGCAACCACCAATCTCAAACATATTACTAATAATTATAAGATCTAAAATGCTTACCATCACTTCTTCGTATTCAGCGGTTTGAGTAGAAGCTTCATTTAAGTTATTAGAAGCAAAGTCAAAAATAGAGGGAAGATTTCCTGTTCGCCTTTTTGTAAGTGGGATTTTTGTATTAAGGTCTAATGATAATAACTCCTTAAAGCGCTCTTCATTAAAATCTACAAAATAGTGTTCTTTCATAGCCTCGATATATTTATCAAGTTCAAAGCTATCATCACAAAAGAGCTTAATATGCAGCTTTTGTATAAAAATATTCTCTAAATATTTATCCTTTGCAAATACTTCAGAAAGATCATGCATATCCCAAGCTAGAACGCCTGAAAAATCGAAGTCGTACCCAGTAAATAACTTACTCGGCATCTGCTCTTTTGAATAAAACAGTCTCTCTGATACTTGCTGGTGGGTAAATTGCGTGTAGCCTAATTGCATTCCACGGTATTTATGCTCAAGTAAATTAACTCGTTTATGCAGGTTATGCTTTACCATAAATGGTTTAAGCTTTTCTTCAAACTCTTTTTCGTAGTTAGCGAACCCGCCTTTAATACCTAGATTTTTAGCTAATATATTAAGCTTTGTGGTATGAGGGATTTTTTCTCTGTCTCTAATAGTTTTTTTAGCTGAGTGTTTTAAGTTCTCTGGCGTTAAACCAGCAATTGGCACTATATGAAATTTTTCTAAAGGGATGTATGTAGTTGGAACTGTAGTATTGTTTTTCATTCTATAACCTTAAAAAATAGTTAAAGCCCCGTTGTATATTTTAAACGGCGTACTTCTGGCTACTAAGTCCAAGAATGAAGTGTATATCGTAGGTGTGATGTAAAACGATTTGAGTGCTTTGTTTTGTAAGAAGTACATTACAAACCGCAGGTAAGCCTCTGCCCTTGAAACGCAATCTATTATGAAAGTATTTATTAGTCAATGAATTTTTTAAGAAATCATTGACTAATAAAAGTGATGTCAATTCTTTAGCGTACTTTACTAACAGTAACTTAGAGTCAAAACTTGGCTTAAACCCCTTTATGATGTCTTTAGCTTAACGATATTTCTTTGAAATTAAAATACTATTATTGTTAAATCGATTCCCTAGATTGGTTTGAGTCACATAACCCCTAAAGCCCTAAATTTTTCCATTTGAGTATTAGCCCACAGATCATCGCCACTAACTTTACGATATACCTTTAAATAAGCTACGGCCTTTTGCGGCTGCCTTATTTGCTCATAAGCTAGCGCTAACCGTTTTAAAATTGATGGCTTTCGTGGATATTGTTTATTTAAATTAGTAAGCAATTCGATAGCTTCGTCATACCTAGATTGCAAACCGCACACAGAGGCCTTTTTTAATAACATCTCTGGCTTGTTTAATTCACCTCTAGCTTCAATATCTTCAATCACTTTATTGGCATTTAACACATCTTTGTTTTTCAAATAGGTATTGACTGATAACTCTCTAAATTCAGTACCTAAGTAGTCATTTAAAGATATGCACTCTGAGTTATTGCTTAATACGTCAACTATTTCAAAGTACCTACCACCTCGATATAGCGCTCTTACTTGTGCTAAAAGCGCATGATAATCCTTACTTGAATCAAACTCAGCTCTTGCTACTTGTGCTGCTTCAACATATTTTTCATCTTCAATTAATTTAAAAGCATATGATGACCAATCACCTTGTTCTGAACTATGAGCAGACAATGCAATCGTAGGTTCAAAATTAGCCTGAGCAATACGTACAACCTTTAGATCAGCTAACATATCATCAATGTTTTCCCACCTATCAGCTGAGTTAACACTTAAGGCTTTGAAAATAAAATCTTCAAGTTTTCTAGATACGGTCTTGTTAAGTTCACTAGGTTTTGGATAAGGTAAGTTTCTATAAACAGCACTTGGCGTATCATGAGGCGGCCTACCTGTAACTAGTTGGTACATAAGCACACCCAAACTGTACATATCACCTCTAATTAATTCCAGAAAACTACCTTTTCTTTCTGAACAATCAGCAAATTCAGGTGCCGAGTAAAGCACTGTACCGCCATTTTGTCTGCTACGGGCATATATCTCTTCTGGCAAAGCAGAACTACCAAAGTCAGTCAACTTAACCTGATCACCACTAATTAAAATATTGTGAGGCTTGAGGTCGCCATGTGATACTGGTTTTTCTAACTCAGATAAGTGTTTAACGCCTAAAAGAATTTGCTCATAAATTTGAAATATTTGTTTGTAGGTTTTGGCAAAACCGCTTTCGCGATCTTCCAGCAACTGGGCAAGGCTTCTGCTAGGAAAATATTCCATTTCAATACCATACCATTCTCTCTCTGGCGGTATTCTTCCCATCCAATATATTTGTACAACATTTGGGTGAGGTTGTGCATTTAATAAGTCATGACCTTCACGTAAGCTGCTATCAGAAGCAGAACAATCCTTAGGTATTTTAACGGCAACAATTTCATTGTCTTCTAATCGCTGTGCACTCCATACCCAACCATGGGTGCCATCACCTAATTGCTCGATTAATAAATAGCGATCACCTAGTTTCATATCACTACTAGGCATAAAATAATGTTTTGATTTCGCCACTTTACCCTCTCTTAATTACATCGACTAACCGATGCGTACCTTGCTTGTCACTTTGAAATACAAAGTTTAATACCAGCAACTGTCTAGTATCACAGCCTTCAACAAATTCGCCGTTTGATAATTTAAAACCTTGCTCAAATATTGTTTTCAAGTTTTTATTATCAGGTAATGTTTTTAAGCCATTGGTCCAGTAAGCAAGAACCACAAATTCAGGTTGTAACTGCCAACGCCTGTGGGCTAGCAATAAATTCTTAACTTTATCTATTAACTTTTTTTGATCTGAATTTGTACCTGAGTAGCGTTCAAACTCTACAACCAAATTAGGTTTTTGTGTTTGTTTATCAAACCAAACAGCATCTGAGCGAACATCATGATTACTTGTTATGGCATAAGTTAAAGGAGCTGGAACTTCTACAACACCGGAAAAGCCAAGGTGATGCCCCAGCTCCATCCAATAACTACAACCTAAGCTGTGAATAAGCGTATCATCATCTTTTATTCCCCAATCACTCATCATTGGAAATGCGTGTTTAACGAATTCGCTATTTTCAATTGTCTTTAATACTTTTTCTTGAAGTGAGTTATTCACTAAAAGTACCCCAAACATTTAATACTTCAGGCGACTCGCCACCATGTACTAAGGCTTTAGAACCAACTTTAACTAATAATGGTGCAGGTATGGAGCGACCACAAATCAAGGCTTCACCAGTTGATAGACTAGGTAGCTCTTCTAAGTCGGCTTTACTTACCATATCTGATGCTTTAGTAATAAACCGTTGATCGTCAGGGTTCTTAAGGCGCATTGTGATCAACGTATTACATTGCGATGTTACATCGGCATCGAGCTTTGATGGTCGTTGACTAACAATGCCAAAACCAACACCAAATTTACGCCCCTCACCGGCAATTTTTTTAATGATCCTGTGGCTAACTGCTTTACCACCAGCTGGAGCAAAGTTATGCCCTTCTTCATAAACTAAGAAGCTTGGACGTGTTTTATCTGTTTTGCTTGAGGCTGCTCTTAATATTTCACTTGAAAGCAAACCACAAATAACTTGCTTAGCGGTATCACTTAAACCTTGTAAATCAATGACAACTAAACGACCTTTTTTATCACTCGGGCGACCAATCATTTCATAGATATCAGTTGGCCCACTTAAGTCAGATGAATAGAAACTTTGTGCTTCATTTAAAACGCGAGATAGCTTCATTGAAGCAACAGCAGCAGAACGACCATTTAATGCTTGTGCTTCAGCACTACTTAAATCATCCCACTTCTTAACTTCTTCAATACCATCACCTAAGAAGAATCTCAGTTTATTTATATCCCTAGGTTCAACAGTTTCCACTGTACGCCAATAACGAATTGCTACATCTAATACTCGTTGTTGTGGCTCTGTTAACCCAGGTAATATTTCTGAAATATCATCCATTTCAAACTTATCAAACTGAAGAGCTAATACCTTGTTTTTATTTGCATACTTTTGACGGAAGTTATCCATTTGCGGTGTATATATTTGAATACCAGCATTTGAAGCTTGTAGCTTTTCCATCATGTGCTTAATTTCTGGTAAAGATTTTTTATCGCGTTCATCTTCAGTATCAAAATGATCGCCAAATTGTAAGTTACCGCCTTGTAGCGCTCTGCCATATTCACCATGGGGATCAAATACAACAACAGTGCCATTATTTAACGCAACCAAACGTTCAATTATTCGGCCTACAGTGTAAGATTTACCAGAGCCAGTCATCGCTAGAATAGCCATATGCTCAGTAACTAGTTTATTTACATCTAAATAGACTGGAACTGTATTTTCACCATGCTCATAACCAACCAAATTACCAATATGTAAGCTGTTTTGCTCATTAAATTCATAGAAGTCACTTAAGAATTGATAATCAACAGTCTCAACTTTTGAACCTGGATCAAGTGGCCTACGTGGTATTTTAATTTGGTTAGTTGTTGCATCTTTATAACCTACTAAATCAATAGTCGCGTACACATGCTCACCAGTAATTTCAGCACCAGGCAATAACTCAAGCTCAGATACAGAGTTACCAAAACCAGAGTTAAACAACATATTTGTTCGTTGAATCGAAACAATACGGCCAAGTACATGAGTTACAGGCTCATCCTGACGCTCTTGATGTCGAATCCTAACAAACTCACCTCTTCTTCCTGAAAACGAACTGTTTAATACCATGTGTAAATTGTGCGGCTCGCCGGTATTACCTACTAATGTCCCTAAAACTTGGTGCTTCATTATAATTCTCCATCTAAATCTGATAACCAAACATCTTCAACTTCTCTTGATTTTAGTGCTGACTGAATATTTGATTTATAAAACTTCACAAACTGGTCTAATTGTTTCAATTCTTGTTGGGCCAACTGTATTGGCAGCGGGTAAGCCCTTTGTCCACCAACAGCCATTAAACACATTAATTGACCACACAAAACATCTAATGCCTGTGAATCCCAGTCTGGCTCATCACCTGCTAATTGAACTAGGCGAATACCGGTACTATTACCACCTTTAAAATGAAAACCAACTAAACCATTTTCGGCTGCCTGTTTAGGCTCCATACGGTCTTGATTCTCTGCAATTCTAAAAGCTGCTGTTCGAGTAAAACTACTTAAAATACCATTTATAAAGCGCTGTTCACCAATACTTGAGAGGCCTTTTAAGTGAGACAAAATATTACCCGCTGCTTGTTGGTCTATATCTTCACTGGCAAGTAATTGAGAAAGTCCATCAGGGGTTCTTAAATCTTGTTTAGCAATGTATAAAATCGCGCCAAATTTTTCAGAAGCAATACCAGCTAATATAGGTCCTTCTTTGTTCCAAGGATAAAGATTTTCTTTATGGGTTAACCAAAACTGATCAATTACAGCTAAGGTATCATCATAAGTTTTACGATATTCGGTATGCTCGGGTGCATCCTTTAAGGGAGCCATATCGCGGCCAAGAAACAACGGACAATCGAGCAATATTAAATCAACAGGTTCACCATTGAGTAATCGTTGCTCAGCAAGTTGGTAGGCTTGTTTTATTTGAATTAGAGCTAATCGCTTTGACTGGTTTACAAAATCAATATCATCAAGTTCTGTAGTACTATTTTGCCCTGATGTCGCCACAGCATTATCTTTTATCGTCAGTTCAAGGCTCACCGCAGCACTCGCGTATAAAAAGCCACCTAACGTTTTTTGTGTAGCGCTACGGGTCGCAATACCTGCAACTTTAATATTTAGCGGGTTAGGCCGTTCAATCGGTTTAACTAAACCTGCTGAGACAAATAAAGGCGCTAACTGCTCTAAATCCCTTATTTGCTGTAAAAGGCGACCAACAGTGCCTGGCATATGCAACTGAGTTTGCACTGCTAATGTTTGTGCCAAACTACGATTAGTTGTACCTAAACTACTCATGGAGCCATCCTTTTTAATTCATCAGCATAAAGCTTATACGGGCTTGCCATTAAGGTATCCTCACCTGACTGGCTTAAACTCCCGTCTGTAAATAATTGGTGCGTTTCAATATCAGTTAACGCATTAATTAAACTTTCATCATTAACATTAAATAAAGCTAGCCGCTTCACTCTCTCTATCAACTGTGTGCCTAACTCAAAGCTTTTACCATAAGCACAACAAAGCAATACATGATGCGCATCTTGTAAAATTAGTTGTTCCTTTTCACTAGTTGAATCCTGTTCGCTTACTTTAGCAATGCCAGCAAAATTAAATAATGCTTCAAACCAACCTTTCACTGCTTCAATTTCATCCAAACAAGTTAAAGACCAAAGCGGTAAAGACGTAACAGCAAACTGGCCTGACGTAGCATGCTGTTTAAAGAACAAGGTATTCAAAGAGCCATTCTGCCAACTATGACCTAATGAACGCTCAAACTGACAAGTTATAGCCTCAAAAACATATTTAACTTCGTCACATAAACTAGCAGCTAAACCTTCACCTACTAAACTTTCACTTTGTAGTTGTACCTGCCAATCTAAATTGGCTGAAACCAAGCCATCGTTAAATGGTGGGATCAACAGCAACTGACGACCCGGTAACGCTAACCATTCTCTAAATCCACCTTGTTGTTCACTTGTCAGTTTCTGCCAATTTTGGCCAAACATCAGTAATGATCCACAATCAGGAAGCGCTTCAATATCAGCTAGTACCTCTACCGGCAAAATATCAGCGATGACACTGCCACGGCGATGAGTTGCTAATTTTCCAACTAAATAGGTATTAATAGTCAAACCGTTAAGCCCCGCCTAATCGATAGGTTTGCACAATCAGCTGTTTGTTCACTAGCTCTTGGGTTTCATCATGGGTGAAATTAGGATCTTTTCCTTCAGCTAAATCATTAACAATTACTGCCCAGCGTTCAGCGCTAACAATATGTGAATCAAGCAAAGTATTTATTTTAGTTTTCACTTTG
Source organism: Pseudoalteromonas sp. SG44-5 (assembly GCF_014164175.1). NCBI lineage: Bacteria > Pseudomonadati > Pseudomonadota > Gammaproteobacteria > Alteromonadales > Pseudoalteromonadaceae > Pseudoalteromonas > Pseudoalteromonas sp. SG44-5. Next base: position 31,179 of record NZ_JACJES010000002.1, on the reverse strand, counting down.
GCTTCTCTTGCGTCTAGCTCTTTTTTGGCTTGCGCTAAAGAGCCCATACTTTCTACTTCTTTAATGGTTAACGTAGGAGTTTGCGCTTCACCATTTATTGTTTGTAGAACATGCAAGGCTTGATCAAAATTACAATTCTGATTTTTAAGTAATTTCTCACGATAACCAATCACATAGTTTTTTAAGGTCGCAATATCACCAGACCACTGTGTAAGCTGCTTTTTAACATCAGCTAGCAGTGGCGGAACTTGTTCTCGCAATAATTTGAACTGTCCTAATTGCAGATCAGAATTAATTCTATCTTTTAACGAATCGGCTTCATCTTGAATGTCATCAAACAAGCCAGCAACGTATTTAACCTTTTTATTGAGCTGTTCTAATTTTGTTAAAGCGTCAGGGTATATTGATGCAAAATCCGCAGGTACATTATCTAAAGACTGTTTAACCTCTTCCAGCCCCGCAACAGCTTCATCAGCACGGGTATGTTGCTTTAAAAACTCAGCTTTCAAATCTACATAACTAGAAATTACCGCACCACTTATATCCTCAAGTGGTAAGCACTGCTCACTATCAATGTTATAGCCAACCTCCTGGGCTAATTGTTCTAAACGCTTTAAAGCATGTTCAACGTCTAAATTACGCAAATAGAAACCTAAGGTTCCCGCTTCAGTGTGTTGTTTCTCTGGTGTTTCTCCTGGCAATGTCCCCGGCCTAATAGCACCAGCAAGAATACGAGAGATTTTATCTAACGATAAAGTGAAGATATTTTGCGGGAATGGTGGTTTGCTCTCAGCATCTGATTTTATTTCAGAAATAAGCGCTGTGGTTTGAGTCGTTACTGCTTTTTCAATTTTATAAACCTGATCGGCAAACGATTTTGCTTTGGCAATACGCTTCCAAAGAGGCGAGCTATCCTGTTCAAAATCTAAATTAGCAAACTGCTTTTGCTGCAATTCTTGCTGATAACCTTCTGCTTGGTATACCCACTCAACAGATTTTTGATGTGCATATCTGGCCTGACTGGTTGTAGCTAACTGGTTGGCATAATCAAACCAATCATCAATGCTCGGTAATGTAGTTTCTTCTAACCTTTTAATTTCTGATTGAAGTGAACTCGCCTTGTTTAAATTTGCCTGTGCCATATGAGTTTTAGCCCCAACTTCTTTTTTACCTTTAGGCGCAAACAAGGTATTAATTCGACCTTCTCCAAATAAGGTAGCAATCTCACTAACACGTGTTGGGTAATCATTTTCTAACCAATTCTCAGCTTCTTTTAACCTGCCTTCAAAAGCACTGCGTTCATTTAATGAATAAACTGGAACTTTAGGTTTGCTAGGATCACTACTTTGATCAACTAATAGAGCGCTATCTAATAACAACATCCACTCTTTAAATACATCATTAGGATTCTTTGTGTGCCAGCTGTAGCCAAAAAACCAGGCTTGTTTAGCATATTCTAAAGTGATTTTAGTATGCTTAAACAAACGCTCTTTTAATAAACGGCATATAAAAGTAGGAAACTGTGCTTGAGCCGTTATTTCATCAGTAGAAGAAAATATTTGACTCCACTCTTGTTCACCAAAACCATCATTAAGTTCTTTTTGCGGTACTTTTAATTGCCTAACTAAATCGTACAATGCGCCATCTTCAACAGTTTGAGGTGTTTGATCGTAACGGCTCAATTTTTTTACATCGCTTCGCACAATTAAATCAGCCCAACCATCGGCTAATAACTCCAGTTCTTTTTGCGTAAGTTTATTGCTCGCTCGTAATGGCATAGCAATTAAGCCACGCTCATGTAGGCCTTGTCGCCAATGAGTGGCAGAATCAACCAAGCTTCTATTTAATGCATCAAGGCGCTGTAAAAACTTAGAGGTTAAATCTTTACGCTCAATGGTAAAACCTTGGCAGTCTGCCAGTGGCATCCCCACTTGCTCTAAAATATGCTCTTCGTTATGACTTAAACGATACAGCATTAAATAATCTTGCGCCTTTTGCAGCACAGGATCTGATGGGTTATTAAACTTATTGCCTAAATCGATAGAAGAAGTAACCGCTAAAACAGGAAATTTCCCTTCATCAGCAAACTGCTTAGTCACTTGTGAACAAAGCGCTTTGAGCTCTTTTTCGTTGTTCACATAAGCTAATACTAAACGACCTTTAGGGTGTAAATGTAAAGCTCGACACGTAGATAAACCGCTCACTTCTTGCTGGTTACGCGTATGCGAGGTCGCAATGCTTACTAAGTCACAACTATTATCAAAACCCGCATCAGTCGCGTCATATTGCCAATGGCTATCTAATACTCGCATTAAACCAGTTAAACGCGACAACTGTTTATCAGCAGCTTTATCGCTTGCTTCTTTCATTACTTCAAAATGCGCATTAGCAGAATCTGGCGTTTTAAAAATAAGCGATTGTTGGCTTTGCTGACGATACCTAAGATTTAAGCGGTTCAGCATGTTAACACTAGGCCCTATATGGGTCGCAGCTTGTGTTAATTGCTCTTGATCGCCAAAGTGATGCAACCATAAGGCTCTTGCTACATCTTCAGCGGCTCCATGGGGATACAATAATTGCAGCAACTGAATAAATTCGGCTCTATTATTAGGGACCAATAACTGATTACTACCTTCGTGAATAGCATATGTAGCTAAGTTAGCCAGTAACTGAGTTAAATCTAGCTTTTGCTCTATGCCTTCAAAGGTCCATAAGTCTGCTTTATCACGCACAAACTTGGCATTTTGCAGTGCCGGACGGCAATTATCTCTGTCCCAATTAACCAAACAATAAAAGCTAGCAACGGCATCATCAAATTCATTAACCGTAGTGACCAATGCTTTAGTGCTTTCATCAACCGTTTTTAAATTTACAGGCAACTGACCATAAAGAAGTTCAAGAGCAGCATCTTTAATACCAATGTTTTCAGTTTTAATTGCTTGAATAGCACCAGAATCTAAAACGTATTCACGCACTCTTGCTGAGCTTTTCAAAACGGCATTAAACAGTTGGCCTATGCTTTTTACTGCTTCACCGCTCATCTGCATACTGGCAAGCTTTTCATCAACCGCTGCCATAATCACGTTAAACCAACCAAAGTTACCGCCACTCATGGCATAAGCAGCTTCAACCACGCCTTCAATGTAATCTTGTGCTAAACGACCATCCTTTTTTAACGTGGCAACATAATCACTAACATCAGAAAAAGCATTGTGCTCTAAATCAACCAAATTAAAGCGACGTCGCAAAGAGGTCACTTCTCTCAGTTCATCACCAATAGCAGGTGAACATAAGGTAACATAGCGCAGCCAAGGTAATTTACGACGAGGATCTTCCTCTTTAATCGCACTACCTACAATGCTTATTGCACGTCCATCAAGGCGTTTAATATCATCACTTTCTAAGCCATAGGTGGCTGCTTCTGCGGCTGTTTCTAATTCATCAAGTACCACTAGAATGTATTTAATGCCAAACTGGTTTAAATACTCATACGCAGCATTTACTAATCGTGTCGCTAGAAACTCATCGTCATATAAATCTTGATCTGAGTAATTCTTATCAAGCTCTAAACGGTTTGCAAGCTCTTGATGATCAAAGCCTTCCACTTCTAATCGATTAAAACATTGCTTGGCAACTTCAGCTTGAATAGAACCATCAAATTGATTTTTAGCCAATGGTTGCAGCGCCATATATAAACCGTAAGCAAACCAATTTTCATGGTTTTGGTTTTCGGTAGCTATTTGGCTATAGCGGATATACAAACTTAAATACTGTTCACGATCTTCATCGTTTCTAAATAACTTAACAGGGTTTAAATCACCTGCGTTATCACGGCAATACCAACCCGGGCTTGCATCATTTACTTGGGCAATAAGTTCATACCCTAAACGTGATTTACCACGACCCCATTCAGCAACCACAGAAAACACTTGAGTAAATTCATTTTCTTCTTTATCAACCAAATGAATAAAGCTTTCAAAATCATTAAAAAATTGGCTTTGGCCAACTAAAGGGTCACGCGGAGGATAAGATGATAACCCATCTGATTGCCAATGATGATTGGCTATAGCGTACTGTGTTGACGCTTCAGCAACACCCAAAGAATTATTATTGCTTATATTTTTATTTGAGCTTGCGTTGTTCATTGACACTTCCTCTTTAAATCCTTTTTAAGGCTTAGTTGCTGTTCTAGTATTTTAAAATAAATCATATTTTTAGCCCTACCAATTCATTGGCCCAGCTTTGTGCCTGTTCTCGAATAGCCGCAGTAATATGCTTGCTCGGTCTGGCAAAGTTAATAGTACCAAGTCGTGAAGTAGGAATACGAGCAAAACTGCTGTGGGTTTTATATTGCGGAATATCTTGGCTGCTGCCTTCAATAAATTGCCATACCTTGGCAGAAATCATATAGCCAATCACCGGGCTAATCGCAGCATTAAGTGCTTCAATTTGCAGTGGGTGTTTAAGCGGTGTAAGTAAATGAATATCAAGTGCATCAAGCACCCGTAAAATTAATTCAGCTAAACTACCACAACTAACCTCATAACCTGTATTAGTCGTTACCACTACTTGGATAGCATTTGGCTGCATAAAGTGTTTTATTTGGCTTGAGTCGACTTCTAAGGCTAAGCCACCCGAAACCTGTTCACTGCGCCACATATCTTGGGTATAAATAATTTGCGCTAACAAATAAGCCCAAGGGTTGGTCACTAGCCATTCAATGATTGCTTTATCGTTTAAATCGACACTTGGTGCTTGTACTAGGCCATTAAGGTGATAGCCATTCGTTACGTGACTTTTTATATTAGCTTCAGTGATTAGTGGTAACTCAATTAAACGTTGAGCTAACCAATGAGAGGTAACATTCCCGTCATCAATTGGTGAAAGTTCATTTGCTTCTGCTTTAACTTTTGTTGAATCGTCTATTAGCTTAGCCGCAGTGGATAAGGCTCTTAATAATTTCGGATAACTGGCACTTTGTTCAGCCCCTTGGCCGAAGACAAAATTTTCCAGTGTTGTAAACTCTGTTGGGTTAAGTGAGCCATTCTTTTCTTGTGATAATACAAAACCAGCACCACCACCAAGGTTAGTTATTTGTTCGCTTAATACTTGAACATCATTTCTCGCAGCCGCATCATTTAATTGTGCAGCGACAATATTGGCCCAGGCGGTTTGTAATTCAGGAATCGTTGCCAAAATCGCAGTAACAGCATCTAAATCGGTATTAAGTGTCTGGCGTAACAGCAATAATTTCTTACTAGCAATTAGTGTTTTTTTATCTTTACTAAATAGCCAAAAGCCAAGCGGTTGGAATACTTCAAGTTCAGTCTGATTCACACATATCCCTTGTTGAATCAGCGTTAACAGTAATTGCGCTTCTTTTTCAGTAAGGTGGGCGGAAATGCTAGCAGTCATTAAGCAGATTCCTCTCCAGTATCTACCGCTTGTTTTGCCTCATCTAATAGTTCATAGAGTTTGTCTAAGTCAGAAAACAATGGTTTACCATCATCAGCTAAATAACCTTTGTCAGTAAGTTTACTTAAAATAGCTCTGTCTTTACTATTATCACCATTTTCCAAAGCCTGTTGTGCTTCGATTAACTGACTTTCCGTGATTTTTCCTTCAATTAGAGCTTCAATAATATACTTTGAAGCTTCAGAACACTTTTTAGAAAGATAGGTTGATCTTCTTCGTGTGTTTAATTCCTTTGCCAGATTATTTTCTTCTGTTCTATCAAATCGAGGTATAACTATTCTAGATATATAATCAAGGCTAGTGTGCTCTACTGTTGTTTTAACAGCCCATTGATTTAATTGATTTTGCCCTTCAATACGATTTAACCAAAAACATAACAGCTCTGGCTCAATATCATGGCATCTAAAAATTGCTACTCGCTGGTTTATGCGAGCAGGTAAATCATAATCAATAAAAAACTGAGCTCTAAAAATTCCATCCATTCCTACAACAATATCGCCAGCTCTCGCATTGTATTGCTGCTTATTTTTTATGTAGTCATTAGGCAGCCAAGCATCCAAATCTATAAAATCATTTGACCCGATATTTCTAATTCGGATTAAAGGTATGCCTTCTTGTCCAAAAAGTTCGCTAGGAACTGGATCCCCTGAAGTTAAGTTGGCTATATCACCGACTTCACTGTAAGTATGATTTTTTATCTCATTAACCATACTTTTGTAATGACTTCTGTAAGGTCTGGGATCAAGCCTACCTTCTAACTCATGGATGTTCGTAATTGCATATTTCTTTGGTTCTCGTTCATAGGGTGAAAGTAGGCTATCCAAATCTGTATTTACTGCTGACTCAATAGATTGAGCCATTTCTCTCAATAACTCTGAGTGGTGAACTTTATCACCGATGTAGGTTTGAACCTTATCATCGACATCAGGGACTGATACATTTCTTGTATCACTAATGCCAAGGTATTGAATAATAGAACCTAAAGAGCGCCTTAAAAGTTGATGACAGCCAAATCTAGAAAATAGAAATGCCATTAAATAATCCGTGTTATATTTACCATTGCCTCGAAGTGCCACAATATGTTGTGTAATATTAGCTTTTTCTATGTTTGATGGGACCTTACATATTTTTTCGCTCACACTGGCTTTAACTATAAGTAGATCGCCAGCACCTACCTCTGAAGTTTTGAGTTCTTGATGAACTTCTGGCGCTAGGTGCGCCATATTCTGAGGTATTGCTTCCATATTACCTATGTTACCAATACGGAAAAGTGGAATGCCTGCATCTAAATACAATTTACTCGGCAATTTAGAACCAAAAGGACCAGCGAATAACTTCCCCGCATCACCAAGATTAAACGCACCAAAATCCTTTACAGCCTTTTCAGAAGTTAAATATTCTGGCTTGTAGTAGTCAGGGTCTAAACGATTTGTTTTTATCTCAGAAATAGGGACTCTATTAATTTGCATTATTCACCTCTCGCATATGCACCAGAAATTGCAGCCAAATCATTTGGCACACCCGTTGAATAATCCTCAATTTTGTTTTTAACGACATAACCTAAGGTATCAGCCACCGCCATAAAAACATCACCTTGTTCTTGGTTAGCAAAAGTATTTTCATCTTCGTGGTGAGCCTCGCGTTTTTGAAGATATAGAATACTAGTTTTAGCCCCCGTCCCTGAGAGTTTAAAGGTATCTGATGGCAGTGATACCACGGCTTTTACAATGGCTTTACCACCACTAAACTTTCCTGTTTCTTCATCTTTTTTACCCATAATGTACTCACGTACATAACGATCTCCTGAGTTACATAAAATACCGTCAGGCAATACCATCAGTAAGCGACCACCGGGTTTAAGCAACTCTATACAGCGATCAATAAATAACACTGCCATATCAATATTACTACTTGATAGTTTCCAGCGATCTTTATTATTAGGCTTGCCGCCTAAGGCACGGCCATAAACTGTTGGTTTATAAATCCAATCTTTACCTTTTGGCGCTTCATGTAAGTCTGTAGTGTATTGTTCTAATATTTCTGTAACACCTGATTTTGCTTTACCAAATGGTGGATTAGTACAAATTAGGTCAAAGCTGCCTGCTTTTAATTGTGGCGTAGTAAGAGAATTATCGGTTTTAAAAATATTGGCTTTTGGTGCGCCTAACAAAGCCATATTTACTCGGGCAAGTTTTACCATTAACGGTGCGGCATCTGCACCGACAAAACTATGTTCTAACATAGCTTGAAAGTGCTCATCTCGGCGCACATCATCGGCTGTTTCTTTGCCTAACACTTCCATTAAGGCACGTTCTATATGGCCAAGGGCGATTGAGCCAAAGCCATAACTTCCACAAGTTGGGTCGCAATAACGAAATACAGGTTTGCCATCTTTACCTTTAGTATTAAGGATTTCAGGTGATTCTTTTAAAATATCATGCATCGCCATTTGCAACATACATTGCTTCACCGGCGCTGGTGTTAAGTAAACCCCCATACCACCTTTCGACTCAAAGTTTCCTCGTAAAAAAACATCAAATACCCGGCCTAAAACATCAGCTGCGACATGACCTAAATTAGGGTGCTCTTTACCGGCAACAATGGCGCGTTTATCTTTTGGTTTTTGATACTCACTGTTTAAAAATACACCTGGTAAATCTTGTATCAACTTCATCAATGCCAAGTAGTTTTCTGGCTTTGCGAGGCGCAGGTGAGTTTCAACATCAAAAATTGGGTGAGCTTCGCCGCTATCATCGGTCACTTTATAATCTTGATGCTCTTTTAATGCATCAAACGCAACTTTAATTTGCTTTACCGCATCACCTTTGTTGATTTCTATGTACTTCCAGTCAAAAACATCTTTAAACTGAAGTACTTTATCTTCATATTTAAACTGTTGGTCTGGATGGTGAATACGGAAAGTTTCCAAAAATAGAAACTTCGCCACTTCTTCAATGATTTCGTTTTTATTACTGACGTTATCTTTGGTTTTGGTATAAACGGTTTCATGAAAATCATCTAAACCATCCATCAAACGCTGGTACATTTCACGAGACCAATAATACGTAGGATCACGCTTAATTTGTTTGTAGTTGTTTATTTCATTAACACTGGGTATTTGGTCCACTTCCATTGGTGGAAAGTCCATTTCAAAGAACTTTTCGTTTTTACCATCGGTTACGTGGATAAATTTAGGGAATTCATGTTCATCTAATACCCCAGCAGCTTCAATGGCAGTCATTTCTACATTATCTACACCGACTAACTGCCAATGACCTTCTGGCAATACCCATAACATCACCCGGTGAGTCGGCTCACCATTATTGTCTTTACCGTAAACTAAACTGACTTGCTGCTCTTCGCTACTAATCTTTAAATTAGCTTGTTGATCAAAACCTTTAGCAGCGTAAGCGGTGTTTTGCAATTCGAGCGTAGCCAGTACTTGGGCTTTTAGCGCTTCGCCTTGGTCGACCTTATCTTGCTCTGCTTTGCTTAATTTCTTCGTTTTTGTTTCTTCAGTCATGTTTGTCTACTTATAAATTCGTTATTTTATTGCGTAATTGTTGCCAGCGTTATGATTAGGCTCGTTACTTTTAAGCTTTATAGTTTTAAGCTCGATAAAGAATGGCTCGGCCACCAAACACATTCATATTCGGGTGTTTTTTCGCAATTGCCAACAACTGTGGACCGCTGGTTTTAAATTCTTTTAACTGCTGTATTAATTTATCTGTTGGCAATGGCTTGTTGGCTTCTTTTAATAAAGCTTCAAGTGCCAGCTCCAAGGTAACTTCAACTTCCCCCATACTGATTTGGGTTTCACCACTTTCAAATTTGGTTACGGTAAATTCAGGTAATACCGCTAAAAACAAAGCCAGTTGCTCTGGCAGCCATTCCAGCTGTTTAATTAATTTATTATGCTCTTGCATCAATTTACTAAGCATCATAGGTGCTGTGAGTTGGTGTTTAATGTCATTTAATAATTGGCTTGCTAGCATATTCATTACTCAAATAAATTTAAGGTATTAGGTTGGCTGTTATTTGAATCAACATTTTGAGCTGTGCCTAATGTATTAGCAAGCCAAGGTTCGGTACTTGATTGCAACTCAAGTGGGATAGCCCCGTTATTTAACAGCACTATATTGCCACTGGCGTCTGATTGTTGTTTAACAAATAAAGGCACCCATTGGTTTTCGTTATTTTCTTTAGCTCCAGCCCAAGTTCCACCTTTGCCTTCATCAGCACGCACTACTAGTGCAGCATTTGCTGCGGTATATATGTATTTATTACGGGCCATAGCATTACCAACACTAAAACCAGCTTCAGGATAAAAACTTGAGATTAGCACCAGTTGTTCATTTTGTAGGTGTTTACGCCATTTGCTGGCAGTAGCCGCCTTTAAAAGGCTATCAGCCATAATGCCAACAGCTGTACCACCTACATTCAGCGAAGCCAGCATAGCTGTTTCATCAACACCTCTTGCTGCTCCAGATACAATATTAATGTTCTCGTTGGCAGCTTGTATGGCGATATCTTCGGTAAACTTTTCATCAACATCATCAATACCACGTGAGCCAATAACAGCTAAACCACCTTTTTGCAGTAGTGCCTTATTCCCTACACCGAAAAATACCGGCGGTGAAATATGGCGGAGTTTCTTTTTAAGTAACTGAGGATATTCGCTGTCTTGCCTTGTTATAACCCACACACCTGCACGTTGCCATTTTTCTAGTGCTAAACCCATAGCTGCTTTACGACCTAAAATCTCAGATAGGCGATCAGCGGTAATTTTGCCTTTAGGATCTTTCCATTTGGATAGCACCTCATCAAACTGATGAAACAACGAACTGGGCGTGTAATTAAATTCATATAGCCAACGAGCAAAACGGCCATACTCTATGGCGGTTAGTGGGCGAGCCTCATCTTTTTTAGGCTTACTAAAAAAAGTTGATAACAGCAAAACTGCTTGTGTATTTTCGTTATATTGGGTGTTTTGAGTATTCAATTTATCACTCTTTAATTTGATTTCGTTGACATAACAGCCATTGGAAATACAGGGCCACTTCTTTCACGCCTTAACAATGCCGCAATAACAGCAAATGTCCAACCTGAGTCTGAAGCATCATCAATCAATAATACTGGCTCGCCTTCACGTACATTTTGAACAGCGAAAGCCCCATCAAGGTTTTTACACCGGAAATCGCTATTTTCCATGCGCTTTTGAGGTAATGTTTGATTTACTTTGACTACAGCTTCAACACATTCTAAACCAAGTTTTTGTGCTACTAACTCAGCAAAGTCTTTTACTAAATTCGGATAGTTTTGCGATGGCACATAAGTTACCCAAGTAGGCATAGGATTTGGCTGCCAGCGTTCGTTTATCATCTTCACACAGGCGTCGGCTAATTTAGGGTCGAAAACATGGTCGCGTTTACCAGCAGCGGCTATTTCGCCCCAACCAGCTTCTCCCCAATGACATAGTGCAGCGCCAGGCTCATGTTCTAATGCGCCAAATTTATAGCCAAAGTCATACACCGGAAATCTTTCAGCCGCTTGAGCATGTCCATTACCTACTTGTTTTTTAGGTTCAATTTCAATCATGGTATTACTCAAAAATTCGAAAGCTTGTTGTCCTAATTCTTGAGGATATGTCGTTTCAAACGCATTATCAGGATCACAGTTAGCACATTTTCCACATAGAGCTGCGAGGGTATCGTCAAGCGCAGAGGCTAATACTTGCATTAAACATTGGTCACTTTGAAGGTAAGCTTGAATTTCTTGCCACTCACCTGTTTTTCTATTTGATAAACGTTGGATCATTTCTGTCGGTAATGAGTAATTATTAATCGTACGCTTGTATAAAGAGCCTTCCTTAACTATCGGTGTTGGGTATTCAGCTAATAGAAACTTTAGCGCAGCTTCTATTTTCATAGGTGCAAAATTTAGCTGTGCTTCCAAATCAGCTTTTTTAAGGCCGTCACAACTGTCTTCTTCGAGTAGAGCGAGTAAGTCTCGTACGAGCTCTTCTTTAGGGAAGGCCTCTCTAATAAAGTAGTTTTGGATTTCTTCGTCTTCATCGCCAGACAGTAATACACCATAAGCATCATCAATACTGCGTCCTGCTCGACCAACTTGCTGGTAATAACTTACAACTGATCCTGCACTTTGGTAATGAAAAACAAAAGCTAAATCACCTTTATCAAAGCCCATACCTAAAGCTGATGTGCTAACTAGTACTTTAATTTCGTTATTTAGTAGTTGTTGTTCTAGTTGCTCTCGTTTAATTGCACTTTCAGCTGTTGATAAGCCTGGAATTGAGCCTGCATAGCCTTCAGCCTCTATACCGCAACTTCTTAACCAAGCAGCTACCAAAAATGCATCATTTATTGTTGTCGCATAAACTATACCTGTACCTTCAATTTTTGGAATATTGTGAGCGAGCCAAGCTAAGCGCTTTGAACGTTTATCTAGATGTATATTTTGAAGGTGAATAGATTCTCGTGTTAATTGACCACGTAATAAATATATTTGTTGCTCTGCAACTCTTAGCTGCTCAACAACATCTTCAACAACACGACTAGTTGCTGTGGCTGTTGTCGCTAAAACTGGTGTATCAGCAATATTACCAAGCACTCTTGATATACGACGATAATCAGGCCTAAAATCATGCCCCCAATCTGAAATACAATGCGCTTCATCTATAACAAAGAATCCAGGGTTAGATGGTATTATTACATTATCTACAAACTCTTGATTTGCCAGTTGTTCAGGCGCAATGATTAATGCATCTAAATGGCCAGATAGCAATTGTTGTTTGTTTAACGTGTTTTGTTGACGTGTTTGCGATGAGTTAACGGTTCCGAGTGCTACTCCATATTTAGCAGCAGATTCAATTTGATTACGCATTAAGGCCAGTAAAGGGGAAATAATAATTGTAGGACCATGGCCTTGTTCACGCATCATTTTAGTTGAGATGAAGTAAACTGAACTTTTACCCCAACCAGTACGTTGCACACATATTAAACGACAGCGTTGATTTACAATTGCATTAACAGATTCCCACTGATGCTCATGAAAATTAGCTGTTGGGCTGCCAACACCTTGCCTCAATAATTCCAGCGCTCTTTGCTGACTCATGATTAATTCCTTTTATTTGACGTTAAGTAAATCATTTAGTTTGATTTTATCTATGTACGCTCCAAATGTATATCAGCTACCTAATTGTTTTCAATAATAAAGAACCCAACTGTCTTGTATTAAATGGATTTCCGTTGCCATTTAAAATTGAAACCCCTAACTCTTTAGCAATATCAAGCAAGTAAAGCTTACTTGGTGTTACAAATTCGCCATTTAAAAACACTCCTATGGTACCGTTTTCAAGCTCTACTAATTTGTAGTTATGCCATATAGCTTCTTTTAGGTTTAATAAAGTACGTGGCTTAGCAGGTGGGTTTATTAACTTGCTCATTGTAATAAAGCTTTTACCTGTTGCTACATTGTTCATTAGTCGTTTAGCTTCTTCTACGGCGCATCTAATAGGGTTTAAACTTGAATTTCGTCGGTATTGATTCTTAAAATAATTATACGTTCAACTAAGCCTAACGTATTAGCATACAAGCCTATATAACCGCCTGTATGCAGCCTAGCGGTCTTTTTAACCTATTGTTATGCCATAGGCTTGATGCAACACCATAGTCAGCCTGATTAACCTCCGTTGCCATACGACCATTAGTTATCAGCGCTACATATAACTCCCCTATTCTCCCAGTTAAATGCTTAAGCTCAGTTGCTGGTACACCCCAACTAACTCCCTTTCTAACCAGATCACATTTCTCAAGAGACTGAATAATTAGCATTTGTGTTAAAGCCATTTAATATCCTTATTTTTATTCCCTTCTAACCAACTTTTAAAAGGTGCTTATGTCCTGATACCGACAATGTACCCTGAGATGCTCGGCCTATATGCTCGCTCCACCAATTCATTAGCTCTCTGCGTTTTTCTATGTATTCAGCTCTATTATAAGCAGAACGAACTTGGTTTTTATCTACATGCGCAAGTGCGGCTTCTATTATATCTGGATTAAACTCATGTTCATTTAATGTTGTGCTGCCAAGCGAGCGCAAGCCATGGCTTACTAATCTACCTTCAAACCCCATGCGTTTTAGAGCCATATTAGCTGTTTCATTGTTGATATGGTTTCTCGGGTTTCTGTCTGACGGAAAAACAAAGTCTCTGTGCCCTGAAATTGGTTTTATTGCCTCTAATAACTCTACAGCTTGTTTTGATAAAGGAATAACATGCTCTCTGCGCTTTTTCATACGTTCAGCTGGGATAACCCAAAGTTTATTATCAAAATCGATCTCATCCCACCGAGTACCTGCAGCTTCACCAGGGCGTGTAAGAGTATGTAACTGCCACTCAATTAAAAAGCGAGTTACACGTTTAATTGAAGCTGTAGCAAGCGTTTGCATCAATTCAGGCAACTCTTCAGGTTTTAACGAAGGCATGTTTTGTTTTTGAGGCTTTTTAAAAGTTTCTTTTATTCCAGCAAGCGGATTAGCTTGAATATAACCACTATTAACTGCGTAGGTCATAACTTGGTTTAATCGTTGGCTCAAACGCTTAACTGTTTCTAGGGTACCTTTAGCCTCTATAGGCCTTAATATTTTTATTACCTGTGGTGCGTTAATTTTACCAATTGGGTATTTACCAATAACCGGTAAAACATGGTTATTTAATGAGCGCCAAATATCTTCACCATGAGCTTGAGTAAAATCAGGCTTTTTAACCTCAAACCACTCTAAAGCGACCTTACTTAGTGTTAACTCTTCTTGTGCTCGTTTAAAAGCTAAAGTTTCATCTCTATGCTCTTTTGGGTCAGTTCCTAATGCAACCAACTCTCTGGCTTCTTGGGCTAATTTTCGTGCATTAACAATGGATAGAGCGGGATACTTACCCAATACCATGTTAATACGCTTTTTTGTAATTGGATGGTAGTAATTAAAATTCCAGAGTTTAGTTCCACTCTTTCTAACTTTGACTTGTAGGCCGTTGCCATCAGATAAAATAAAATCTTTATCTTCTGTTTTTGCTTTCTTGAGCGCTGTATCAGTAAGTTGTTTTACAGATCTGGCCATAACAAATTAACTCCGTTCTATTTTAGTATTCCTAATTATGACAGCTTATTATAGGAATACTAAATGGAATACTAAAACTTTAAGCTTTGATGAGACGCGGTAGGACGCTGTAAAACGCTAAGTCATTGATTTTACTTTATTGCAGGCACAAAAAAGGACGTCATGAGACGTCCTGATATTGAATAATGGTGGAGGGAGAGGGATTCGAACCCTCGTTAGGGATTAACCTAAACACACTTTCCAGGCGTGCGCCTTCAGCCACTCAGCCATCCCTCCACGGCGTTGCTACATACTAGGTAGTGCAACAAGCGCGCTATAGTATGAAATAGCTGCCATAGGTGCAAGGCATTTTTAGTTTTGAGCTTTTAACTGCTCACTTATCATTCATATTTTTTATGCTGTGCACAAAAAACGGCTATGCGGGTGGCATAACCGTTTTTTAAGCGTTAACTTAACGTGCGTTTTTATATTCGTTAACTTTACTTTGCCATTGTGGCGGTAAAATCAAGCATGCGGTTAAGTGATTTAAGTGCGCCTTCGCGTAAGCCCATGTCAACAAACACTTCTTTACCTTTGGGGTCTATCAGAGCTTCTTCAATCGCTTTTAAGCCGTTCATTGCCATCCAAGGGCAATGCGCACATGTTTTACATGAAGCGCCTTCACCGGCTGTTGGAGCGGCGAAGAATTCTTTGTCTGGGCATAGTTGCTGCATTTTATAAAAAATACCGCGGTCAGTTGCTACAATAAACTTTTTGTTGCTCATTGTTTGCGCTGCTTTTATTAACTGGCTGGTTGAACCAACTGCATCAGCAAGGGCAACAATTTCCTCTGGCGACTCTGGATGTACGAGTACGCCCGCATCTGGGTGCAGCGCTTTCATGTCTTTTAGAGCTTTAGTTTTAAACTCGTCATGAACGATACATGCACCATTCCACATGATCATATCAGCGCCGGTATTCTTTTGAATATAGCTACCTAGGTGCTTGTCTGGGCCCCAAATTATTTTTTCACCTAGTTCATCTAAGTGCTCAACAATTTCCAGTGCACACGATGAGGTTACAATCCAATCTGCACGCGCTTTTACTGCGGTAGAAGTATTTGCATACACTACTACTGTGCGGTCGGGGTGCTGATCGCAAAACGCTGAGAATTCATCTACCGGGCAACCTATGTCTAACGAACAAGTCGCTTCGAGCGTTGGCATAACCACGGTTTTGTTAGGCGTTAATATTTTTGCGGTTTCACCCATAAAACGCACACCCGCTACAATGATCATGTCGGCATCGTGGCGTGTACCAAAACGCGCCATTTCTAGCGAGTCGGCAACGCAGCCGCCGGTTTCTTCGGCTAGTGCTTGTATTTCAGGATCGGTATAGTAATGGGCAACTAATACGGCATTTTTTTCTTGCAGTAGTTGCTTTATACGTGCTTTGTATTCGCCTTGTTCGTTTTGTGTTAACGGTGCTGGCTTAGGAGGGAAAATATAGCCTTCAGGCATAATAGTTTGAGCTAGACTCATGTTCTCGACCACTTCATCTATATTGCATTAATTACGATGAATTATACGAGAATATAAAGCTAAATAACAGCTATCTGCTCAAGGTGTTTATAAATAAAAAGTTGAAGTTTTAAAAAGACGCTATTAAGAAGGGATTGTCTAAAAATGGTGGGGCATGATGGATTTGAACCATCGACCAATTGATTAAAAGTCAACTGCTCTACCAACTGAGCTAATGCCCCCCTTTGATAACTAATTAGCAAGGCTGCTAGTTAGTTGATTGCGTAAATCCGCCGACTAATACTTTACTTTCACTGCTCATAGAATGGTGGGGCATGATGGATTTGAACCATCGACCAATTGATTAAAAGTCAACTGCTCTACCAACTGAGCTAATGCCCCGCT